>NZ_JASAUT010000121.1:0-8846 GCF_029952935.1 Bradyrhizobium sp. Mp19 | reverse complement strand
TCTGGACCAAGAAAAAGGTCCGTCAACGCCGTTTCAAAGGCCGCCGTATCACTCAGCTCTGATTCCGGGTACTAGTTAGTTAGATTCGTCCGCTTCATGCGGTCCCGTCAGTTTCTGCTCAAAGCTCCTTGGATTGACCGCGCATGTCTGCTTATTGCCGGTTGAGGCCCGTGTTACTCCTCACAGCGGGAACGTCTCTCATCCTTAAACGTCGAATTTCATCCGTATGACGAGTCTTTTAGAGCAGTTCAAAGGTTCGCATCAAAAAAAATCGCAAGCTGCGATGTAGGATGCCGCTACCTCCTAGCTCGGACAGCTGTTGCTCGAAGCCTGTGGCGTCGTTGCGATACGCGACGGCTTTGCCGTCTCTGAATGCATCAAAGCTGATCGGATTCAAGATCAGTAGTCGGCTTTGCGCCTTGTGCGCGTCGGATACGTAAAGCACCCGCCCATCGTAGTACCATTGAAAATTATAGAGCTTGATCAAGCGGTCGAGAAATTCTCGCGGTGGGAGTTCCGGTAGCCGCCCGCGAATCCGCCCCTTCACCCCAGTACTTACATTGACCCGGATATTCCGATTGTGACCGAATTCCTGTAGTGCGGTCGCGAGGTCCTGATCCAGAACATGTAACTGTAAGGCGTCGATGGCAGCGTCAGCGGCGCGCCGAGCGTCCTGGCGACGTCAGGCAGGTGAAAACAGGAACACATAGCACTTTCTTCAAGATGCAGCCTCCGAGATCGGATGAGTATACCTGCTATTTTCACGACAGGATCGACACCAAAATTCGTCCCAAGTTGGAGGCCGATGCTTCTTCCTAAATGGAAACCTGCCGCGGTCATCGGGTAACGAACGCTCGTCAGCTTTCGGTCAGCTCGCTTCTCTAAGGTGCTGGCCGATTCGCGCTCACGAATGCTGCCAATCTTATCACGCGACAGAAACGGTTCTTCTCATGTTGCCTGCCGTTGCCTCGACCCGCTCTCAACTCGGCCGAATGTATCTCCAGCGGCTGTTCATCGGTGCGGGACCAGTTTCATGAAAATCTTACGCAGGCGGATGCTCTTGTCCGCTTGCCGCTTCTGCTGTCGCATCGGCGGGTGTAAGACCGACCTGTATACCAAAGTGCGGGCGAGTACGAAGGCACTGTCGTCGACTCGCTTGCAAATGAGATGGGAGGAACTGTGTTGCGGATGGATTTTTCGCGTATTAATCGGTCTAAAGCTATATTCCATAATATTTATGCTTCTGATGATCCGAGGGCATATTTCTCGATCCTCGGAGACCTAGATTATATGATTCCGGACGTGGCTGAGCCGGTTGTGCGCCAAATCCTGGCAGCGAAAGCTTCGGCAACCGGCCTTAAGCCCGTCGTGCTCGACGTTGGATGTTCATACGGCATCAACGCAGCAGTGCATCGCTTTCCGCTGACCTTCGGGGGCTTGCGTCACCGCTACGCCCGGCGTGAGATGAGGGCGATCAGTTCTGAAACACTGGTGAGTCTCGATCGCAATTTTTATGCAGCCTGGCCTGATGTCGGGTTGGCGCGCTTTATCGGCCTCGACGTGTCGGTACAGGCGATCAGCTATGCAAAGAGTGTTGGCCTCTTGGAGCAGGGCATCGTCGCTGACCTTGAAAAGGAGGCGCTATCGACGGATAGCGCGCGCATTCTCCGCTCCGTGGATGTTATCATGTCAACCGGATGCATCGGCTACGTTACCGAGAAGACGTTCAGCGAGATTCTCGATGCGACAGAGAAGCAACCATGGATCATCTCCTTTGTGCTACGAATGTTCCCATTTGAATCGTTGGCCGAAGCGTTTGCAAAGCGTGGTCTTGTGACAGAACGTCTTACCGGCGCGACGTTTATCCAGCGTCGCTTTCGCGATGCTGAAGAGTTTGAAAGTTGTTTGGCCAGCTTGGCGGCCCTTGGCGTGGATGCGACCGGCCTCGAATCAGAAGGGCTGTTGCATGCGGATCTGATCTTGTCTCGCCCAGAGGCGGATGCGCGGGCCACGCCTCTGGAAGACGTTGTCACCGTCGCCAGCGGCAGGGGACGGCCGATTGGACCCCGTTACGTTCATGTTGAAAGCAACGAGGGCTTGCACGTTGCGCTGGAGCCCTGACAGTTAAGGACCACTGTGCAGCGCGCGAGTCTCTTCGGCGCTGGATCAAGACGTCGAAAAACAAGGCCATTCTGGTCGAAGGCGCGCCAGGGCCAATGTTGTTCGCCGACGATGGATAACGATTCGTCCAGATGCCATTTGTCGCGGCGAGCGCTGCGATTCAGATCGGAGAGCGCCTTGCCGAATTCCCTCTCTGCTGACGCGCGGTTTCATAGATCGCATCAATGCGACACGTGGGTCAGAATTTCCTCGACTATGCGCAAGCTTAACGGAAACTGAAAGGCAGCCCAAGGCATCTCTGCAGCAAGAAGTGACAGCGGCGATAGAGTGGTCCGGGCGGTCGGTATGTTTTTGCCTTCTAAATCTTGATCTCTCCAATTGACGAATCCCGGCGCGTAGACCTATCTATAGTCAGTCACGGTCTTCCGTTCCCCACATCTTGTAGGGTGGAAGCTAAGAGGGAACCCGGTGCGCCAAAACGGCAACTCCGGGGCTGCCCCCGCAACTGTAAGCGGCGAGCGGTTGTCATCATGGTCACTGGCGCGACACAGCGCCGGGAAGGCCGATGGCCGCAGTGACCCGCGAGCCAGGAGACCTGCCGCGACCGAATGAAAGTCCTCGGGCGGGGTGTCCCGGTGGGTCGCTTGCAGCCGGGGACATTTGCCCGGATTCCTCGCAAGTCGTCCGCGCCGGCCCGCGCCCAACATCGCGGGGTTGCCGATGTCGCCGTCTTACAATTTCGATCAGCAGGGTCATCTCATTGAGCCGCCGCATGTGCAGCCGCGCCCAGCGCAGGCAAGGCCTACCCCGCCTGAGTCGGGTCTTGTCTTGCCATCGCCGGCTCCGCTGCCGCGCCCCCTTGCTCCATCGCCAAGGCGGGCCGATCTCAAGCTCGATCGGACGCGCGACGACCTGTTGACGCCGTTCGGCAAGCTGACGGTGACCGACCGTTACCTGCTCGCCGGCGAATTGCTCCAGGACATGTTCGCGCGGGTGTCTTGCGCCTTCGCGGATGATGTTGCGCATGCCCAACGTCTCTATGATGCGATGTCTCGGCTGTGGTTCATGCCGGCCACACCGGTGCTGTCCAACGGCGGCACCACGCGCGGTCTGCCGATCTCATGCTTCCTTAACTCGGTGTCGGACTCGCTCGAAGGCATCGTCGGCACCTGGAACGAGAATGTCTGGCTTGCCTCTAACGGCGGCGGCATCGGCACCTACTGGGGCAACGTTCGCTCGATCGGCGAGAAGGTGAAGGGCGGCGTTACCTCGGGTATCATCCCGTTCATCCACGTCATGGACGGCCTGACATTGGCGATCAGCCAGGGCTCGTTGCGGCGCGGCTCTGCGGCGGTCTATCTCGATATCCACCATCCCGAGATCGAGGAGTTCCTCGAGATTCGCAAGGCGTCCGGCGACTTCAACCGCAAGAGTCTCAACCTGCACCACGGGATCAACGTTACCGACGCGTTCATGCGTGCCGTGGGCGCCGGCACCGCGTTCGCTCTGCGCAGCCCGAGGACCAACGATGTCATCCGCGAGATCGACGCCCGCCAACTGTGGCAACGCATCCTGGAGAACCGGCTGCAGACCGGCGAGCCTTACTTGTTGTTTATTGACACCGTGAACCGGTCGCTCCCCAAGCACCAGCGCGAGCTCGGCCTCAAGGTCTCTACCTCCAACCTGTGCAGCGAAATTACCCTGCCGACCGGCATCGATCATCGCGGCGAGGAGCGCACCGCGGTGTGCTGCCTGTCGTCGCTCAACCTCGAGACCTGGGATCAGTGGAATGAGAAGCCAGGCTTCATCGAGGACGTCATGCGCTTCCTCGACAACGTGCTGACCCACTTCATCACGGTGGCGCCGGACGGCATGAAGCGTGCCCGCTACGCCGCCTTGCGTGAGCGCTCCGTCGGCCTCGGCGTCATGGGCTTCCATTCGTTCCTGCAGGCCAAGGGCATTCCGATGGAAAGTGTCGTGGCCAAGTCGTTCAATCTGAACATGTTCCGGAAAATCCGTCGCGATGCCGACGCGGCATCCGTGACGCTCGCGCGCGAGCGTGGGCCGTGCCCGGATGCACTGGAACGCGGTGTGATGGCGCGCTTCAGCCATAAGATCGCGATCGCGCCAACCGCCTCGATCAGCATCATCTGCGGCGGGACTAGCGCTTGCGTCGAGCCGATCCCGGCCAACATCTACACCCATAAGACCTTGTCCGGTGCCATCTCGGTGCGTAATCCGCATCTCGCCAAGCTGCTGGCCGCCAAGGGCGCAGATACTTCGGCGACCTGGCAGTCGATCATCGCGCACGAGGGTTCAGTCGCCCATCTCGACACCCTGTCGGAACACGAAAAAGCGGTCTTTCGCACCGCCTTCGAAATCGACCAGCGCTGGATCGTCGAGCTTGCCGCCGACCGCGCCGCGTTCATTTGCCAGAGCCAGTCGATTAACCTCTATCTGCCGGCCGACGTCGATAAGTGGGACCTTCACATGCTGCATTGGACGGCATGGAAGCGCGGGGTGAAGAGCCTCTACTACTGCCGTTCAAAATCGATCTCGCGCGCGGCGTTCGCCGGCAACATCGCTGACGGCGACAACGCGGCGCCGCCGCAGCCGCAGCGGCACACTGACTATGAGGAGTGCCTCGCATGTCAGTGATCGATCTCTCATCCGTCGATCCGCGCACACTGATCGGCAAACGGTGCGTCGGCCTCCTCGACTCGACCGGCAGCTATGACGTCGATCGCTACGCCTGGGCTTACGAGTTCTGGAAGCGCCAGCAGCAGACCCATTGGATGGGCGAGTAGGTGCCGCTTGGTGCCGACCTCAAGGATTGGGCATCGGACCGCGTTACCGACAGTGAGCGCGCGCTGCTCACTCAGATCTTCCGTTTCTTCACCCAATCGGACATCGAAGTCGGCGATAACTATCTTAAGCGCTACATCCCGATCTTCCAGCCGCTCACCGTCCAGATGATGATGGCGGCCTTCACTAATATGGAGACGGTCCACATCGACGCCTATGCGCTGCTGCTCAAAACGCTCGGCATGCCCAAGACCGAGTTCGAGGCATTTCGCGGCTATTCCGAGATGCGTGCCAAGGCGGACTACATGCACGAGTTCGGCGTCGACACAGTAGCCGATGTCGCCAGGACCTTGGCGATGTTCGGCGCCTTCACCGAAGGCATGGCGTTGTTCGCGAGCTTCGCGATGCTGCTCAATTTCCCCCGCCACAACAAGATGAACGGCATGGGACAGATCGTAAGCTGGTCGGTTCGCGACGAGAGCCTGCATTGTGAGGGCATTATCAAGCTGTTTCACGAATGGAACCGAGAAACCGGCGCGGTGACGCGCTCCGTCCGTGACGATATCGTCGACGTCGCCAAAACCATGGTGAAGCTGGAGGAGAATTTCGTCGACCTCGCCTTCGGCCTCGGCAAGATCGAGGGCATGAGGCCTGAGCAGATCCACACTTACGTCCGCTATGTCGCCGACTGGCGACTGACCCAGTTGCGGATTGCCCCGGTCTTCGGCTTCTTCGAAGCCAAGGAGGGCGGGTTCACCCAGCTCAAGGCGCATCCGCTGCCTTGGCTCGTCGAGATTCTCAATGGCGTCGAGCACGCTAATTTCTTCGAGCAGCGCGCCACCGAGTACTCCAAGGCGGCGAGCCGCGGCAGCTGGGACGGCGAAGACGGGGTGTGGGCAGCTTTCGGCCGGACGTAGCCAGACGGAACGGCGCTTTGGAGCGCCCCCGCATTTTCGGACGTTTGCGAAAGTCGGCTCTGCCGCTGCTTGCGGGGCCGCAGCGGACCTTGATCTATGCCGCTCGAAATCATGGTCGCGGGCCTTTGGGATGGACGTGCCAAAGTGGAGGTGTTGAGCACACCTAAGGTGTCCGCCAGTATCGGAGTTCATCAAAAACGCTCCGGCTGGGATGAGCAGAGGCAGCGCGGTATCGGGCAACCGATCGAAGAAAACTGCGCCCGTTGATGTGCCGATGCGCAAATGAACTCAATCCCGGTTTCACGAGGCGCGCGACGTAACCGATGTCCACGCGGTTTGCGCTAAGGCCGCCTGCAATGCGGCTTAAGAAGAATTGGTTGCACGCTAGCCGTCCTTTTGGGAAGGGCGGACGGAAACTGTTTTACGCACCTTAGCCAAAGGGACGCGGAAAAACCTGACTTGAATGCTGCGGGCCGGCGGCTGTGTACGTGACAATCACGCGTGATGGTCAAGGTGGCCGACTCCGCGGCGTCGGTTCATATAAAGTGCAGGGCGGAGAAGGCAAAAGTGAGAAGAGGGCGCACTGGTGATCGTTTGTCTCTCGCCGTGCATCTATCTTGACGTGACCAGGTCTCTGCACTGATCGATTGGGCCTTAAAGTGGGAGCTTGGCAATTTTTCGCCGGCCGGGGGCCGTCACCGACTGCCGTTGCCGTCCGCAATTTCAATCTGTCGGCGCCAGAGACATGGCCCTGCCGAGGCGCGAGCCATGGTTGCTAGTGGGGAGGCCGATCTTCCCCAGAGTCCGCAGGCCGATCTTCAGCCGGCTTCGGGCCAAGGGATCGAGTCCAGCGATGGCGTGAGACGAATGAAGCCCTCTGCTCTGCGTTCGGCTGTGTGGGCACCCCGAGAAGAGTGAAAACCTTTGTGGCGGTCCTTGCTCGGTCTCACTCCGCTGCACTCCAGCATATCGATCTGAGCGCCTGTGGCTGTTTGGCCAATGAAAACCCAGTAATCCTTGGCGAGACGTCCGTCCAACATATGGAACTCGGACAGTTCTGGTGGTGCGGCTTCGGAAGGACCTGGCTGAGACGGTCCGGCTGCAAGGGTCGAGCGTGGGGTCCGGCCTGCAATGGCCCTGCAAGCGATAGCCCGGCATGCGACGGCTAGGCATGCCACGGTCCAGCGAAGGGCCGGCATCCTCATCCTGGCATATCAGATCCTGATCGACACCAGGATGAGCCTCGACCGCCTGCTGGAGAGATACTGCAGGGGACGCGCCGCGTCAGGACAGCATCGTGCGCAAGTCTGCGCCAAGCAGAGATGAATTGAAAATGCGAAGCAGCTTGTGGCGAAGGTCAATGCCTTCTCCATTGGCTCATTGCGAATCCTCTTGACGCTCGTCAGCTTCTCGAAAGCTAACTCTCTTAGCATGAGAGAGCGGATGTCTAGAGGGCGATGCCGCCTATCCATCTTAATGGAGATGCACATCGAACACCCGATGCTCTGCCGGCGGCTCGGAGGGTGCACTCCACACGAGCCTTCGAAACAGTTCTCTGGAGGTCGCAATGCAAATGGCCTTCGTCGAACTATGGCTCGAGCCAAACTTTCAAAGGAGGAGCAGGATGGATTTCAACTCAATCAGCCCAACGAACACAAGCCCGCAGCCCGATTCACCATCAGCGCCCGCGGGTCCAGCGGGCTTTGAGCACCAGCTGCGCGAGGTCGAAGATAGTGCTCTGCCACCTGCTGCGGGATCTCCCGTGCAGCAGGGCAAAGCCTACTCGCCATATCTGGACGCCCGGCATCCCTATTCGCAATATTTGGAGTCGGGGCATCCCTATTCATCACTGTTGGATCGGGAGGATGATCTATATGCGCCGGCTGCGCCCTCCCCCGGGCCATTGGTGGCCGCCAGAGAAAGCTCTCCACAGCCAGGCTCGCAGCAGCCGATCGCTCAAGCCATCGCGGAACTCCCAGAGTTTGATCCTGATCTAATTTGGCAGAATGTGGAAGCCGGGTCATCGCAGGCTGGACCGTCTCAGGCCGGACCTTCGCAAGCCGGGCCATCCTCGTCCGCCGGGGCTGCGCTGTCGGAGCTCACAAATTTCATTCCCGAGGACGAGCGTTTCATAGCCGACCACTGGGTCTTCTGTCCCCATACGGCCTCGGATGCCCAGATCAACATACTAAGGAGGGCCGGCCTCTTGCCTAGCAATAACTCCCGGACCACAAGTTTCACCATGCTGGGTATGCCCCACACAGCCGAATTTCGACAAGAGGGGTTCGTTCGTATCAAACCGTCGATGGACGCGGGCCTCTGATCTGGACAATTACACGGCGAGCGCCCACTGGGTAAGCATTCCATAGCAGCCCGCGGAGCGCGGACATAGTCCGCCGCCAGCAGACCTTCGCGACGTCGCCAACGGCAGGAGCACCTGGCAACGTCCTTTCTGGCAGGCTGTCGACTATCTTGGCCATCTTGGCCTCCCGCCAAGATGAATATACTAAATCATTAGTTACGCGTCCTTTCAGAAAATTGGTCAGGCATTGGCGGCTCAGCGAAATACCAAGAGTCCACACGGCCTGGCATGCGCGCCACTGAGCCGCTGCTGAAAGCCGATCGCGTCCGTAGGCGGTTCTGGTGAGTCGGGCTCTCGGCTCGTATTCATGCCTGCGGCTCCGACGCAGTTGGTTCGGAAGCTCGTGTCGACCTTTAAGCCCTCGAGCCCCCGTCAAAACTGGCGCTTACCAACTTCCGCTCGCGCCTAGCGTGGCTGGTTGCCCACGTCCGTTGCGGTCGGGAGCAGGCGCCGCCGTCCAGACATCCGCACGCTCATGCTGGGCGCATTAGCGTTCGAAAAGCTGACGATCGGACGGATTTGAGCCAATACAGATCGGATCGACTTCGGCTGAAGGTGTTTTCGCTATAGCGCGACGATCTGGGTCGGAAGAGCGCGGCGATCAGGATGGCGAGTCAGTGTCGCGGCGCGATGATGATCGC
>NZ_JASAUT010000120.1:0-8899 GCF_029952935.1 Bradyrhizobium sp. Mp19 | reverse complement strand
CGTGAGGCAACGGCTTAGGATCCGGTAACAATTAAGGCGAGGCAATGCGCACTGTCACCCTGATTGCCGCGCGGCAGCTTAACTGAGCACTGTGGCTTCTCGTTGATCACGATCTCCTTGAGAAGGACTGGATAATCGTTCGCTGACTGGATGGATAGGCTCCGAACCGAAGCGTGATCGTGCTGGAGGCACTGCGTTCCGGTCGGGTTGTATCTGCAATTGGTCTCGACCTCTTGTACGCGATGTCGCACCTTGAAATCCGGACCACTTAGCTGGAACGAGCGCGAGCCCGTCACCTCATCAACGAGCCCTTTTGCAAACTCAGCCACCTGAACAAACGGTGTCGAGCCGAAAAAGAAATACGTGACGAAAACGATTATGATGGTAGTTCCTATGGCTTTTCTCACATCCCCCTCCTGCGCATTGCAATGCGGCTCCGCTTTCTATTTTTTGCATTGCGCCAGGATCGCTTTGACGGTTTCCACAAATGCAGCTGTCATCAACGAAGAGGCGTCCGGACTCAACGGCCGAACGACATGACCAAAGTGCCCGGAGGTCGATAGCAGCAAGAACGTACGCATGCGGTTGGCGTTCAGACGTTGACGCCCCTCCTCCGAATTGGTGTCTTGGCTGTTTGCGAAGCTAGAAATTTCGTACCCGGAAATGTCGATCTCGTAACGGTTTGCCTCAGACGCCCAAGCGACGCGAGCGCGCGTCAACGCATCGTATTTCTCATCGTCTGACCCGGTGAGCCTCATTGTACTGGCCAGCGGCGGCGGTGGGACTTCGATCCACTTCTCTGGTTCGTTGGAGAGGGCGATTTGTCGAACGACCGATAGCGGGTCAGTCATTTCGAAATACAGATCGAGGCCAGACGCCGCATTTTTCCGTATCAGAGGTTCATCGAGGGTCCTTAGGTCAAATGTGACTTCGCGACCTACGATAATCTTTCCTATGACCTTGCCGTCCCAGGACTTGGCCGACTCGCTCATCAGGGGCGTGCGCTCTCGAACGACTAACTTGCATCGTTCTGGACTCGCTGTTTCGAACCAGAAGCCCTTAGTAACGATACATGCTTTCCGATCGAAATAGCTTTTGCCGCGGATGGCAACGTCAGTGCAGTTCGCATTCGACAGGCGGCGATCTACCCAGAACGTTTCAAGGAAGTAGGCGAAACGCTTCTCTATCGAATACGTATTCCATTCCGGAGACCGCACCAGCTCGGATGAATCTTGGACCTTCGGCTGCAGGTCTCGTTCGCACTTCGCAATTGCCAGGCTGTAATGCGGATCATTGGGATAAACGTTTTGCCGAATTAGATCATTGAGACTGGAACGATCTCGCTGAAGGGCTGCATCGACGCATGACAAGACGGCACCGGGAAGCCGCTCCCATGCGGACTTGGCGTTGGTCGGCTCACGGTTTACCTGACGACCGCCTGAGCGGCCCGGTCCATCGCTAAAGTTTGTGAACTGTGCTTGAGCGCTGTCGAGGCAGACTCCCAAAACAGCGATCAGAATCAATGATCTTTTCATTATGATCTCCCCGGTATGGGCGTCATTTTGTCGATTTAAAGCGGTGGGTCAATAAGCGACAGACTGATCACTTTGGCCCATGGATTGGCGCCAGGTGGTCGCAGCGAACTTGCGGAGGATTCGGCGAGAACGAGGTTTCTCGCAGGAGACGCTGGCGTATGAGGCCGACATCAATCGCACCTACATCAGCAAACTGGAGAAGGGAGCGACCTGGGTCGGTCTGGAAATACTGGTGAAGCTTTCGGCGGTCCTTCAGGTCGAGCCGGCAGACTTCCTCCAGCGTCCCGTCCGGAAAACAGCCAGGAAGACCTAATCCACCCTCTCCGGGGGACGACAGCGGAGCATCAGAAGCGACACGATTAAGCTGCTCGTTGTGATTTGCAGCACGGTGACGCTCAAGGCTAGCAAGGCGCTTCCCGTTCTCCTCCAGTTGTACCAGCCGCACCAGCACAGCCCGCCAAGTGCAATTAGCCCGGCCGCGTACAGAGCGGTGGCGTTGGGTGCCGAATCTGATCTGTTCGGCTGGAGAGCAACTGCAAGACAGGCCAGTCCGATAGCCGCTCCTTCGGAAAGAAGTGACACATAGGTCGAAGTCAGTGCCCAGTAGGCAAGCCGAAGAAGATGAAGCGACCTGATCGTCAAAACGATCCAAAGCAGGAGCGAGAGCGGACCCGAGAGGAAAGCCAGAGCGCGAAGGAGCGGACTCCCTGAGTCGATCGAAACGAACACAACGTACGGCGCTGCTGTCACGCTGAAAGCGAAACAGAGCGCCGCAGTGATCGGGTAGTGGGAGTGAGGTGCAGACCTTGACATTCAGCTACTATGATGAGCTAGCCCTTGCCGGCCTTCTTATCCTTCGCTGTCTTGAAGTTCGACCGCACAGCATTCGCGCAGGCGGAGAGTGCCTCGTCCAAGCCGCCGGCGACAGCGATCGTCTTGATCTGGTCCAGCTGTTCGACGAGATCATCAAACGTCGATGCCTTCAGAGTGCTCTTGCCTTTCTCCAGCTCCAATGGCTGCTTACCGTAGCGCAACTGAAAGTAAATCAGCCCGCTGGAATCCACCCAGAAGGCCTCTTTCGAAATTCTCTTTCCCTCCCTGAACAGCCCGATCTTCGTGATCTGCTGTTCGATGCTGGACGTAAACTTGTTGCGGCGCTGAAGGACCGGTGTGTTCGCGGTCGGCTTCTGAACGGAAACCAGAGAGATCGTCGCTCGTGCCATGATGGGCTCCTTCGTTAATGATGGAGCCGTCGCCGTCTTCTAAATCCGGTACCTAGGCAACAGCGATGTAGTTCGAATATCTCACTCAGGCTATCAGCTTGTATTGTGCGAACTTTCTTCTTCCATCGGCAGGCAGTCTCCGCAATTGAAGCACTCGAAGAGGAACCGTTCGCGGCACTCTTCGTCGGTGTCATGCTCCACGGTCGCCATTCCTCTTCCGCAGGCCGGTGGCCACTTAGGGGCTCCTCTGATCTTGAAAGCTCCTCCGAAGAGCAAGGGCGGTTTTGCCGATCGGAGGAACGCTGACCGGCTTCAATTGTTAGGAGGCATTATGACGCCTCCCGTCACCGTTCATTTCACCTGCATCGGCTGCGGCATCGTCTACTCAGCGAGCCAGGAGCGCAGCGCAACCCATACCAATACATCCGGCACCTTCAATTGCTGGCAGTGCGGAAAGCTTGTTCATCACTGGGTTGGGATTTACGACTATAACGGATGGAGAATAACCCACGTGCTGCCCAAGCAACCCAAGGTGAGAATTGAAAGACGTGGGTGATCGCCCCTACTCCGACGCCGAGAAAGCCGCACGCCGGATCATGGAGCACGCCCGCGCCTTCGAGCCGATTCAGGACGGCCGGATCTACATCGAGAAGATCAACTATCCGATGCTCTACCAGGACAAGGCGACGCCGGCTGAGTATTGGGCTGGGCTACAGCACGCGATCGGCAAAGGCTGGCTCGAGTACCACGAGAGCCGGACGTTCGTGAGGATGCTTCAGCCAGGCAAAGACCTGTTCGCCTGACCAAGAGCCACTGGGCCTATCGCCTCTGCCGTTCTGACATGACATACCAATATGCGGTCCCAACCGCGGCCGCCGCGCTGAGCACCCCCACGATTGCGACGACCCTTCCACCAGCTCCATGCGGGCCTCGCTATCCCAAAGAAACGGCCTCAGCGAGAGGCCAGCTAAATTGACGATGAGCGCGATCTTGCAGCCCTCAACTAACCTGGGTCAAAACTGGTTCCCTAGCCACCGTGAAGAGCCCGCCAATCCGCTTAGCACCTTGTGAAAAAGGCCTCAGCGAGGGGGTACACGCCGAGGCCAATGCGGTTGGATCAATCCATGAGATGACAGGCTCAGCCGATCAACAGGGCGCCTATGCCTGCGATGAGCGCTACGAACGATATCGCCGCCAACGCCATGAAGCTGCACTCGACGCCGTCGTGGTGACCGAGCCTGAACCTACAGGGAGTTTGCGCCACGGCCTTCGCGTCCGCATTAAAGTAGGCATGTCAGGGATAGCGCCCTAATCGCAGTTCCAAGCTTAACTTAAGCGAAGAACGTTGAAACGACTCTCTCGATTCCGCTTTTATTGCTCATGCAACAGGCGACCGAGGTTCATCTAGTCCGTGTGACGACCGATGAGGGCGAGATCCAAATCTGGCTCGCCGCGACCTCGCCCGACGAAGCGGTCGATCGCGTGCTGGACGAAATCCCGGAAGGATGGGCTGTTAGCCTCATTCAGCGGCAGCCGAGCGGGCGGGCACGTCGCTGGCGCTCGGCTTCCGTCGTTGTCCTAATGCCGCGGGGGCAGTGCGACCCGCCAATGATCCAACCGCCGAACGAGGACTGTTCCTGTGCTTCTAGACAGGCCGCTCGCATTTCAAAAAGCGGGCCACTAGGAACGCGCCTCCGAATTTCGCTTTGAAATATTCGGAAATGAATGGGCGCGCTCAATGCCTCGGTATTACTTCGATTTAAAAGATGGCAACGGAACAACCCCTGACGAGGAAGGCCTAGATCTTCGGGATCTGGACGCGGCACAGGACGAGGCTGCGCGATCTTTAGGAGGCATGGCCCGCGATGCCGTAGCGACCCTCAGTGGTAGCGGCGCTGAGCAAATGGAGATCGAGGTTCGGGACGACGCCGGCCCCGTTATGACCGTCCGCTTTTCCTTCGCGATCAGCCGCAACAAAGTGAGCTAACCTCAAACTGCAAAAAACGGCGGCCCCAGCGCCCGGGAAGAGCACTGAGGCCGAGGGGTCGTCCCACTCCTCATCAAAGCGAGACTAGAACCGCGCCGGTCGCCCCCTGTTCCAAAAAAAGGCCCCAGCGAGGGGACTGGCTGGGGCCTAGACTGATTGCCGAACCGCTGTCCGCCAGGACGCAGCGGTCGTCATTTTAGGGCTGTAAAAATAGGAAATGAAAATCACCTGCCCATGCCATTGAGAATGTTGGCAAAGTTGGGTTCCCGAAATAACCGAGGTGAATCTTGCGCCCGGCGGAGCGCACTTTCTGTATCAATTTGTTACAGCGAGAAATCCTACTTTCTCGCGGTGCAAACACTCAACTGATGGTTCACGGAGCGGGAACTTAGTTCCATTTCTGGCGTTGCTTGTGCATCATCGGCTAAGGCCTTTTCTGTGGGCGCTGGTGACTGAGAGAACACTCTCGTGCTCCCGCCTGCGAAGGAGGGAGTGTCTGATGCCGCACCGCAAGCTAATCGCGCGTTTGCTGTCCGTCGTTGAGTTGTCCGAGCAGGATAAGGTCCGGCTCGAACAGCTGCCTCATATCATCAAAACGTTTGGAGACGGCGACCGCATCGCACGGCAAGGCGACGTGCCCGTGCATTGTGCCGTCGTGATGACTGGATTGCTGTCGCGTCGAAGGGTTGTTTCCGAACGCAATCAAATATCGTCCATCTACGTACCGGGGGACGTACCTGATCTCCATACGCTGCATCTGCCCGTTTTGGATCACGATCTCTGCAGCGAGGGGACCTCGACTGTGGCCTTCATATCCCATTCGCATCTCCGGCGGATGTTGAAGGAATCTCCGGGGCTGACAAACGCATTTTGGCGAGAGACCCTTATCCATGCAGCGATCTACCGAGAATGGGTCGAAAACCTGGGCTCAAGGGCGGCGCTGCCAAGAGTCGCGCATCTGTTCTGCGAGCTTGCCACCCGTTTTGAGATGGTGGGTTTGCTCGATAACGACACCTTCCGTCTTCCTTTAACGCAGCAAGACCTTGCGGATGCCTGTGGCCTCTCAACCGTCCATGTCAATCGCACAGTTCAGGAACTGAGAAAGATGGGATTGCTCGATTGGCGCGGACAAATCGCCTACGTGCTTCGGCGCGAGGAACTTGAAACGGTGGCCGAGTTCAGCGCCGATTATCTCCATGCGCTAAAAGTCCCAATTCCGCACGGGATCATAACGGCTGCCGAGTGAAGTTGAACGCCAGCATTTCGCCGAGACCGACTCTCAAACCACCCGAGGGACGAACCGAACGACCGGAGTTCGATTTGCAAGCTCCCGCGTCTCTGCCCCCGAGCCCCGATAGCGATTCCCGGCGCTTGTGAAAACGTCCAGTGCCGGCGTCGCTGGTTCGGTCGGAGAAGCGGCTGCGAAACCTAGTCGGAGGGCCCATCGTGCTTTCTGACGGATTGACTCGGTGTTCTCTTTTCGTTCTTATGACGGCTCACCGAAGTTTCAGAGCGAACCAATGCCCACCCTCGAATTCCTCCGTTCGGAGATCGAGCGCATGCGCGTGCAGGTCAGCCGCCAGCGCAAGGAAATCCTCCAACTCCAGAGAGCCGGCATCCCGACCAGCTCAGCCGAGGCGCTGCTTCAGCGCATGCTCGACAAGATCGATACCCTTTGTGCCGACAGGGACCGGATGAAGGCTCAGCTGCCGAAGCCGAACGGACGCGTACTCGGAGGCCGGAAATGGTGAGCGAGCGCCCGCAGTGGTTCGACGATTGGAAAAATCCACCGCCGTTCGTCAAAGCCCTGAACGAAGTCCGGCAGCTCTCTTGCCGGGAAGGCTGGTGCTATCACCACATCCAGGCCATCCAGGTCGCCATCGACCAGTACGCCGAAGCCGCTCTCGGCAATCGCGAATTCTTTCTGAACCGGCCGTACAGCATCGGCCCAGCAGGAAGAGCGATGTCTCGTAAGGAAATGGGACCCTCGCAAAGCTAAAAGGGGCCGCGTCACGCGAACGGCCCCTACCGGAAATGCTGAAAAAATCGACCTTAATGAAAAAAGCTCCAGCACCCGCGATATGTCCTGCGAGCGCTGAAAGCAGATTCCGTAAAAACACGGATACGAGCGGGCAAGGGAAAGGAACGCCACAGCCACGCCAGCGTTTGCAAGGCGTGGAAGCAGTAACTGTGTACGCTGTCCGTCGTTGGATCCCAGCGGCGGGCTTTTTGTGAGTTGAGTTCTTTGTCCAAGCGTATCGAGATGCCAGGGTTCATTAAGCCCCAGCTCGCGACCCTGCGGAGCAAGGCTCCATCAGGGGACAAGTGGATTCACGAGATCAAATACGACGGCTACCGCATCCAATTTCACCTTGATCGCGGCAAGGCCAAAGCGTTCACTCGCAACGGCCTGAACTGGATCAAAAGATTCTCCGTCATTGCCGGTGCGTTTGACATTCCCGGAGAGGCAATCATCGACGGCGAGGTTGTTGTCGTCCATGAGGGTCGGACCAACTTCTCCGAGCTGCAAGCAGAACTCGCCAGAAGCGACCAGGACCGCTTGCTGTACTACGCCTTCGATCTCCTGTGGCTCGACGGGCAAGACTTGCGCAAGCGGCCGCAGATTGAGCGCAAGGCGATGCTGCGAGGACTGTTCGATTCCTATCAGCTTGAGCCACCCGTACTTTTTAGCGAGCACCTGATTGGCGATGGCCAGCAGCTGTTTGAGCATGCGCGCAAGCTCAAGTACGAGGGCATCATTTCGAAAAACGCGGATGCGCCCTACCGCTCGGAGAGAACTGACGCCTGGGTGAAGGTGAAGACGGTGCAGCGCGAGAAGTTTCCCGTCGTCGGCTTCATCAAGGATCCGACGGGCATTGCAGCGCTGTACCTGGCCGAGCAGCAGGGCAAGGAGCTGGTCTACATGGGCAAGGTCGGCACCGGCTGGTCGCGGACCGTATCCAGCCAAATCCGAAAGCAGCTCGATACAGTCGTGAGCCCGAAGTCCAAGCTCACCAAGCCAGTTAGGAAACCGAAGGCTACCTGGGTTGAACCATCGTTCGTCGCCGACATCGAATATCGCGACGTCACGTCAGAAGGGCTGCTACGAGCAAGTTCGTTCAAGGGCCTGTCGAGGAAGTAGGAACGCAAGAAGGTCCCGCTCGTTGAGGATTAGGAGAAGTCCGATGAACAAGCGGATTGATGAAGCCGTAGCGGCCCGTGCCTACCAGCTCTGGGAAAAGGCCGGCAAACCCGAAGGACGAGATGAGGAGTTCTGGCACTTGGCCGAGCAGGAATTGATCAACGAGGATAAAAGCTCTCCGCTGCGAACCCCCGACACGCTGTGACCAACCCGAATTGTCCAATTTGTCATGGTCTCGGCTGGGTTTGCGAGAACCATCCACGCCTGGCCTGGACCGACGAACCCGCGGGCTGCATGTGCGGCGCCGGTATGCGGTGCAAATGCAACGCTCGACGGATATCGATGCAGGGATCGAGCAGCCGGATGTGAGTGGACTATTCGATGAGACCCCTCCCAGTAAAAGCTAGCGCGGGCCTGGCTTGGTCGTCTTCGTCTTCCGCCGATTGTAGGGAGAGCGGTTGCTGGGGCTTCAGTGAGATACCCTCGCGCCGCGCCTTGCTGGCGATCGAGCCGGGCGGCCGCTCCATCTTCAAGCTGATGACCCCAGTGGGTGTGTTCACTTTCGCCAGTGACCGAAGCCGCTTCACTTCCTTCTCAGTCCCTGGCTGACGCGAGCGAAGCTTGTATTTTGGGTTAGATTTGCGTGGGCCCTTTCTTCCAAGGCGAGCCAGGTCGTTTCCATACTGCTTGTCCCATGAATGTACCTCCTGTCCCCTGGACGCTCAAATCAGCTCGCCAGTCGTTCCTATAGGAACGAGGTGACTGGGCTTCCGTTAATAAGAAAGGATAACCTGCATTCGCCAGCCGGCCCGGAATGCCGGACATGGGTTTGGCATTCAGAGGAAATTCGCAAGCTCATCGAAGGCGTCGGCAAGTCTGCGGCAGCTGTCCGAAAAGAGCGGAGACCGAGCTATGACCAGAGAGCAGGAAGTTAGGTACGCATCCGGCGTAGGCCGCAGGCTGGTTGGATCATTCCCGTTGCCAGCGCGTGAGCAGCTTGGGGTTTTCTTTG
>NZ_JASAUT010000011.1:127941-169364 GCF_029952935.1 Bradyrhizobium sp. Mp19 | reverse complement strand
TTTGCGGCACAATAGTAGACCCTCATGGTGAGGAGCGCCGCTTGCGGCGCGTCTCGAACCACGAGGCCAAGCACTTGTCCGGTCGCCAAGCGGCATTGCGATAGCCCTGCGCTTGCGGGGAGGGCTGGGGTCTCTCCGCAACCGATCAGCCCGGTTTGCCCGCCTTGATCTCCTTGAACCTGGCAAGCGCCTGCTCGAACTTGGCGTTGAACAGCCACATCGCATCGAGGATCTCGCGGAAGGTCGCAGATGTTCTTGCCCGGTCGGCCCGGCCGTAAGCGAAGATGCTGTTGTTGCGCAAGTATCGCATGATCCTGGCATCGGAAATTCTGTAACCGACGAGGTTGCCCGACCTGAGTGCGGCCCTGGTCGGCGTCGGAATGATCTGGATCAGCTCAAACAGCTTCATTTGATCGATCGGATCCGGCAGGGCTTTCAAAATCGCGGGGATCTCCGGGAAAATATCCGCGTGTGCGTTCATGAGGGCGTCCCGCACGGCGGTCCAGTGATTGAACCTGTGATCAAGGTTGCCGGCCCGCGCCTCTTCTTTGTCGTCACGACCGCTCAGTGCAGGATCGAGGGCCGCGATTGATCCCTTGATCGCTGCCCACTTCCTTCGGCCGTTGCGGTCTTCGGACGGACCGGTCTGCAGGCTCCCCTTGTAGGTGTTCGACCGCGCATTCCCCGCATTTTGCTTGCCGCCGGTCTCGGCAAAGAAAAGGCCGAGGCTGATACGGCCCGCGGCCGCGGCGTCCTTGGCATCGAGACCCTTGGCTCGCGCGATCGCGGCCGCCAGATCGACCACGTCCGTGAATGGCGTATCGGATCGTTGCGCGCTGGCGGGCGGCGCCTCCATGATCTCAAAGAGCTTCCTGTACTCATCGAACAGCGGCTCATTGTCGGCGTCAAAATACGCCGGGGGAATTCGGAATCTGCTGGGTCTTCCAATCCTGGACGGAAGCGCATCGGTGAGATCCTTGTATGCGCTCATCATTTCGACGCGGGCCAGGTAGAGGGCCTGGCCCGGCAGATTGGGCAGCGGCTGATTGGAATCGATCTGCGCGCGTCGCTGGCGCAGGATCGACTCGAAGCTCTTCAGGGCATTCTCGTACGTCTCACGTGCGGCCGATTGCTGGCTCGTGAGCGCGAGGGGCGCCGCAGTGCCTGGAGACGCGGAACCACCGATGACGGCCGAGGCCAGCGACAGGACCACCCCAAGCAGCCCAAGAGATCGCGCTGCTGCCGGCGCAACGGCAGATGTCCTGATCGCCATGACGGCTTCCCGATGCCGGCGCGTCGCCGAATCCAACAACTTGGATCGTAGACGACGAACGCGCCGGCGGCGAGGCCGAAGCCCGGCAATCCGTCAGTGGCCGTTTCTCAGCGCCGCCTCAAGCGCCTCACTCGAGCACGGCTTGGTCAGCCGCGGCTTGTCGGCGAGCGATGCCGGCAGCTTGATGTCCGCGCCATAGCCCGTGACGAACGCGTAAGGCACCTTCAGCGCATCCAGCCGCTCGGCGATCGCGAACGTCTTCTCGCCCCTGACGAGGCCGACGTCGAGCAGCGCGAAATCCGGCGCGCGCTCGGCGATCAGCTCGAGCGCACGGGCGACGTTCGCCGCGGTGCGCACCGTGCGGGCGCCGAAGCCGAGGATGGTGTCCTCGAAATAGAGCGAGATGATCGGATCGTCCTCGACCACGAGGACGTCACCGGGCATGCCGGCATTGGGGGTGAAGTCCATGGCGTGCCAGTTTCCGTTTGCTAGAGCTTGTTGCTTTGACGCGTTTTCCTCACGCGAACCGGTATCCAATTCGCTCGAAAACGCTCCAAAGCATGGATGAAAGACCGGATCAGTCCGGCCGGATGGCCCGCGACCGGCGCCTGAAAGCACGCCGGCTGTTCCCGAGATGAAACCACCACATCGCGAGCGACGCCGTCTGTTCACTAGTGAACATAAATCCGGGAACCTTTCGATTATTGTCGGCGTTGGGTTTTCAGGAATTTCCCATGATCGCCAAACGGACCGAGTTGGCCGGGACGAATGACCGGCCATTCAACAATCTTTTGCGCCGGCTGAACGACGCCGATTACCAGTTGATCGCACCGCATCTGGGGTTGGTCGACGCGCAGGCCAACGACCTGCTCTACAGCCCCGGCGACGATGTTCAGACCGTGCATTTCCCGTGCGGGCCGAGCCTCGTCTCCTACATGGTGCCCAATGAGGACGGCCGCGATATCGAGACCATCCTGGTCGGTCGCGAGGGCGCGGTCGGCGGCATCGTCAGCCAGGGCTTCCTGCCGGCCTATACCCGCATCGCCGTCAAGTTCGGCGGCCCGTTCGCGCGGCTGCCGATCAGCAAGCTCAACGCCGCCAAGCTGAAGTCGATCTCGGTGCGCAACATCTTCGCGCGCTATGCTGATTGCATGCTGGCGCAGATCTTCCAGTCGACCGCCTGCAATGCGATCCACTCGATCGAGCAGCGCGCGGCGAAATGGATCATCTCCGCGATGGAGCGCACCAATGGCAACGGCATGGTGCCGCTGACCCATGAACAGCTCTCGACCCTGCTCGGCGTCGGCCGCAGCTACACCAGCCGCGTGATCCAGAACTTCAAGGCGGAAGGTGTGCTGGAGACGCGCCGCGGCGCGATCGTGATCCGCGACACGGACAAGCTGCGGCAGCGCTCCTGCCTGTGCAACGACGCCGTCAAGGATCATTTCGAGGAGGTACTGCGCGGGGTCTATCCGAGCGAGGACAACCCGGCGAACTAGGGTGTGTACGCATCATTCGTCGCATCCGCCATGCTTCCGGAACCCGACGCTAAACCCGACATCGCCGTAGGGGTTCGTCCTATCGCCCCAACCCGCGCGCTTAATGAGCGCTTAACGCTTTTGCGCAACAGATAGGATCACCAGCGCGGAATTAGTCCTTGTTATGAGTGCGAGCCGAGCTCCCGAGGAGGGGAATCGGATGGGACTGCTTGTTGTCGGAGCGCTGGCAGGAATCCTGGTCGGCTTTGGCTGGTTTGCGCCTTCCCGAGGGTATTTCCTTGGGTGTGGGTCAAGACCCTGTTTCGACAAGGTTGCAGTCGCCCCGCCCACAGAGCCCATGCCGGCGGCGTTAGCGCCAGCTCCTGCGATCGTCAAATCGAATTCTGCAACCCCGGCAAAATCCGGCAGGAGACCATCATCGAAGAAACACCGACCGGCCGACCTCGCCAAGGCGGCGTCCCCGCGGACGAGGAACAACGTCCCGACACCCGAACGCGCCGCGGACATGGCAGATCCTGTCCTCACCAAAGCGAAGGTCACGATTGCAGCGCAGATAGAGGATCCGGGATCGGCCGAATTCAGCGACATGAAGCGCGCCATGCGAAAGAACACGTTCGGGCGCGCCGTGGATACGATTTGCGGGCGCGTGAAAGGAAGCAGTGCGTCGGGCGGAGAGACTGGAGGGAGGCCGTTTCTGTATCTTGTGAAGGAGGATGAAGCGTATGTCGTCGACGGCAAATCGGAGTCGGCGGCGTCAACGGCGTATCGAAATATCTGCAAATAGGGGATGCGTCGACCGCGCCACGGCGCGCGTCCAAATGATTTGATCGGAAAGAATTTCCACCGAAGCGCCAGGCTATCCCGCAATGGATGCGATCCTGATGTCGGCGCTGCGCGTGATGATGCATTCAGGATGAATGCCGCAACGGTAAATGCGCAATACGCATCGATGGGACTGTCGCAGAAATTCTTTTCATTCCGAGGAAATCATGGACGACATAACGGACTCCTCAAAACGGCTCAATGGAGCGCTTCACGTACCGGTTCTGGTGATCATCGAGCCGCACCTGTTGCCCCGCACATGTATTCTCAACGTCCTCAGACGGGAATTGGCCGACTTCGAGATCCTCGACATGGCAACGGTCCAAGGCCTGGACTGCATGTCAGCCCGCGACGTTCGTCTGGTGCTGCTGAGCATCGCGGACAAGCCCATCGGCGATCCCTCGGTCGAGGACGATCTCGCCTTCGTGGCCGAGCACTGTCCCAATGCCGCCGTCGCAATCCTGTCAAACCATGACGACGAGCCGACCGCACAAGCCGCGATGCAGCGGGGTGTTCGCGGCTTTCTTCCCACCTCGCTACCAATCGAGGTCGTCATAGCCGGCCTGCGCCTGGTTCTTGTCGGCGGCGTCTACAGGCCGTTGCCGGTCGCCGAGATGAACAGGATGCCGGGTTTCGATCCGCCGGACGCGCGCGGGCTTGCGTCCGCATATCTGATGAACGAGGCAGCCAGGGCGGCCATCGACAGGAGCGGTCTCACGCCTCGAGAGCAGCACGTTCTGGCGGAATTGGAGCTCGGCCTGCCCAACAAGCTGATCGCAGCCAAATTGAAGCTCTCGGAAAGCACCGTCAAAATGCACATTCAGCATATCATGAGGAAATGTGCCGCTCACAATCGCACGGAAGCGGTCCTCCGCTGGCGCGGCCGGTCGCTCCCCCAGAATCGCGATCACGACCCGGGTACAGCCCCAATGCCGGAGACCTAGTCACCCTGAGCCGGATCAATCCTCTCTGAATGCACCGCGGAAGCTGTCGAGCAGGGGCCTGAGCGCGTAAAGTGCGACGGTACCGCGCCCCGTGGTGATGAACACTTGAACCGGCATACCGGGGACGATCTGGAAGTCGTTTGCGGCGATCTGCGCGTCGTCGATCCGGATCTTGGTCGCGTAGTATGGCTGGTCGGTACGCTTGTCGAGTAGCCGGTCTGCCGATATGTGCACGACGATTCCCTTCAGGCGCGGTACGCGACGCTGATTGTACGGCACGAGATGCACCTCGGCATTGAGGCCGGGATGAACCACATCAATGTCCTCGGGCCTCAGGCGGGCGGTCACGATGAGGCGGTCTTGCCTTGGCACCAGTTCCATGAGCGGAGCACCCGCCCCGATGACGCCGCCCGCTGTATGAATCCGCAAGTCGGTTATCACGCCGTCCTCAGGCGCCTTCACCTCCGTTCGCGATAGCTGATCCCTGGCCGCAAGCAACCGCTCGCGGAGCTGGAATATCTGGTTCTGTGCCTCACGAAGCGACTGTGCGATCTCGTTCTGCCTGTCGCTCTCGAGCTTGAACAAGGTGGCCTGCTGCTCGCTGATAACCTGCCCGGCGCGAGAAATCTGCGCGGTGATCTCGCCGCGGCGACCCTCAACGTCGGCCAGTTCACGCTGCAGGTTCAGAAGCCGCGGCCGCCGTTCGAGTCCCTTGTTCACGAGCGTCGTGACCATATCCAGTTCTTCCCGGACGATGTCGACCCGCTGCCCGGTGGCGCTCTGCTGAGCCTTGAGACCTTCGATCTCCCTCTCGACTTGAAGCCTCCGTTCGCGAATGACCGCAAGCTGCGACTCATGAACCTGCCGGCGCGCCTGAAAAATGAACTGCTGCGCCGATACCGCGGCGGCGGCCACCCCATTTCGCTTGCCGTCCTGTTCCAGCGTGCTCGGGATTGCGATGCTCTCAAAGTTCTGCTGCTCGGCCTGAAGCCGCGCGGCACGAGCCATTGCATCCCACAACTGGCCTTGAAGGCTTTGCACCTCCGAGCCGGGCCGGGTGTCGTCCAGCGCGATCAGCGTCTGTCCGCTTCGCACGATATCGCCGTCCGAAACCAGGATCTTCCTGACGATCCCGCCTTCCAGGTGCTGAATCGTCTTGCGGCTCGATTCTGATTCCACGACGCCGGAAGCGATCGCGGCGCTCTCGAGAGGCGCGAGGCACGCCCATGTGCCAAGCCCCAGCATGAAACAGAGCACCAGCAGGTTGCCCGCCAGGGCGATACCGCGAAGCCGTCCACGCGGAGAGATGGGTGTCGGGGTCGCACACCATGGATATTCGAGAGGCTCGAAATCGTCGATCGCGGTAACCACGGCCCCGGATCGTCTGGCGAGCGGGGGACTTGCCGGCATTCGCACGAGTTGGTCCCAGATCGCGGGTAGCCGCGATATCGCGGGAAGCTTCCAGATGGTGAGAGGATTCCGGATCATGGCGCAATCCGCGAGGTAACCTGGGGTCGGTTCAGGTGTCGCTCAAAGATTTCCTCGCTGTCGCCGAAAGCGACGACCGCCCCCTCTTCCATAATGGCAATCTTGTCTGTGGCTGCGAGGAGACCCATACGATGAGTGACGACGACCAGGATGACACCGGCGAGCTTCATGCGCTCGATAGCGTCCAGCAGCATCCGCTCGCCCCCGTAATCGAGACTGGCATTCGGTTCGTCGAGAACGATCAGGCGTGGACCGCCGAAAAAGGCCCGGGCAAGACCGAGGCGCTGCCGATATCCGCGCGAGAAGGATTTTTCACGGTGAATCACCGTGTCGTACCCGTTCGGCAGGCGCATGATCGCCTCATGAATTCCGGCCAGCTTGGCCGCTTCCACGACCTTCCGCCGATCGGCATCATCAAGCCGTGCGATGATATCGCTTATCGTATCGCCGAGCAGCTCGATGTCCTGGGGGAGATAACCGAGACGGTGGCCGCTTAGGCCCTCGCGAAGCAGCGAGACGTCGGTATTGTCGAGCAGGACACAGCCGTGAGTTGGCGTCGACAGCCCGGCAATCACCCGGCCAAGCAGGGACTTGCCTGACCCGGACGCACCGATAATGCCAAGGCATTCTCCGCTCGCGAGCGTGAACGAGACACCGTTCAGCAGAACGTGGTTGGTCCCCGATAGCCTCACGCCGATGTTGTCGACAACGAGACCGCTCGACGCTTGCCGCCGCGAAACCTCCGGATCCTGCTGTCCGGCGGCGGCGGGGGACGCGGCGAGAACCGCGCCGAGCCGCTGACAGGCACTCACGGCCGTCCTGAGTGACTTCCAGCCTGCGATCGCACTTTCGACCGGCGCGAGCGCGCGGCTGAACATCAGTGTCGAAGCAAAAATGATCGCCGGACTCTTTCCGTGATCGAGGACAAGCCACGCGGCAGCCCCCATTATCAACACCTGCGACAGCGCGCGGACCGGCTTGGTGACCAGCATCACGATCTCGCTTCGCCGAACTGCCACATCGTGCTCTCTGCGTGCCTCCTGCGCGTCATGGTAGATCGTGCGCGCGGCGCTATCGAGCATTCCCATGGCGCGGATCATGTGGATGTTGCCTGCGGCGGCCTGGAGGCGGCCGTAGCTTCTGGACAGCGCCGCGCCGGATCTGAGCAGAACGTCCTCGGTGACCAGATCTCCGGCAACCGTGAGAGCGAAGAGGAAGGCCACACAGCAGGCGCCCACCACGCCAAGCAGGGGATGGATGAGAAAGAGGACCAGGAGGAATAGGGGCGCCCAGAGTGCGTCGAACAGCATCGGACATGCGCCGGAATCGATGAACTGGCGCAGCACGGTGAGATCCCGATATGCGTCCGACGCCCGCGTCCAATCGCTGCGAAACGCGGATTCGAGGCTGGCCGAAAGCACGCAAGGACGGAGCCGATCGTCGAGCCAGGCGCCAAGGCGACCCAGGACAGCGCGCCGCAAGGCATCGAACACGCCGCCGACCACGACCGTGATCGCGACAATGAGCGTGAGCAGGAGCAGCGTGTCGCCGCTCCGGCTCGACAACACCCTGTCGTAGATCTGAAGAAGGTAGATCGAGGGCGCAAATAAAAGCAGGTTGTAGCTGCAGCTATACGCGAATACGAGACCAAGCGGTCCCGCACAGGACCAAAGAGCCGCGTGCAGCGGCGTCGGGATCTGCGGCAGGACAGGCAACCGAATGGGCGGCATCAGCATGATCGTCACCGCCTGAAATCGAAGTCCGGCGCACTTGCCCGACGGCCAACGCGATCTGCCAAGAAGCGCATCGGCAGGGCATCGGCGGGGGCATCGGCTTGAACCGCGGGACCGGCAGCAACCGCCGGTCCCGCCACGGTCGGACGAGCCGATGGTCAGAATGTATCGAGGTGGAAGCTCACTTCTCCACCCAGCGCGGCGTTGCCGTCTCCGCCATTGCCGCCGATGCCGGCCAGGACCTCCTGGTGCTGGTCCACCGCGAGCTTGTTGATCTGAGTGGCATCCGTATTGGCATATACCTTGGACGTATCGTGGCCGCTGTAGGATTTCTGGCTTCCGTTCGACTCGGCGCTTCCGCCATGGGCCTTCGCAAACACCGAGGCCGTCGCGTTTGCGCCGCCGGCGTCCCAATCTGCCGTCTGAGTGACGTGGTCGCCGGTGTTCACATGCACATCGGCGCCTTCTGCCTTGTTGGTCGGATCGAAGTTGAGGGTCGGCTTGCTGATGATGGCTCCCTTGAAGGTACCGTCGCCGCCATTTCCGACACTTTGACCACCGGTGTTGATCGATTTGAATTCGATCGAATCCGAGATGCTGATCGCCTTGGGCAACATTTGAGCCTCCGTCCTTGTGTTGGCTGTCGTGCATCATCCATCCCGATCAGGCGGACGCGCACGGGCGAGTCTGATCCGGCGATGCGCGCTGCCGATAGATGTCAAATCGGACACCATCCGGGTTGGTCGACCTACGTACGAAAGTATGACATTCGTCGCGCAACGTTGGGGCTCAAAACAGGTGGGCGCCTCTGCGCGAGATTTGCATGCGCAGGGCTCCGCTCCCTTGCGACCGGCCTGCGCGAGCGGTGCGATGTTTCGCTATGCCAACAGGTGAAGATCCGACAGAAGATGGGCGGAAAGATCGCCACCCAGCGCGAGATTGCCGTAGCCGCCGTCCCCACCAAGTCCGGCAATCTGGACCGCACTCTGGTCGATGTGCAAATTGTTGACCTGATCGGCCACGGCCGTCGAATGGGGCCCCGCGATTGCGATATTGATGGGTGCATAGATCGCGACGCTGACATCGATCAGGCTGCCGGCAAAATAGCCGTTGCCGCCGTTGCCTGCGCCGTTCGAGCCGGTCGCAATCGTGTCGGAGCCGCCCCACAAGCCGTGGGAAAGAAGGCTTGCATGGCCGCCCGTCGCGGCGTTGCCATTGCCGCCGTGCCCGCCCATGGCGGCGATCTGAACTACGGATTGATCCACGCCGGCGTCATTCGTCTGGACTGAATGAACGTTAGAGCCATAGCCCGCGACTGCGATGTTGATCGGGTCGTACACTACGATCGAGGAATGCACGAGACTCCCGTAGAACGCGCCGTCGCCGCCATTGCCGGCCTGACTCCCGCCCGTTTGAGCGTCCCAGACGCTCCCTCCGTTGCTTGATCCCCAACTGGGGTCGAGCGTGATGATGCTGCCGCCGAAGGCCACATTGCCATTTCCGCCACTGCCGCCGACGCCCGCGATCTGCGTAGCCGATTGATCGATGTCGACTGTGTTCGATTGACTTGCATAGGCCGTGCCGCCTGAGCTCGCCACCGCAATATTGATCGGATGATAGATCACGACGGGAGCGTCCACCAACGCACCCGAGAAATAGCCGCTGCCGCCATTTCCGGCGCCGTTGTCACCGCTCCCGATCACGCCGGGGCCCAGGGAAGCACTCAAGGAAGCACTGATGCTGCCTCCCGATGCAAGGTTGTCATTCCCACCATGTCCGCCGACGCCGGCCATTTGAAAGGCGGATTGATCGACATTCAAATCGTTGGACTGATTGGCCACGGCGACCGAGCCGTATCCCAAATTCACCGAAATGTTGATCGGTTCATAGATCAACAGGGATGCGTGAATGATACCTCCGTAAAAGTAACCGTCTCCGCCGTTCCCGGCGGTGTTCGCCCCGCTCTCGATCGAAGCGATACCCGTCGCCGAATGGGGTGCGCCGGCAGCAGGCTTCGTTGCCGAAGCATCCAGGCTCGCCGCAGTGTGGTTGCCGACGTGGCCGCCGGTGCTGCCCCCCGACGCGGTGGGATGGTCGGATTGGCCTGGGCCAGAGTCATAAGGCGGAGAATTCGCGGTCGCGGGATGCGCATCGAGCCCTGCAAACGGACCGCTCGGTGCCGGACCCGGCTCGTCGTCACCATCGTGCCCATCGTGGCGATGAGAGGCGTGATGCAGCCGGATCCCATCCGACATCCGCGAAAAATCCATCGTAGCCTTCCTCATCGCAATCGCTCCGCGCAATCGGGACGGGTTCTGCACTCCGGACAGAATGTCATCCTGGGAAGGTCGAAAGCCCAGCCGTCAGTTCGGATATAGCGCTTCGGATGGTCGCCGTAACATCGGCTACATCCGTTCTGGCGCGGTTACAGCCTTTGTAGTTTTGCGCGGGCCGGCGTCGCCGGCGTGGTCCATCAGCCCGCCGCTCCCAGGCGGACGGGTTGATAACCTCGCCCCGCCATTGCAATCGGGAAGGCGCTATCGCGTACCGCGAAAATCACGCTACACTCGCCTCATGAGTGGGGCTGAACTTCACGCCGTCTTCGACGTTGCAGCATGGGGCGCGGCCGCGCTCGCCATGTGGTGGCTGTCGCGCCCGCGCGGGCTGCAATTCCCCCGGCAATCCTTCGAGCTGCCCTACATCGCCGCGTTGCTGTTCGGCGCCGGGGCCGGCGCCTACATTTTCGGCACGCTAAACCTGTGGTTCTCGGGCATGGCGGGCGTCGCCCGCTCGGTCGAGGGCGCGCTGGCCGGCGGCATCGCCGCGATCGAGCTTTACAAATGGCGGCACGGGATTTCGCTGCGCACCGGCGCGCGGTTCGCGCTGCCGCTTGCGATCGGCGTCGCGGTCGGCCGTCTCGGCTGCTATTTCGCGGGGCTCGAGGATTTCACCTATGGCACGCCGACCACGCTGCCCTGGGGCCATGATTTCGGCGACGGCGTGCTGCGTCATCCGGTGCAGCTCTACGAGAGCCTGGCGATGGCGGCGTTCGCGGCATTCTATGTCTGGGCCGTGTTGAACCGAAATGCCGCCGTCATCACCAACGGATTCTACCTCGTGCTGCTCTACTACGGGCTGCAGCGCTTCCTGTGGGAGTTCATCAAGCCCTATGGCACGCTGATCGGACCATTCTCGCTTTTTCACCTGCTGTCGCTGTTTGTCATGATTTACGCCGCCGTCATGCTGGCGACGGCGCCGAATGTGAGCTTGAAGCATGAACGCGCCGCTGCGTAAGGCACGCCCTTACATCTTCTGGGGCCAGACCCAGTCGCTTTGCGAAACCTGCCTGGCCCTGGTGCCGACCAAGATCCAGATATCAGGCAACGAGGTCTGGTACGAGAAGCGCTGCAAGCAGCATGGCGTGCAGTCGACGCTGGTCTCGACGGATGCGGCCTATTGGCGGCTGTGCAAGGATTTCATCAAGCCCGGCGACCGGCCGCTCGCGTTCCAGCGCCACACCGAATTCGGCTGCCCCTATGACTGCGGGCTGTGCCCCGACCACGAGCAGCACTCCTGCCTGGCGCTGATCGAGATCACCGAGCACTGCAATTTGACCTGCCCGGTGTGCTTTGCGGATTCCTCGCCGGCGCGCACCAGCTTCACGCCGTTGGCGAAAATCGAGAAGATGCTGGACGCCCTGGTCGCGAGCGAAGGCGAGCCCGATCTGGTGCAGATCTCCGGCGGCGAGCCGACGCTGCATCCGGACTTCTTCGCCATTCTGGATGCGGTGCGCGCCCGCCCGATCCGCCATGTCATGATCAATACCAACGGCCTCAGGATCGCGCGCGAGCCCGACTTCGTGGCGAAGCTCGCCGAGAACAAGCGCGGGCTGGAGGTCTATCTGCAGTTCGATTCGCTGAAGCGCGAGGCGCTGGTCAATCTGCGCGGCGCGGATTTGCGAAAAATTCGCCAACAGGCACTGGAGAATCTCGAGCGCCACGGCGTCTCGACCACGCTGGTCGCGACCATCAAGCGCGGCGTCAACGACGGCGAGATCGGCGACATCGTCCGCCACGCGTTGACCTGGACGTGCGTCCGCGGCGTCACGCTGCAGCCGGTGCAGGATGCCGGCCGCAACGAGCATTTCGACAAGGACACCGACCGCATCATGCTGTCGGAGATCCGCCGGCGCGTGATCGAGACCGGGGTGTTCGGCGCCAACGACATGATCCCGTTGCCCTGCAACCCCGAGAGCATCTCGATCGGCTATGGCCTACGCAACGGCGACAAGGTACTGCCATTGACCTCGCTGATCCCGCAGGAGCAGCTCATCGCCGTGATGCCCAACACCATCAGCCCGGAGAAATATCCGGTGTTGCGGGAGAAGTTTGTCGACCTGTTCTCGCTGTCGTCGGGGCCGCTGAACACCTCGGAGCGGGTCTGCGAATTGCTGTGCTGCCTGCCGAGCTTCGAGGTGCCGGAGGGCCTGACCTACGAGAACGTGTTCCGCGTCACCATCGTGCAGTTTCTCGACCGCTTCAATTTCTGCGTCGGCAACGTGAAGCGAAGCTGCATCCACTTCGTCACCGAGAGCGGCGCGATCATTCCGTTTGACACCTACAATCTGTTCTACCGTGACGGAAAGATCGACGGCATCCGCGCCGCGATGGCCGGCCAGACTTACCGCGAGACGCGGCAAAGCGAGGAGGTGCCGCGATGAGCGAGACCAATCCACCGCCCATCCCGCCTGCACCACCGGAGCCACCCTACAAATACGTCCCGCCGCCACCGTCACCACGCAGCGGCTGCGCCACCGCGTTCATGGTGCTGTTCGGGCTGGTCCTGCTGCTGCCCGGGCTCTGCGCCCTCCTGTTCGGGTTCGGCGTCCTGAGCGAGTCGAAAACCGATCCCTCCATTCTCTTCCTGATCCTGCTCGGGCTCGCGGTCTGCTTTGCCGGCGTGATGCTGATCCGCGCCGCGATCAAGGGACGGAGCTGACGGACCATTCGACGACGCATGTCCGACACCGACGAGCCGCCCCCGGAACGACCATCGACGCCGCCTTCGGCGGCGGAAGGCTGCCTGTCGATGCTGATGCTGCTGATCGGCATCGTGTTGTTGCTTCCCGCCTTATGCGTCGTGATGGCTGGCCTCAAATCCGGCATGTCGCTCAGAGCGGCCGACTTCCCTATCCTGCTCGTCATTCTCGCGATCGCCCTCATTGGTGGCTGGCTGATCTGGTTGGCGACGCGTCCGCGGAATCGTTAGACCGGTAAATGCCATGAGCAATGTCGAGCAGACCCCGCCGATCAGACCACCGGAACGGGGGCAGCGCAGCGGTTGCGCCACCGCAATCATGCTGGTCGTCGGGGTGATCCTGCTGATCCCGGGGGTCCTGTGCGCCATTCTCAACGCCAAGATGGGCGCCGGGGCCGGCGGCGACCCCATCACCATGTTCGTGATGATGGCGGCGCTGGGCGGGCTTGGCCTGATCGTGTTCGCGATTACCCGGAAGTAGGACCTGAAAGCCCCTCAAAACGCGCCTTTGGAGCGAAAATCAGCCCTCCAAACAGCCAATAAATCATTGTTTTTTGGCGTTTTCTGACTATATTGCGCCGCAACGCGCAAGGTGCCCGGTCCTCTGACCGGGCTTCCTTTTTGGGGTGATGCGTCCCCGTCAAATTTCTTGGGTATGAGCGTGATCCGGGCCCGAATGGGCCACGCGAGCGAGCGGCCGGCCAAACTGGTCCGGCGAGATCGCGCATCTGACCATTGCACGACCAGAAGAAGAGCCATGAACCTTCGCAACGTCGCCATCATCGCCCACGTCGACCACGGCAAGACCACCCTCGTCGACCGCCTGCTGCAGCAATCCGGCACCTTCCGCGAGAACCAGAAGGTCACCGAGCGCGCTATGGACTCCAACGACCTGGAGCGCGAGCGCGGCATCACCATCCTGGCCAAGGCCGCCTCGGTGCAGTGGAAGGACATCCGCGTCAACATCGTCGACACCCCCGGCCACGCCGACTTCGGCGGTGAGGTCGAGCGTATCCTCAACATGGTGGACGGCGCGCTGGTGCTGGTCGACGCCGCCGAGGGCCCGCTGCCGCAGACCAAGTTCGTGGTGTCGAAGGCGCTCAAGATCGGGCTGAAGCCGATCGTCGTGATCAACAAGGTCGACCGTCCCGACGCGCGCCCGACCGAAGTCATCAACGAGGTGTTCGACCTGTTCGCGGCGCTCGACGCCAGCGAAGAACAGCTCGACTTCCCGATTCTGTACGGGTCGGCCAAGCAGGGCTGGATGGCGGAGAGCCCGGAGGGTCCGAAGGACCTCGGCATGCAGCCGCTGTTCGACCTGATCGTTCGCCACGTCGAGCCGCCGAAGGTCGAGGAAGGGCCGTTCCGCATGATCGGCACCATCCTCGAGGCCAACCCCTATCTCGGCCGCATCATCACCGGCCGCATCTCCTCGGGCTCGATCAAGCCGAACCAGCAGGTCAAGGTGCTGTCCGCCGACGGCAAGCTGATCGAGAGCGGCCGCCTGACCAAGATCCTCGCCTTCCGCGGCCTCGAGCGCACCCCGCTCGAGGAGGCCGAGGCCGGCGACATCGTCGCGATCGCGGGCCTCACCAAGGGCACCGTTGCCGACACCTTCTGCGATCCCACCGTCGAGACGCCGCTGCCGGCGCAGCCGATCGATCCGCCGACGGTGTCGATGTCGTTCATCGTCAACAACTCGCCGCTCGCCGGCACCGAAGGCGACAAGGTGACCTCGCGCATGATCCGCGACCGCCTGATGCGCGAGGCCGAGGGCAATGTCGCGCTGCGCGTCGTCGAGGCCGCCGACAAGGATTCCATGGAAGTCTCCGGACGCGGCGAATTGCAGCTCGCGATCCTGATCGAGACCATGCGCCGCGAGGGCTTCGAGCTCTCGGTGTCGCGCCCGCGCGTCGTGCTGCAGAAGGACGAGGCGACCGGCGCCTGGCAGGAGCCGATCGAGGAAGTCGTGATCGACGTCGACGAGGAGCATTCCGGTGTCGTCGTGCAGAAGATGAGCGAGCGCAAGGCCGAGATGATCGAGATGCGCCCCTCCGGCGGCAACCGCCTGCGGCTGGTGTTCTACGCGCCGACCCGCGGCTTGATCGGCTACCAGGGCGAACTGCTCACCGACACCCGCGGCACCGCGATCATGAACCGCATCTTCCACGGCTATGCCGCCTACAAGGGCGAGATCCAGGGCCGCCGCAACGGCGTGCTGATCTCCAACGACCAGGGCGAAGCGGTGGCCTATGCGATGTTCAAGCTGGAAGACCGCGGCCCGATGATGATCGAGCCGGGCTGGAAGGTCTACAAGGGCATGATCGTCGGCGAGCACACCCGCGACAACGACCTCGAGATCAACGTGCTGAAGGGCAAGCAGCTCACCAACATCCGCACCACCTCGAAGGACGAGGCGGTGCGCCTGACGCCGCCGATCCGGATGACCCTGGAAAAGGCGCTCGCCTATATCGAGGACGACGAGCTCGTCGAGGTGACGCCGAAGTCGATCCGGCTGCGTAAGAAGCACCTCGACCCGAACGACCGCAAGCGCGCCGAAAAGGCCAAGGAAGCTGTAGCGTAAGCGGTGGCTTAAGCGGCGGCGTAGTAGCCTGTCGTGCCCCGGCTTGACCGGGGCACCCGGTACACCGCGGCTCATCGGCTCAATCACTGCTGTCTCCGGAATACTGGATCACCCGCATGCGCATGCGCGGGTGATGACAGTTATGCGCGGGGTGACTTTAGGCGTCTTTCCAGACGTGCTAGAGCCGGGACATGACTTCCCTTCCCTCCACGATCGATGTTGCCATCATCGGTGCCGGCGCCGCAGGCCTCGGTGCCGCGAATGCGCTGAAGGACTCCGGCCTCTCCACGATCGTGCTGGAGGCCCGCGACCGCCTCGGCGGCCGCGCGCATACGATTCAGGCCGCGCCTGACGTGGTGTTCGACGTCGGCTGCGGCTGGCTGCATTCGGCCGACCGGAACAGCTTTGTCGGCATCGCCCGGCAACTCAACTTCGAACTCAACAAGGACCTGCCGCCGTGGCGCGAGCGCGCCTACGGCGAGGCGTTCCCGCAGGCCGCTCGCGACGACTTCACGCACGCACTCGACGAATTCTACGACCGCATCGAGCAGGCGGCGCAGCAGGGCAGGGACAGCCCGGCCAGCCTGTACCTCGAGCCCGGCAACCGCTGGAACCCGATGATCGATGCGATCTCCACTTATGTGAACGGCAGCGAGCTCGACCAGGTCTCGATCCTCGATGTCGATGCCTATGAAGACACCGACATCAATTGGCGGGTGCGGCGCGGCTATGGCGCGCTGGTCGCGGCCTATGGCGCGCAGGTGCCGGTCGCGCTGAACTGCGAGGTCAGGCTGATCGATCACTCCGGCAAGCGCATCCGCATCGAGACCTCGCGCGGCACGGTTGAGGCGGACAAGGTAATCGTCACCGTGCCGACCAACCTGATCGCCGATCAGGCGATCCGCTTTTCGCCTGCACTGCCGGACAAGCTCGACGCCGCGCGCGGCCTGCCGCTCGGCCTCGCCGACAAGGTGACGCTGGCGCTGGCCGAGCCCGAGGCGCTGCCGAAGGAAGGCAATCTGCGCGGCGCCACCATGCGCACCGAGATGGGCACCTATCACATCCGCCCGTTCGGCCAGCCCTGCATCGAAGGTTTCTTCGGCGGCCGTTTTGCGCGACAGCTCGAAAATGCCGGCGACGGCGCCATCGCCGCGCACAGCATCGACGAGATCGTCTCCTTCCTCGGCAGCGATTTCCGCAGCAAGCTGAAGCCGCTCAGCGAATCCCGCTGGGCCCACGACCCGTTCGCCCGCGGCTCCTACTCGCACGCATTGCCCGGCCACGCCGACAAGCGCGCCGTGCTGGCCGCGCCGGTCGACGGCCGGCTGTTCTTCGCCGGCGAAGCGACGTCGCCGGAGTTTTTCTCGACCGCGCACGGCGCACGGGACTCGGGGGAGCGGGCGGCGAAGGAAGTGGTGGATGGATTTCCAAGTAAGGGGTAGCCGTTAGATTCGTCATTCCGGGATGGTCCGAAGGACCAGACCCGGAATCTCGAGGTTCCGGGTTCGATGCTTCGCATCGCCCCGGAACGACGAACTTCACTCCAGCACCCTCGGCCGCATATCCGCATCCGGCACGAAGCACGTCTCGTACTTCCCGAAGATCTTGTACCGGTTGCGGGCGATCAGGCTGTAGACGGCATCGCGCAGCGGCTTGGGCACCGCGAACAGCGTGCGGGTCCAGCCCCAGCCGGGCAGATGGCTCAGCACCGTCAGCGCCGCATCGGATTTCATGTAGGCGACGCCGCCATGGACGACGGCGTTGGTGTCGGGGTCGTCGGGATCGATGCCGAAAGCCTTCGCCAGCCGCGTGCCGTAGCCGGACTGGATCGGCGTGAAGCGAAAGCGCCTGTCGGTATCGCGGGCGATGACGAAGCGGACCCAGCGCGAGCAGAAGATGCAGACGCCGTCATAGAGGATCACGTCGTCGTCGGGCCAAGTGCTCATTCTTGATTCCTTTCGACGCGTTTTCTTCACGCGAACCGGTTCCCACTTCGCTTGAAAACGCTATCGGTTATCCAGGATCAGCAGCGCGACCAGCATCAGCACGATCGCAGGTCCCGTCTTCACCAGCGCGCCGAGCGGCTCGATCCAGAGATCGGGCGTCAGGATCGCCGATCCCGCCATGTAGCCGAGCGAGGCGATGATGCCTGCGATCAGGCCGAACGCCGCGGTGCGGCGGATCGCGATCAGCACCCCGATGCTCATGTCCATCAGGCTGGTCAACACCGTCACCGGCCCGACCAAAGCGGGCGGGAAATGGTGCGCGCGCAAGATGCCTGCCGCGGCGTCATAGGAGACCACCAGCGCGATGAAGCCGGATGCGATCCAGAACAGCACGAGGCTCACGAAGATCAGCGCCTTGATCAGGAACAGCCGCGCGAACCATTTGTCCTGAATGGTCGCGGGGCGCTCGCCGACCGCTTGCGCGATTGTCTTCGGCACGATGCCGGTCGCTTGCATCCAGCCTGCGGGATCGCCGGTGACGCCGCGGCGCAGCTCGGCGATCGCGGTGGAGCGCAGCGGCGGCATCCAGCCGAGGCGGCTTGCGAGATCGCCGAGGCGGGCGCCGAGATCGATCAGCAACGGCGGCGTCGCGATGCGGAGATGCTTTGCCGTGCCGAACGACCGGCGGAACTGGGCGATGACGCCGCCGAGCGAAATCGGCTGCTTCTGCATCAGGTCCCATGTCACCGATCGCATCGCTTCATCGGCGACATCGCGCGCCGCAAGCCAGGCGATGGTGGCGGCGATATCCTCGACTGCGACCGGCTGGAACGGCGTCGCGGCCTCATCGGCCGGCAGATCGATCGGCAGCGCCGCCAGCGCGCGCAGCATGGCGCTGCCGCCATAGGCCGACGGCGCGATGACGAAGCCCGGACGCAGGATCGCATGAGGAATCCCGGACGCCGCAATCAGCCGTTCGGCCTCGCGCTTGGTGGTGCTGAAGGCGGTGCGGTCCGCATCGGCCGTACCGGGAATCGAGATGTGGACGAGACGGATCGCGCGGTGGCTGTCACCAATCGCCCGCAACAGCCGCGCGACGAGGTCGCGGTGCACCGCGCTTGTGTCGCTGCCCGGACCATCCTGCAGCACGCCGAGGCAGTTCACGACGATGTCTACCTCGTGCGTGCGAAGCAGCTGCGTCAGCGCCGCGGCATCCATCGACATGACAGGCAGCTCGATGTCGGCCGCGCTCATTTTCTGCGCCGGCGTGAAGTGCCGCGCGATGCCGATCACGTGAAAGCCGCGCGCCCGCAGATCGTCGGTGATGGTGCGCCCGATCAGGCCCGACGCGCCGAGCACGAGGATGTTGTGTGATGCATCGTCACTCATGGAGCCCTGGACTATCTGGTGGTCATTCCGGGGCGCGAAGCGAACCCGGAATCTCGAGATTCCCCGATGCGCAATTGCGCATCTGAGGTTCGATGCTTCGCATCGCCCCGGAATGACGACACTGGACTAAAATGGTTTCGCGATCATCAGCCAGAGGATGATCATCACGGAGCCGAAGCCGGGAATACCGAACAGGACCCAGCGGCGAAACAGCGCAAAATAACGCGGCGGCAGCGGAAGACCTTTTTCGACGGCCGCCTGCGCGAGGTTGCGCATCTCGATCTGCATGAAGACGACGGGAACCCAGAACACGCCGGCCAGCGCGTAGAGCGCAAGCGAAACCACGAGCCAGCGCTCGGTGATGCTCGTTGCCGACAGCAGCATCAGCAGTCCGCCACTCACCGGCTGCAGCAGCACGGCGGTCAGCGTGAAGATCATGTCCGCGATCACGACGGTCGCCGCCGTGCGCGCGATGAACGCCGCATCCTGCGTGCGATGCGCCGCCAGCATGAAGAAGGCGATGCCGGTCCCGGTGCCCAGGATCACGATGGCGCCGAGCACGTGCAGATATTTGATCAGGAAGTAGAGCGTCATCGCAGTCCGCTCGTGATCGGGCCAACTTCGGTGCGCACAAATACCGCCGCTGCCATAGGCCGGTCGGGCGCGAAAATCCACTGCAGCGGCGCAGGCGTGGCGCGGTCGGAGTACCCACATTGCGTCTGGATTCGCCCGCAGAATCCTGGCCGCGAATCAGCCCCCGAATGAGCTTTTTCCAACTATGGCAGTGTCATACTGCGCTCGCGATACACGCTTTGCACAGCTCCGGATCGGCGGTTGGCCGCTTGAGCTCCGGCAAGTGTCCTCTTTCGGAACAAGTTCTCACGACACTGATGCAGAAAATCCACAGATTAACCGATAATTAACGATGGACCTTGAAGGCGGCCCGCCGACTTGCTTTGATTACACCCATGAGCACAACGCTAATCGAGGTCCGGCCGGCCAAAGCTGCAGACGCGGCGGCGGTGGCGTCTACCCATGACGAAGCCTGGCGCTCGGCGTATCAGGGAATCATCCCCGGCGCCGAACTCGAAAAGCTGATCAATCGCCGCGGCCCGCAGTGGTGGGACAGCGCCATCCGCAAGGGCAGCCGCGTCAGCGTGCTGGTGTTCGGCGACCGGGTCGCGGGCTACGCCAATTACGGCCGCAACCGCGCCCGCAGCCTGCATTTCGAAGGCGAGATCTACGAGCTCTATCTGCGGCCGGAATTCCAGGGGCTTGGCTTCGGCCGGCGCCTGTTCGCCTCCGCCCGCCGCGACCTGATGCAGAGCGGCCTCAAGAGCATGGTGATCTGGGCGCTGTCCGACAACGAGCCGGCGACCGAGTTTTACCGTGCGCTGGGCGGCCGGATGGTGGCGCGCTCCTCGGAGCGGTTCGGGCCGAAGTCGCTCGACAAGGTCGCTTTCGCCTGGGCGAACTGAAAATCCTGCTTCTCTCGCAGCTGCAGCAAGGCTAAACCAGCCTCAAGCGCTGCGCGCGTCGGCCAGCCCGGCCTCAAGGCCGGGCCTGGTGCCGTTTTGCGGCCCGGCGGCGCCAACCAAAAAATCACATCGTTCTCAACTTCCAGAGGCCACGCGGAGCAATCCATGCGTATCGACGCCATATCGATCGGAAAAAATCCGCCCCACGACGTCAACGTCATCATCGAGGTTGCCGTCGGCGGCGAGCCAATCAAATACGAAATGGACAAGGAGGCCGGCACGCTCGTGGTGGACCGCTTCCTCTACACGCCGATGCGCTATCCCGGCAATTACGGCTTCATCCCGCACACGCTGTCCGGCGACGGCGATCCCTGCGACGTGCTGATCGTCAACACCCGCGCGATCGTGCCGGGCGCGGTGATGAGCGTCCGTGTGGTCGGCGTGCTCCTGATGGAGGACGAGGCCGGCGGCGACGAGAAGATCATCGCGGTGCCGTCATCGAAGCTGACCCAGCGCTACGACAAGGTGCAGAACTACAACGACCTGCCGGACATCACGCTGCAGCAGATCCAGCACTTCTTCGAGCACTACAAGGACCTCGAGAAGGGCAAGTGGGTGAAGGTGCTGCGCTGGGGCGACGCCGACGAAGCCCGCAAGCTGATCCTCGAAGGCATCGAGCGCGCGAAGAAGAAGTGACTAACCTCGCCCCGCTTGCGGGGAGAGGTCGGATCGCATGTAGCGGAGCGGAATGCGATCCGGGTGAGGGGGTACAGGTCTCTCGACAATCCCACCTCAGGGAGGGGCCCCTCACCGCAACCCTCTCCCCGCAAGAGCGGGGCGAGGGAGCAACTCACACCGCCGGAGCCGACAAGCCCTGGATCGCACAGGCGGCGCGCAGCGTGTTGACCAGGAGGCACGCCACCGTCATCTGCCCGACCCCGCCGGGCACCGGCGTGATTGCGCCGGCGACATTGAGCGCTTCCTGGAACGCGACATCGCCGACCAGTTTCGGCTTGCCGCCGGGCACCGGGATGCGGTTGATGCCGACATCGATCACCGTCGCACCCGGCTTCAGCCAGTCGCCCCGCACCATCTCGGGCCGGCCGACCGCGGCATAGACCAGATCGGCCTGGGCGCAGAGCTTCGGCAGATCGCGCGAGCGCGAATGCGCGATCGTCACCGTCGCGTTCTCGTTCAGCAGCAATTGCACCAGCGGACGGCCGACCAGATTGGAGCGGCCGATCACGATCGCGTTCATGCCCTCGAGCGAGGCGTGCACGCTCTTGGTCAGGATGATGCAGCCGAGCGGCGTGCAGGGCGACAGCGCGGCCAGGCCCCCGGCGAGCCGGCCGGCATTGCTGGGGTGCAGACCATCGACGTCCTTGGCCGGATCGATCGCGTTGATGATGGTCTCGGTGTGCAGCGATTTCGGCAGCGGCAGCTGCACCAGGATGCCATGCACCATGGGATCGCGGTTGAGCCGCGCGATCAGCGCCAGCAGATCGGCCTGCGACACATCCTCCGGCAGCTTGTGCTCGAACGAGGCCATGCCGGCGGCCTGGGTCTGGGTGTGCTTGCTGCGAACATAGACCTCGCTGGCGGGATCATGGCCGACCAGCACGACGGCGAGCCCCGGCGTGAGCGCATGGTCGCGCTTGACGCGGGCGACCTCGTCGGCGACGCGGGCGCGAAGCTCGGCGGCGATGGCTTTTCCGTCGATGATGCGGGCAGTCATGTCAGTCCCTTGTCTGCTGGTTCGGCTTGGCCGCAGTCAGCTTCCTCAATATATCGCCAAGCCCTTTCGGATCGCCGTCCACCGCGACCTGCTTGAGCCGCGAGGTGGCGCCGGACAACAGCTTCACCCTGGCCTTCGGCACGCCGAGCGCCTTGGCCAGCAGCTCAGTCACCGCACGGTTGGCCTCGCCGCCCTCGGCGATGGCGCGCACCCGCACCTTCACCACCGAACGGCCGTTGGCCAGCGTTTCGATCCCGTCGATGTCGTCGCGGCCGCCGCGCGGCGTCACGCGCAACGCGATGCTGATGCCCTCGGTGGAATAGCGCCAAGGATCCATCAAGGCTCCTCGCCAAGGCTCCGTCGAAAGGATCAGATCACGTTGGGATAGATGTAATAGGCGATCACCCGCTGGATGAACATGATGATCAAGATCACGATGATCGGCGAGATATCGAGCCCGCCCAGATTCGGCATCACGTTGCGGATCGGCCGCAGCACCGGCTCGGTGATCCGGTAGAGGAACTCGGCCACCGCAGAAACGAACTGGTTGCGCGTGTTGACCACATTGAAGGCGACCAGCCAGGACAGGATGGCGGAGGCGATCAGCAGCCAGACATAGAGGTCGAGGATGATGATGACGATGTCGAGAACAGCGCGCATATGAGGGAGGCTCGCGGGTAAGACAACCGGTTGAAGCGCAACGAGACCGGACTGAGCCGCCATCGCGCTTCTTGGTTGAGCAGGATCGTTTCGGAAAACCGCTATGCACTGGGGGCTGGCGCGGTCCGCCGGGTCGGGATCACGCTCTAAATATCGGTTCATCCCCCCGCAAACAAGGGAAGTTCCCGGCGGGACGGGCCGAAAACCGCGCTTTCACCGTTCTTGACTTGACCTTGGGCGGGACTGTAAATGGCGCCCGACTGACGGCCGGGATACTCAGCAACACCCGGCCGCGATGGGGCCATAGCTCAGCTGGGAGAGCGCGTCGTTCGCAATGACGAGGTCGGCGGTTCGATCCCGCCTGGCTCCACCACGCTTCGCCCTTCGGGCTACGCGTGGCGCAGCCGCGCAGGAGCCTGAAGGGCGAAGCGTGGTGTCCGGCGAAGCCCAAAGGGCGAAGACGGACCTTTAACCCGGCACTCCCCCCTTACGTCCCCGTAAACCGCGGCGGCCGCTTCTCCACAAAGCTCGCGACGCCTTCCCTGAAATCATTGCCCTTCAGCGCGATCTGCATCTCGCGGTTGGCATCGATGGTGGCTTCGGCGAGCGTCTGGAACGGCACGTCATAGACCTGGCGCTTGATCACCGCGATCGCGCTCGGCGAGACGAAATCGGCGAGGTCGCGGGCATAGGCATAGGTTTCCTCGCGCAGCTTCTCCGGCGACGAGAGCCGGTTGACGAGGCCGATGCGCAGCGCCTCCTCGGCCGACACCCGCCGCGCCGACATCAACAGATCGAGCGCGTTGGCGTGGCCGACGATACGCGGCAGCATCCAGCTGATGCCGTGTTCGGCGATCAGGCCGCGCCGCGCGAAGGCGGTGGTGAACACCGCGGTGTCGGCGGCGAAGCGCAAATCGCAATAAAGCGCGTGGACCAGGCCGATGCCGGCGGTGGCGCCGTTGAGCATCGCGATCACGGGCTTCCTGATCGCGGGGTAGTAGGCGTATCGCGTCTGCCAGTCGGCGCGCCGGTTCATGTCGAACGGGATGTTCTCGCCGCGCCTGACCTCGTTGGGATCGATCCCTTTCAACGCGTCCATGTCGGCGCCGGCGCAGAAGCCGCGGCCCGCGCCGGTCAGCACGATGACGCGAACGTTGTCGTCGTTGGCCGCCGCCTCCATCGCGTGGCGCACGTCGCGCTCCATGATCGCGGTCCACGCATTCATGCGATCGGGGCGATTGAGCGTGATGGTCGCGATCCTGTCGCTGACCTCATAGAGGATGTGCTCGTAGCTCACGGCGATCTCCCTGTGCCTTGTTGTTATTGATACGCGCGGCGATACCTACGCGCGGCAGGCAAGAGTAGCACATCCACCAGAATGAAAAGCCGGCGTGAAATTCCGCGTGGCGGCTATTCAGCGGCCTGTAGCATCACCGGCTGCGGCACGCGCGCGATCCAGCCGTCGATGAAATGCTTCAGCCACGCGCGTTCGGCGGCATCGTGGACGGCACGCTCGGCGAAATGCAGATGGCCCGGTTGTGCCCCCGGCGAATCCATCCGTGCGCAACCGCGCGTGGTCCAGCGATGCATCATCGCGTAGGTCACGTCGGGATGGAATTGCAAGCCAAAGGCGTTGCCGAACTGAAACGCCTGCACCGGGAAATCATCGCCCGCCGCGAGCAGGTCGGCGCCGGCGGGCAATTGAAATCCCTCGCCGTGCCAGTGATAGACCCGCGCCGGCCAGTCCGGGCAGAGCGTGCGGCCCGCCTCGGTCGGCCTGACCGGATAATAACCGACCTCGACACGGCCTTGCGGATGCGGCGTGACTTTGGCGCCGAGGTGCCGCGCCAGCATCTGTGCGCCGAGGCAGATGCCCAGGAACGGGCGTTGCTCACGCAGCGGAACGGCGATCCAGTCGATCTCGCGCCGCACGTAGTCGTCGCCATCGTTGGCGCTCATCGGACCGCCGAAGATCACCGCGCCGGCATGCGCGTCGAGCGTTTCGGGCAGCGCGTCGCCGAAGCGCGGGCGACGGATGTCGAGGCGGTAGCCCAGCGCGCGCAGAGCATTGCCGATCCGGCCGGGAGTCGATGTCTCCTGATGCAGCACGATCAGCACCGGCCGCAGCCGGGTCTGGTCCGAGACCTCAGCCGTGACCGAGGTCGGCCTTCGGCTGGCGAAGGGCACCACGACACGGCTTTGGTCAGACCGGAACGACATTGCCTCTGCTTAAAGTTTCGGCACGTAAGGCGCGATCATAGCTAAGTGGTCGTTAACATCGTGTGAGTTTGCGCACACCCAGACGACGCAAATCGCGGGCCAGAAAACAGCCTTAACGGCGACGCGCGGGACGTTTTTCAGGGGCAGCTAGCGCTTGCGGAGCTGAAATCCGCCGACCGCCGTCAGGATGAAGGAGCGCGGAAACAGCCGGAGCAGGAACGGCACCAGCTTGATGAAGGCGCCGGGCAGCACTGCGCGCTTGTTGGCCATCAACCCGCTATAGGCCTGGCGGGCCACCTCTTCCGGCGTAACGTTGAGGATCGCGGAATCGAATCCGGGGGCAAACCCGGCGCGATCCTGAAACTCCGATGGTACCGGGCCCGGGCAACACACGGTGACACGCACGCCCTGCGGCGCCAGCTCACAGCGCAACGCCTCGGAAAACGACAGCACATAGGCCTTGCTGGCGTAGTACACGGCCATGCCGGGTCCCGGCAGAAATCCGGCGATCGAGCCGAGATTGAGGATGCCGCCGCGGTTGCGGATCAGCTGGTCGGCAAAGCGCAGCGTCAGATCGGTTAGCGCGCGGATATTGACATTGATGATGTTGAGCTGCTCGGCACGGTCGCGCTCGATGGCGCGGCCGAACAGGCCGAAGCCGGCATTGTTGACAAGAAATTCGACCTCGACCCCGGCGTCGGTCAGGGCCTGCGCGATCCGATCGCCCGCATCTGTGTGCTGGAGATCACAGGGGATCACAATTGGCGCTGCGCCGCCCTTGGCCCCGAGCTCGTCGGCAAGCGCCTTCAGGCGGTCGGCGCGCCGCGCCACCAGCGCCACACGGTGACCATTCGATGCAAACACGCGCGCCAGTTCGGTGCCTATGCCCGCCGATGCCCCGGTTATCAGCGTCACACGCTCGGTCACGTTTCAAACTCTTACTGCAAATTCTAGTGAGGTCCCCAACAAGGCGACGAGAGCATAGGGATGCGGTGGGACGCAAGCCGTGTGTAAGCTTGTGGACAGCGGCGAGGCACTGGTTTTGTGATGAAACGCCAGATTTTCAGTCGGATCGCCCACAATCGCGGCGGACATTAAAATTTCGTCATCCGTGATGCCGGTGACGATGCGTCCGCCGGCACGGACAATCGCGTCAGATTGCGGCGTCCGCCGTGCCCCAGGGGCCCTTTGGCAGTGCCGCCTGCTTCTCGGCGACCCGATGCTTGAGATCGATGCGGTCGCGCGAGGAAATGCCGAGCAGATCGGCGGCGCGCCAGACCACATTGTCCTCGAACTCGCTGACCTGGCCGTCGGCATAGACCAGCTCCCACATCATCTCGACAATGCGCAGCCGTCCCTCCTCGTTCACCGAGCGCATGATCACACTGGTAAAGTGATAGAGATCGACGGCCTCGCCCTCGACGCGCATGGCAGAGGCGATCAGCTTGTCGGCCGCGCCGCGATCGAGCTGGAAACGGCTCTCGATCAGGCCGTGCAGCTTGCGCGTCTCGGCAGGCGTCGGCTCGCCGTCCAGCGACACGACATGCACCAGCAGCGCCGTCGCCGCCAGGCGATAGTCGCCGTCATCGAAGGTGCGGTCGGCCTGAGCATCGGGGGAAACGATATCGGCAATGAATTGGCGAAGTCCGTCGAGCATCGTTCTCTCTGTGGAATGAAGCCTGCCTGATTTGAGCGTGATCTATCCGGCTACACGTATTTCCGGATCATGCTCCGTTGAAATCTATATGGCGTGGAAACAGAACCGGTGCAATCCGCGCAGGTTCCCGCTGCGACATTACGTTTCGGCAACATGGATTGAGTCATTCCGGGGCGATGCGAAAGCATCGAACCCGGAATCTCGAGATTCCCCGATGCGCAATTGCGCATCTGAGGTCTGGTCCTGACGGACCATCCCGGAATGACGATGTGCTCAACTACGGTATCTCGTACACCACGAGCTTGTCGGCAATGCCGCGCAGTGCCGCTTCCTTCTGGATCGGCTTGATCGCGGCGCGATCGAGAATGCCTGCGACCTCCGCCGATTCCATCACCGGCTGGGTCAGATGGATTTCCTGCGAGGTCGACAGGCTCTGCACCCTGGCTGCGATATTCACGGTCTGGCCGAAATAATCCTGCCGCTCGTTCAGCGTCACCGCAAGGCATGGCCCCTCATGGATGCCGATCTTGACGATTAGATCCTCCTTGCCGCGCTCGGTGTTGAGCTGCTTCATCGCCGCCCGCATGCGCAGGCCCGCCGACAATGCATGCTCTGGCCGGATGAAGGTCGCCATCACGGCATCGCCGATCGTCTTCACGACGGCGCCGTGCTCGGAAGCGATGATCTCGAGCAGCGCGTGGAAATGCGCGCGCACCAGATCGAACGCGGCGAGATCGCCGACCCGTTCATATAGCGCGGTCGAGCCCTTCAGGTCGGTGAACAGGAAGGTCAGCGCGGTGATCTTCAGCCGCTGGTCGACGGTGAGGTTGTCGGCCTTGAACACGTCACGGAAGGTCTGGTTCGAGAGCATCCGCTTCGCGGTGAGGATCGGCTTGCGCTTGCCGAGCAGCTCATGCAGCGCATCGGCCGCGACCCACACCGCGGGCAGCACACGGGTGTCGGTCTGGTTGTCCAGCGACAGCCGGAGCGGCCCCGGCCGCAGCACCGTGGTGCCGGTCGGCGCCTGCAGCTTGTTGAACACGATCGAGAACTGCTGGCGCTCGGTGGTCGGCTCGCCCTGCACGTCGAAGAAATGCGCCGAGTGCGTCACCGGCTCGAACACGATCAGGAACTGCTTCGGCAATTGCAGCGACAGCAGCGCCTTCTCGCCGGCCGGCAACTCCAGCGATTCCAGCGTCACCTCCTTGAGCAGACGCTCCAGCGAGTCTTCGTTGAGCTCGATGCCCGAGCTCCAGAACATCTGGCGGACATATTCCCAGATCGGCAGCGTATTCGGATCATGCGCGCCGATGCGGCGCACGCGCGGGCTGACGGTGAAGGCGACCTCGACCAGATCGTCGACGGACGCTTCGTATCCGGCCGCGCACAGCGCGCAATTGTAGTCGTCATGGCGCAGCGATTTCAGCGTCGAATGCGCATCGAGCACGCCGCCGCAGCCCGGGCACAGCACATTCCAGCTCATGTCGAACAGGCCGAGCCGCGACGCATGCAGGAAGCCGGAGATCACCTTCTCCTGGTCGAGCCCGGTCCGGTTCGAGAAATCCAGCAGATTGATACGATTGAGATCCCGGTCATGACCGTCCGCGATCAGCTGCAGCATGGCATCGACGACGGCCGGATCGGTCGTCTGCCTGAGGACTGCGAAATGGGCCTGCGTATCGCTCATGGTGAGCCCCTAGATGAGCATTGGGACATCGCCGCGCAAGGCTAGCGCGGCTTGATCGTAAACGCCGGGGAGCGGTTCGGCTGTGTCGTCACCACGCCGATCGGCAGCACCGGATCCTTGTCCGCCAGCGCGACGCGGAATGCGCCGACAATCTTCGCAAGCGCGAGCGTCGCCTCGACCAGCGCAAAATGCGCACCGATGCAGACCCGCGCGCCGACCCCGAACGGCAGATAGGCGAACCGATCGGGCGGCGTTCCCGTCATGAACCGCGCCGGCACGAACGCGTTCGGATCGCGCCACAGCTTCTCATGCCGGTGCAACAGCCACGGCGCAATCAGGATTACGTCACCCTTCCTGACCGGACGGCCCGCGATGGTATCGGGACCGCCTGCCGCACGCGCGATCAGGAACGCCGGCGGATAAAGCCGCATGGTTTCGTCGATCACCGCGCGGGTGAATTTCAGTCGCTCGATGTCGAGCGCGCCAGACGTCGCCGCGCTCCCGACTTCTGCTGCCAGTTGTTCCTGGGTCAGGGGATCGAGCGCCAGCAGATAGAGCGCCCAGAACAGCGCGGTCGCCGTCGTCTCGTGGCCGGCCAGGATCATGGTGGCGACCTGGTCGCCGAGTTGGGCATCGGTAAAGGCCTCGCCGGTTTCAGGATCGCGCGCGGCGCCCATCAGGTCGAACAGGTCGCGCGCCGGCGCATTGTCATCCTTGCCGGCCGCACGTCGCTCGGCCATCAGCATGCCGACAAACGCGGTCCAGCGCTTGCGGAAACGGGCGCGCCGGAAATCCTGCGGCGTCGGCCAGTTCAACGGCAGCACCAGATCCAGCATGTGCGGCCGCGCCAGCGTGTTGCCATACTCCATCACGAAGTCGCGCAGCGCGGCGCCGTGGCGATCCATGCCGAACGAGAACATGGTGCGGCCGGCGATCTCCAGCGTCATGCGCTGCATCGCCTCGCGCAGATCGACCGGGCCGCCACTCGCGGAGTTCAGCTTGGCGATGGTCTCGTCGACCGCCGCAATCATGTAAGGCACCAGCGTCGTCACCGCGCGCGGCGTGAACGCCGGCGCCAGCGTGCGGCGCTGATGCTTCCACGCACGCCCTTCGGCGATCAACAGCCCCTCGCCCAGCATCGGACGCAGCACGCGAAGGCCGGCCGGCGTGCGGGTGTAGTTCTCGTAATTGTCGACCAGCACATGGCGGATCGCATCGGGCGTGTTGAGGATGAAGCTCGAGCGGCCGAGAAAACGGCCCTGGACAATGTCGTCCTCATAGGCGCGCTGGCCCCAGGTCTCGATCGGCGAGTTGCGCATCACCCGCATGCGCTGGAACGCGCCCATATCGTCCGGCGCGCGCGGCGGGGCCGGCGGGACCAGGGGACGCCGCGTGACCGTGATATCGTAGACCTCGGCTATGCTCATGGTCCTCGCTTCCTGCCTCACGCGACGGCCGATCCGGCCATGCGATCCCGGCGCCAAGAAGGCGCGCGGACCCTGCACCAGACCTAATAAGTCAGCTCGGCGACCGCAATCCGATTCTCCGACGCCGGCCAGGCCCGCATCATAATGCGTTCCCCGTTGAAGATCGCGGCGACCGGACGCCCGACATCGTCCGCGGCGAGCCGCAACGTCGTCACCGAATCCGTCGGCACGCCGGGTTTTACATCGGCCGGCTCCTTGCCGTCGAACAGCACGATATCGCGCGGCAGGCCGAAATAGCCGCGCGGCCGCGACATCAGCACGACCGCGCCTGCGCCAGCATCGGCCGACCCCAGCGGCCGCGCCGCGCGCAGATGCACAATCTCGGATGAGCGCGGAAACGGCGAGCGATAGATGTGCGTCGTCGCCGTACCAGGTGACGTCAGGACGAATTCGAGCGACCAAGACGGGTCGACCTGCGCCGGACCCCAGCGGCCGTCGGCGCCGGTCTGCGAGCTGTGCAGCGGGCCGCCGATGCGCTCGCCGGTCTCCGCCGCGACATGATAGATGTCGACCGTGGCGCCCGGCACCGGCCGGTTGGTCGGCACGCCGCCGGGCGTACCCGTGACGAGGCCGCTCAGCCTCACCGCCGTCTCCGCCACGATCCCGATCCGCGACGGCTCGTGCCGTGCGATGAATTTGTAGATCTCGCGAAAGGCGCGCGGATGAAAGGCGGTCTCGCGATGATCGAGCGCGCCGAGCACCAGATTGGTCGCGCCTTTCAGCGCCGGGCCTTCCGTCGTGACGTTGGTCGGCGTGCCCGGCTTGCCGGCGAAGCGGCCGTCGGCTTGCGCATATTTGTCGAGGCCGTCGCTGCGCAGCGTCAGGAAGGCGGTGCCAACAGTGACTTCGCTGTCGCCATCGTTCAGTCCGCGCAGGAACGGACCACGCCCGTTGAACTCGTTGCCGAGCCCGTCGTCCCACGCATACACACCGTGATTGGGCGTGCCGCACAGCACCGCGTGGCTGATGTCGCCGCCGCCACCATTCTTGATGGTGTTGCGGATCGCATTGCCGCCGCGCGAACTGCCGACCAGTGCGATCCGCGGCGCGCCGGTCTTCTGCTTCAGCTCCCTGATCGCCTCGGCGAGCTCGCGGCGCTGGTCCTCGGTCGAGGAGCGGCTCGCCTGCTCGATCTTGTCGTCGGTGCGCGCCAGCGGATCGGTGAAATTGATCGCCGCCATGCGTTCGCGCGGCACGCCGTTCGATTCCATCCGCCAGAACGTCGTCATCCAGAGCGGGGCGTGATCGCCATTGCCATGCACGAACAGGATCGGCGGGATGTCGCCGGCCGGCGAGGGCTGGGCCGAGGCCGACTGAGCCAGGACCGATTGAGCCGAGGCCGGGGCGCCGAGGCGGCCGGCCAGCAGGGACAGGGCGCCGGCCCCTTGCAAAATTCTCCGCCGCGACAGCGCCATCGGTCCCCTTCCCCCAGGCCTTCCCTTGACCTTCCCTTGGCCTTCCTCAGGTCTTTCAGTGCTTTAGCTGTGTCCTATCCCCGCCAAGGGTGTCGTAATCGCTGGACAGGACACGCGTTTCGCGGGCATCAGATTGTGCAGCCGGAATCGTCCAACAAGCCATAGCAGGCCAACCGGAACTGGATATGACCGAACCGCGTGATCGCTCCGACAGTATCACTGCACCGTTGCGGCATTCAATCTTCAGGCGAATCTGGCTCGCGAGCCTGCTCTCCAATCTCGGTATCCTGATCCAGGGCGTCGGCGCCGCCTGGGCGATGACGCAGATGACCTCGGAGGCCGACAAGGTTGCGCTGGTGCAGACCGCCTTGATGCTGCCGGTGATGCTGATCTCGATGCCGGCCGGGGCCATCGCCGACATGCACGACCGCCGCATCGTCGCGCTGGTGTCGCTGGCGATCGCGCTGACCGGCGCCACCACCCTGACCGTGCTGGCCTGGCTCAATCTGGTAACGCCGAACATCCTGCTCGCGCTGTGCTTCGTCGTCGGCAGCGGCATGGCGCTGTTCGGCCCGGCCTGGCAATCCTCGGTCAGCGAGCAGGTGCCGCCGGAGACGCTGCCCGCCGCGGTCGCGCTGAACGGCATCAGCTACAACATCGCGCGCAGCTTCGGTCCGGCGATCGGCGGCATCGTGGTGGCGTCCGCGGGCGCCGTGGCCGCCTTCGCCGCCAATGCCGTGCTGTATCTGCCGCTGCTCGTCGTGCTGTTCCTGTGGAATCGCGTCAGCGAGCCGTCGCGGCTGCCGCGCGAGCGGCTGAACCGCGCCATCGTCTCCGGCGTGCGCTACATCACCAATTCGCCGTCGATCAAGATCGTGCTGACCCGCACCATGGTGACCGGGATCATCGGCGGCTCGGTCTCGGCGCTGATGCCGCTGGTGGCGCGCGACCTCCTGCATGGCGGCGCGCAGACCTACGGCATCATGCTCGGCGCTTTCGGCATGGGCGCGGTGATCGGCGCGCTCAACATCAGCGAGATTCGCAGCCGGCTCAGCGGCGAAGCCGCGATACGCGTCTGTGCGTTGACGATGGGCGCGGCGATCGCCGCGGTTGCCGTGAGCAAGCAGCCGGTGATCACCGCCGCAGCGCTGGTCGTTGCCGGAGCGGTGTGGATGCTGGCGATCGCGCTGTTCAATATCGGTGTGCAGCTCTCCGCGCCGCGCTGGGTCGCGGGCCGTTCGCTGGCGGCCTTCCAGGCCGCGATTGCCGGCGGCATCGCAATCGGCAGCTGGTGCTGGGGCCGCATCACGGACGTGGGCGGCGTCGAGATGGCGCTGCTGATCTCCGCCGGTCTGATGCTGCTGTCGCCGCTGCTCGGCATCTGGCTCAGGATGCCGCCGATCGGCGCGCGCAACGAGGACGCGACGGATGCGCTGGCCGATCCGGAGGTGCGGCTGCAACTGAGCGGGCGCAGCGGGCCCCTGGTGGTCGAGATCGAGTACCGGGTGGCGCAGGACAATGCCCGCGCCTTCCACAATGTGATGCAGGACGTGCAGCTCAGCCGCCAGCGCAACGGCGCCTATGGCTGGTCGATCGCGCGCGACATCGCCGATCCCGAATTGTGGACCGAGCGCTATCATTGCCCGACCTGGCTCGATTTCCTGCGCCAGCGCAACCGCGCCACGCAGATCGAGCGCGAACTGCATCAGAAGGCGGCCGACTTCCATATCGGCGCCGAGCCGATCCGCGTGCGCCGGATGCTGGAGCGTCCGTTCGGATCGGTGCGCTGGAAGGACGAGACCCCGGATCGCGCCGCCAAGGAGGTGATCCCGGTGGTCGCGACCGCAGCGGGGAGCAGTACCTAGTCTCTCCATTGTCATTCCGGGGCGCGCGAATAGCGCGAACCCGAAATCTGGAGATTATTAGCTCGAGATTCCGGGTTCATCGCTCCGCGATGCCCCGGAATGACAGCTGATGGGTCTACTGCCCGTGATCGGCGAGCGTCTGCTGGCAGGCCTTGCTGAGGCGGCTGCGATGCTCCTTCAGGCACGCCAGCACGACCTGATCGCCCTCGCTGAGATGGGCGCGGCAGAACCGCGAGGCATCGCGCGAGCAGGCATCGCGCCCCTGCTGCTGCGCCGAGACGGCCGACGTCAACAAAACCAGCGGAACGACGGCAAACAGAAATCGGGTCATCTCTCAAAGCCTCTCAGGCGTTTTCGCGCGAAGCGGTGCCGGTTCGCGTGAAGAAAACGCGTCAAATAAGGAATCCGGAGCCCCGTTCCGATTTCATCGGAGCGGCAACGGCTCCAGGGAATGCGAGGCCGGTTCTATAGCGTTTCGTTGCCGCGAAGAAGCTTGAAACCGACTGTGACGGTCATCACGCATGGGTAAGGCCCGCTTTTTCTTGTCCTTCCGGCGCCTTGTTGGGATCGCGTTAAGACCTTGTTGGCATTAATCGCTCGTTACGGCTGTGGCGTATCCTTAAGTTCCGAGAGAGTGTGTAGCGATGCGTAGTGCGTTGGGCCTGATGCTGGCCAGTGTTGTAACGGCGATCGTGATCGCCGGCGTGTGGTTCTGGACCTCCTCGCCGCGTGCCGACGCGGCTCCTCCGCAAACCACGGCTGCGGCCAAGGCCGATCCGCTTCCCGCGGCGGCAAAACAGGCCGCCAAGGACGATGTCGAGACGACCGCCGCGCTGTCGAAGCGCGCCGATGCCACTCAGGCCGCGGCGCCGGCCGCTGCTCCGGCGCCGGTGCCGGCCCCCGTCGCGGCCGCGCCCAAATGCGCCAACCCCGATGCGCTCGGCATCAGCCGCACCGTCGTGGTCGACACCAATGGCGGCCCGGGCTTCGGTTTCCTGCAGTACAAGCAGTATGATTTCCTGACCGACAAGGAGGTCGTGCTGACCTTCGACGACGGTCCGTGGCCGACCACCCCGGCCGTGCTCAAGGCGCTGGCCGATGAATGCACCAAGGCGGTGTTCTTCCCGATCGGCCTGCACACCACCTATCACCCGGACATCCTGCGCCAGGTTGCCGCCGCCGGCCACACCATCGGCGCCCATACCTGGTCGCATGCGCATCTGGCGGGCAAGAAGATCACTGAGCAGCAGGCCAAGGACGAGATCGAGAAGGGTTTTAGCGCGGTAAAGCTGGCGCTGGGCGCCAACCCGGCCCCGTTCTTCCGCTTCCCGGCGCTGGCGCACACCCCGGCGACAACCGCCTATCTCGGCACCCGCAACATCGCGATGTTCTCGGTCGACGTCGACTCCAACGACTTCAAGTCCAAGAGCGCGGACGAGGTGATCAACAATGTGATGACCAAGCTCGACAAGGAGCACAAGGGCATCATCCTGATGCACGATTTGCAGAAGCACACCGCGCAGGCGCTGCCGACGCTGCTCCGCAAGCTCAAGGCCGGCGGCTACAAGGTGGTCTGGATGAAGGCCAAGACCCAGCTCGAGACGCTGCCCGAATACGACGCGATGATGGCGAAGACCGAGAAGCCGATCGCAACGGGCCGGCCGATCGGCAACGTCGTGCAGACGGTCGCCGAGTAACGCAGCGAACGCACTCTCAACGCAAAGCGCCCCTGGACCCAATCCAGGGGCGCTTTCGTTTTCTGGTCGCAGCCACCTTCTCCCGGTCCGATACGATGTGAGCGACAGCCTGGAAAGGCCTATGCGCCTTCAAGAGAGGCGCCATCACGCCCGGTGGCTGCGGCCCCCACCAAAATATCGAAAACAACCCCATGCAAAGGAGCCGGCGGATGCCGTCTCCAGACTGACCGTTTGAGTGCCCCGGCGCGGGCGTAGCGGGTGTTCGGATCGGCCGAGATGAATTGTCCCGTCTTACGCTCGCCTCACATGAAACCTCCAACCATCTTCGGAAACGCTGATGCGATCGGACAGAGTTCAGATCGAGCCAGCGGGCGCAACGGCGGGAAAATCCTGCTCGGGATCGAACGCGTTGTTGAAAAAGTTCGTCAGGGAGTACATGGCCACTAGCGCGACGATCTCCATGACGTTCGCATCCGTGTAGCCGGCGTCCCGGACGGCTTTCATATCGGCGTCACCGACCTTGCCGCGGGTTGTGATGACCTTGCGCGCAAACTGGAGAGCGGCGTCCCGCTTCGGATCACTGGCATGACCCTTCCGAGCGAGAATGATTTCATTAGCCGGCAGCCTGGCCATATGCTCGGCCGTAAAGCTGTGAACCGTCAGGCAGTAGTTGCACCCATTCACTTCGGAGACAGCGAGGCCGATGCTGTCACGCGTCTTCACGTCAAGCGCCTTGCTCAAAGAGCTGAGCAGTGTAGCCCATGCGTTGAACGCGATCGGGCTCAGCGCGAAGGTCGCCATCATATTCGGAGTGAACCCGATGTTCTTGGTGAATCCGTCGAGAGTCGGTTTCGAATCCGCCGGCACCTGAGCCGGCGTTGGCAATGCAGTTCGAGCCATCAGTAATCTCCGTAGATCGTATCATACCAGGTCCAGCACATCGGCCACCGGACGGCGCGGCTTCTGCGCCCAGTTTCCCGGACGCTCCGGCCCCACGGCCAACAGCAGGACCGGCACTTCGTCCTTCGCCAATCCGAACTCGCGCTGCACCGGTTCGGCATCGAAACCGATCATCGGCGTCGAACCCAGGCCTAGCGAGCGGGCCGCATAGATGATCGCTGCCGCGCCGAAGGAGGCGGTTCGTAGCGCTTCATCGCGCTGGCGCTGTGGGTACTCCATGTACAGATTGCGCGCGGGGATCTCCCATTCCGGCACCATCTTCGCCGGCATGACACCCGATTCTACCAGCGGCGCCAGGCGCTCTGGTATTACGCTGGAATCGGCCAACTGGCCGCAGACGATGAAGGTAACGGCTGCGTCGGTGATCGCGGGTTGATTCCAAGCCATCGGACTCAGCCGGGCTTTGGCTTCAGGCGTGCGCACGGCGATGAAGCGCCAGTTCTGCATGTGGAAGGATGTCGGTGCGGCGGTGCCGATTCGCACGAGCTCTCGGATTTGGTCGTCGCTCAGGGTGGCGGCAGGGTCGTAATACTTGGTGGAGCTGCGGCTCAGGATACATTCGATAACAGCGTTGGTCATGGTTGGTCCTATGAGTGAAGTGATAGGTTGAGGCACGAGAGTGCTTTCGCTCTCGTTGAGAGCCGGCCGGCCGCATTCATCGATAGGCGCGCGCCGCTCACGGACGAGCGCAAATGATCGTCTTCCCGCTGATCCGCTCGGTCGGGTTGAAGGCGGCAACGGCATCGTCGAGGGCAACCACGCTGCCGATGTTTGTCCGCACTCGTCCGTCACGCGCCCGCCGGACAATCTCACTCAGTTGGGCGCGATCGGGTTCGACGACGAAGTCTATCGTCCGGCCGTCAGCGGGGCGTGCCTCAGTCGGACCGGCGATGGTCACCAGCGTTCCTCCGGCTCGAATCACGCGCGCGGACCGCTTCGCGATGTCGCCGCCAAGGACATCGAACACCAGATCGACTCCGCCGACATCTTCCAGAGTGTCGTTGTCGAGGTCGACGAACTCCTGTGCGCCGAAGTCGAGAGCCGTCTGACGGCCGGCAGCGCGTCCGGTACCGATGACGTAAGCACCAGCCTCACGTGCGAGCTGGGTTGCCATCGAACCGACGACGCCGGCGGCACCGTGCACGAGGACGCTCTGCCCCGCCCGAAGCCGGCCGTGATCGAACAGCCCCTGCCACGCGGTAAGGCCTGGCATCACGAGGGCCGCGCCCACCGTGAAATCGACATCGCCCGGCAGCGGCGCGAGGTTGCGCGCCTCGATGGCCACATACTCCGCCAAGGTGCCGTCGCGATACCAGTCCACGAGACCGAATACCCGCTGTCCAACCGACAGCCCCGTCGTGCCATAGCCGAGGGCGCTGACCACTCCAGCCAACTCGTGGCCGGGGATCGACGGTGTTCGGTCACGCTCGCGGCGATCGGTCCAAGTCGAGGGCCACGTCAGCTCATCCCGGGTGAATCCCGCCGCATGAATCTCAACGACGACGTCGTTTATCGCGGCCTGCGGCTCGGGCCGCTCCACCAGCTTCATTCCGCCCGTTCCCGCCGCTTGGTCCGTCACAACGATTGCCTTCATCGTGCACCTGCCTGAGTGTGGCGGCTCATCATCTTCCGAACTCCTTTTCAGACGAGCGAAAACCGGAAGGCGAAACTCGATGGCTCCAATGACCTTGGATATTGAATCGATGCCATCGACGCGGCGCATTTCCTAAAGCCACGTTGCCACTGGTCCCGGCGCGATGAAACCCGCGGTGGGCGTTCCTGGACGCGCGGACACGCATTCTGGACTCCAGAGCTGGCCAACGCCGAGGATCAGTGCGCCGAGTGTGCGCGAATCTGGCTAGGGAACGGGAAAGAGCCCGGTTGGGGCGCAGCGTCGGGCATGCACGAGCCCACGCGGCTTTCGGCCTTTGCTGTTTCCAGTTTTTTCTTCGGTCAGGCAGCGAGTTCAGCCAACGCTGATAGCCCGACGAACAGTTTCAATAGATGAGCGGATGTCGCTATTGGCACGCCCATCTAAAATCGCACACTTGACGGGAGAGATGCCTCGGATTGGCTCAAGTGCCCTTATCACTCCCAGCGTTCTTCACGCGCAGCCGGTACTCGCTAGGATCAACGTTGTAGGCTTTGCGGAATGCTCGCACGAAACTTGACCGGCTTTCGTAGCCGGCGTTGTAGGCCACAACATCGATTGGGGCTGATGTCGTCGTGAGATCGAGCGCCGCCTGCCGCATCCTGAGATCCCGAAGGATGGCCATCGGCGAACGGCCAAAGATCTCCGAGAACTTCGCCATGAATGCCGACCGGCTTAGACCCGCGCTATGCGCAAGGCTCTGAACCGTATGAGCGGCCCCCGGACGCGCCACCATATCGGCGAATGCACGCGTGATCTGCCGATCCGCGAGAATCGAAAACCGATCAGTCCAGCTGCGGGAGGACTTCATCGACCGCCTCACCAGGGCGATGATGACCTGCTTTAGCAGGGACGCCGTCATGGCGCCCATACCGATTTCCTGCACGCAAAGCTCCTCGACCGCTTCGCGAAGCTTCAGGTCGATCTTGTCCGTCGGCTCGAACTTCTCGACCACGGGCTCGCGCAATTCGCGAAACAACCCGACGGATTGTCCGAAGGATGCGTTGAAGAAGCCGCAGATCTGGATGATCTCGGGCTGCTCGGTCGGTGTTGCGATACGCAACACGCTGTCATGCTGCTTCCAGCAATCGCGGGAGATGAGCCTCTTCGGGCCGCTGGTTCCGTCGACTTCGATTACGAACGGGGTACTCGGAGGCTTGATGATGAGGAGATGGGGTTCGAGCGACATCCAAGGCCCATCGCCGATCGAAATTCGTCCCCTGCCACTAATGGTGTAATGGACCGCCGGCGCATCGATCGTCCCCATCTCGGCGCGATGGCCTGATGGAATCAGCATTTCGGTGAGCGCGACGACATCGATCTCAAGTGCCCGCATGAGGTTGTTGAGATCGGCGGTGGCGAGCTTCGAGGCAGAGACGGCGATCCGCGAATCTGGCCGCTCGCCCTGTCCGCTTCCGGCCCGCGATTTGGCCGTGTTTTGCATAGCAACCTGCTTACAAGATCAACCCATGAATCCGCTAGGCGAATCATGCCTGCATCCTGGAACTGGATTTTAGGGCACGCTGAAAGGAGCCTTGGCGTGGTCCAGTCGGATTGTTGGAACTTGGTCCTATCAGTGGGCCCGTATCGCTGTAGTTTTTGCACCTTGAGACATGGTCTCGGCGCAACGCCGCTTGCCCGTGCACGCCGGCATCTGCAGCACCAGCTCGTGTGCTGCGCCTCCGACGATGATCCGGGAATAGATTCGTCGGTCTGGCCCTCTCTTTCACGATGTCCGACCCCTGGAGAGCTCAGTGAGTGCATTCGAACAAGGCCGCGTACGGTCGGGCGACAATGGCTTGGCGAATACGGCCGCCGAAAGGCTCCGCTGGCTGATCCCGGCGGCCGGCGCAATCGCCTATCCGTTCCTGCTCGATGCATTTCATCTCGCGGTCTCTCCCGCTGCTGGTCCGGTGTCGTTTGGGCGACTGGTCCTGGCGGCGCTTTGCCTGTTGGCCGCGACCGCCGCGCCCTTGCTGGGTCTTGCCTGCGCGTACTGGATGACCAAGGCCGAGCCTTCGTCGTTCGAGCTGCGCGCCCGGCGGCTCGCCTATCTCAGCATCGCTGCGCCGCCTTTGTTCGTGTTGACCGGCGTCGGTCTCGGATTGCTGCACATCCCCGTCAGCGACGAGCTTGTCTGGGTCGCGGGCTGGTTGGCCGCGTGCCTGTGTGTGCTGCTCGGCGGTGAGCAAGAGCGCCCGGCAGGATCGGCCGCGATTGCTCCATCCATCGCCAAATGGCGCGTGACGCACGGCGTCGCCGCAGCGGTCATCCTTCTCTACGTCGCGTTTCACCTCACCAATCATCTGCTGGGCCTACTCGGACCCGAGGTTCATGCCGCCGTGATGAAGATGGGGCGCACGGTCTATCGATCGTCCCTCGTCGAACCGATCCTCGTCGGCCTGATGCTGTTCCAGGTCGCCGTCGGGGTGCGGCTCGCCTGGCGCTGGAGCGCGCTGCCGGCGGATGCCTACCGCGTGTTTCAGATCGGCTCCGGCATTTATCTCGCGGCATTCATCCTCACCCATCTGAATTCCGCATTGGTCTCGGCGCGCGCCGTGCACCACATCGACACCAATTGGGCCTGGGCGTCGGGCGCACCGACCGGCCTGATCCACGATGCCTGGAGCATTCGCCTGGTGCCGCATTACGCGCTCGGCGTCTTCTTCGTGCTCGCCCATCTGACATCGGGATTGCGCGGCGTCCTGATCGCCCACGGCGTCGCTACCACGGCCGCCAACCGGATCTGGGCAACCGGCCTCGCAGCCGGCGCGCTGGTCGCGATCGCGATCATGAGCGGACTGTGCGGCGCGCGGATCTAGGCGGCGCAAATCGTCTGATAGGCCGCCAATTGAAGCGCGACGACGCGTTGCGCGGAATGACATTTCTCGAACCACAGACGCGCGGCATCGCCGCGGCGATTGTCGTCCAGCGGATCAGAAAGAACCTCAAGAATCCGGGCCGTGCACGTCTCGACACTGTCGGCGGCCAAGCAAGGCGGCGCCGCTCCGAAGAACTCGCCCGATTGGGCTTCATCGAGATTCGTTATGACGCGGCGTCCGAGCGCCATGGCCTCAAAGGTAACTCCGCCGATCGCCGGGATCCTGAACTGATCGACGACGACGTCACTCGAGCAGTAAAGCTGTCGCAATTCCGCCTTGTTCAACGACGGTTTCCACGAAACCATATCGTTGATTCCAAGCTCCAGAATCAGGTCCTTGCTTCGGTGAACATCAACGCCCCACTCGACCAGGATGATACGAAAATCGCGATCCGTTTGCGCAACCTGCGCGGCCGCCCTCAAGAAGAGATCATTGCCCTTCTGCATTGAGGCGGGTGCCGCGTGCCAGTGATGGCGCGTGGGGCTAAAGAATGTGGTGACCCTAGAGTCCCGTTTCGGAAGCTTGAGTCCTGCTCGGAAGGTCGAAATCTTTTCATCGTCGAAGGCATGCGGAAGGTAAACGGTCCGCTCCCTCTTCAATTTCAGCCGCTGCACAGACGGCAGCACGTCCGAATTGGTCACGAACGAGAAAGCCGCATTCTTGTACGACGCCGAACAAAGAATGCCATTGTAGCTTTTCTCGAAAGGCACCTCTCGCAACGTGCCATGTTCGTAACACGTGTAATTTTTGAATCCGTTGATGAACGGAATGAACCCGTCGATCGAATATCCCTGAATGATGTCGTATTGCTCCAATACGTCAGCGAATTCATTGGCAACGGTAGATGCGAAAGCTTCGACAGAGATGAGGGCTTCTGCCGGATAATCCGTAAACTGTTGCAACACGTCACCAAGCAGTGCCGCACGTTGCGAGGCGTTTCGATCCTCTCCCTTGCCGTACTTTTCGAAATAGCGAAACTCCGGGCGATCGACGATCTCCGGGCGAGTCACCACGGGAATGACTGATGAACCGACGTCAGCGGCCGCGCTTTTGTCTGCGGCCGGCGTCACGGCGTCAGCAGTTGGGATAGTGAAGACGTTGCTTTCGCTTGCAACCGGCGCCGCGACGTCGGGATCCGGTATCGTGAAGGCATCAGCGGGAAACTCGAAGCCAAAGCACGGCAAGCCGCGGCTGCGTCTCTGACTTCGCCAAATTGCGACCGCTAGGCTCGACCAGGCGACAACTCCAGCTTCCGCTTCACGCCGCAAATGAACAAACACATATTTCGTCAGTAAGGAGCGATAGATCGATGTG
>NZ_JASAUT010000011.1:0-127842 GCF_029952935.1 Bradyrhizobium sp. Mp19 | reverse complement strand
GAGGCGACTTGGGCCTTTGGGATTTGGTGACGACGTATCGCGAATCTTCCTATCCTCATTGCTATCGCTTGCAGTCGGCGTCGCGGCGTCGGGATTTGAGATCGTGAAGACATCAGCAGGAAACTCGAAGCCGAAACGCGGCAAACCGCGACTGCGCCTCTGACTTCGCCAAATTGCGACCGCTAGGCTCGACCAGGCGACAGCTCCGGTTTCCGCTTCACGCCGCAAATGCACAAACACATATTTCGTCAGTAAGGAGCGATAGATCGATGTGAGGCGACTTGGGCCTTTGGGATTTGGTGACGACGTATCGCGAATCTTCCTATCCTCATTGCTATCGCTTGCAGTCGGTGTCGCGGCGTCGGGATTTGAGATCGTGAAGACATCAGCGGGAAACTCGAAGCCGAAGCGCGGCAAGCCGCGGCTGCGTCTCTGACCTCGCCAAATGGCGACCGCTAGGCTCGGCCCGGCGACAACGCCGGTTTCCGCCTCACGCCGCAAATGAACAAATACGTACTTCGTCAGGAGGGAGCGATAAGTTGATACGAGGCGGCCTGGTCCTTCGGGATTTGGATATTCGTCGGCGAGAGCTCGGCCCTGCTCAATCTGCGGATCTGGCGCGGCCGCCTTCGATGAGGCCGGCGAAATGCGGGAGAGTGCAGACTCAGGCTCTATGGCCGCCTCTGGCAGGACGATGGCCGGCTGATCGAGAGGCTGCGGGATTCTGGATGCCTGACTTGACTGGAAGTCCTGAAAATCGCGCGCAATTGAAATCGTGTCTGCCAGATGCTCCGGCATCGGTGGACGGACCCGGCTCTCTGCGGCAGCGATGCCATCAAGCATCTCCCAATATCGTGCCTGCAGCAGGGTCCAAAAGAATGCTGCGGCTCCGCTGTCGCCAGCGTTCTTCGCACGAAGGTACGAGAGGCAATCGAGAACGGGGCCCTGCACAAACCAATCCGGTCGCCGCCAACCACCCAACTCGGTGGCCCACCAATCCGGGAACATGTTGTCGACGTTGCCGTCGAAGCTTGCGGCCTCCCATTCCGGGCAACCCATGACGTGATAATAGTTATAGCAAATGACGTCCGCTTCGATTCCGAAGCGCCGCTGAATCAAGGCATTGTTGTAGGCGTTGTTCGCGATATTGCCGATATGCAGGACGCGCAGCGGGCGGTTATGGGCGCGTTGGAACTCCCTCAGGAAGGCAAGCTGTAGTTGAAATTCGCTATCGCGATCCTTCGGTCCCAACGTGATTCCCCGGCAATCGTATTTCAGGCACTAAGTCTTCCGCACGAAAAACGCACAATCAACGAACATCGATTCCGCGACGGTCATTCTGCTCTATGTCGCGTCTCATCTCACCAATCATTTAGTCGGCTTGCACGCTAGAGTTCGGTTGGTGTGGCGCTCGAGTCACTACCGGCGGATACGTGACGCGTGTTCCGGATCGGCATGCGCGTTGACCTCGCCACGCTCATCGCGACCCATCTGAATACCGCGCCGTCTCGGCGCGGGTGTGCACCACATCGATACTACCGGGGTTGAGCGGGGTTGAGCGGCGCTTTCTTCGTGCTTTCGCGTCTCCCGCCGGGGTTGTGCGGCGTCCTGACCCATCCCGGGGCCACATTCGCCAACAGGGTACGGACAACCGGGCTCGCAGCACCGGACTGGTCGCGATTGCGATCACGAGCAGATTGTGCGGCGCGAGCAAAGCTCACCTGCGCATCGAGGCGGGAGATGGTGTGAAAAATGGTGCCGCAAGAGGGACTCGAACCCCCGACCCCGTCATTACGAATGACGTGCTCTACCAACTGAGCTATTGCGGCGAACCGTTCGGCAACGGCCTGATCATTCGCGCCACCTGATATCGGGCATGACCCCGATTGGCAAGGACAACGCGGTTATCGAACCATACAGCCGTTACCTAACCGCGAATTAGCTTCCCAAACGTGACAGAAATCCGCGCCAACCGCCCACCTGGGCCTTGGGCGGGCCGATTTGTTCCGCAAATTCGTCCACCGGGCCGTCCTCGTCGACCCCGGGGTCGTCGGGAGCCCGGACGATCGGGATTACGGCCGGAATGGGCGCAGGCGCCGCCTTGGGCAGGTCGGCCCTCGACCGGAACAGGGGGGCAGGCGCCGGGGGCGCCGATTCGGCGGCCGGCGCGGCGGGCTCGGCCGGGGCTGGGGCGGGCTCGGCCTCGATGGCCGCCGGCAGCGGGGCGTTGTCCTGTACCGTCGGCGCGGCCGGCTCCAAGGGCTTGATCTCGACCGGCTTGATCTCGGCCGGCTCAGCTGGCTTGGCGTCCACCGGCTCGCTGGCCAGTTCCTTTGGCGGCTCGACCCGGCGCGGCGCCAGCATCGCCTCCTCGAACGGCGAAGGCTCGATCGCATGGCCCTTGTCGGACGGCAGCGCCGCCACCGGCGTCTGCCACTGGAAGGCGTCGAGCCGGCCGGTGACCGGCGAGACCGGACGCCAGCGGTCCGAGACATAGCCGTCGGCGGTCCAGACCGGATCGTGCAGCGCGCGCACCGCGCGCAAGGTCCAGGCCCGCGCCCGGCCGCTGTCGCCATGCTCGGTGCGCTCGATCTCGGCCATCAACAGCGCGACGCGTTGCGTCGGCGCCGCGATGAACGGCTCGAGCGCCGCACGCGCCTTGGCGAACTCGGCCGCATCGATCGCGGCGCGCGCGATCGCCAGCGCGCCCTCGATATGTCCAGGTGTTTTCGCCGCCAACGTCTCGACCCGCACCAGGCGCTGGCGCGCGGAATCGCCGAGCCGCACATGCGAATAGGCGTCGGCGAGATCGGGATGCGGCCGCGCCAGCCACGCGGTCTCGACGATGCGCATCGCGCGACGCACCTGATGCGCCTCGCTCTCGAACTTCGCTGCGAGCACGGCGGCCGGGATCAGCGTCGGCGCCAGCTTGACCGCCTCCATCGCGCTCGAGCGCGACAGGTCGCGATCGACGGTCTCGAACTCCAGCGCCCGTGCCGTCAGCAGCACGCCACGCTGCCGCCGATAGGTCGCCTTGTCGATCAGCCCGGCGCTCTGGTTGTTGTCGATGATCGACAGCGCGCCGGCCCAATCGCCCTTAGCGCAGCAGAAGCCGAGCACCGCATGCGAGGCCCATGACGACGACGGCGACATTTTCAGCGCTTCCTCGGCGATCATCACGGCCGCAACCGGATCGTCGGCGCGCTGCGCCTCGATGAACAGACCGCGCAATCCAAGCAGTCGCGTATCCTCGCGCTCGGCCATGGCGCGGAAGGCGCGCTGCGCGCCGTCGCGATCGCCGTCGAGCTGCGCCGATTGCGCGTGCAGCAGCAGCGCCAGCGGATCGTTTGCGGCGTGGCGCCGCGCCACTTCGGCATGCGCGCGGGCGCCTGCGGAATCGCCATGCCCGATCGCGAGCAGGCCTTGCGTGATGGCGTGGCGGCCTCGGGCGTGGCGGCGCTCGCGCCGGCCACGGCGGACGTGCCCGGGAATCTTCCAGAGCCCGCGCAGGATCACGCCGGCGACCATCGCGGCGACGACGACGAGGCCGAGCAGGTACATCGGCTGCTTGGACGTCAGCCGCAAGCCGCCCCAATTCAGCACGAGATCGCCGGGCTGATCGGCCATCCAGGCCGCACCCGCTGCAGCGAGCGCGATCAGCAGCAGGAACAGAATGATCCGGATCATCAAAGACCTATTGCAAAGACTTACTGGTTGACCGTGGCGAGCGCCGCCATGGCGTTGTCGGCAAATTTACGCGACGCGTCGAGCGCGGCGCGGCGCGCGTCCACCTTGGCGAGCCAGGCTTGCGCCGCCGTGCGATCCGCCGGCGGCAGCGACTTCAATTCACGCTCGGTCAATGCAAGGTCATTATGCAGGGCGGCCGATGTCACGCGCGCGACGATGCTGCCGCGATCGGTCCCCGTGCCGTCGGTCCGCTCGATCTGGATCAGCGTGGAGGCACCGGCCTTCAGACGATCGACCAGCCCGGCGCTGGCCGCCGCAGCTTCAGGCGGAGGCGGCGCAAGTTTCGGCACGATCTCGATCAGCTCGCGGCACAGCGCGTTCGGGTTCGGCACGCCCGACCTTGCGAACGTCTCGAGCGGCTTCAGCACCTCGGCATCATCCGACAGCGCCTTCGCGGCCTCGAGCGCGGAGGCATAGGGATCGCCGTGACGCACCGCGACGTCGAGCAGCGATGCCGCGACGACGCGGCGCAGCGGCACATCGTCGGCCTTCGCCTCGGCCTTGGTGTCCGCGATCTTGCCGTCCTGCCTGGCGATCGCGGCGCCCTGCGCCTTCACCGCGCCTTCGACCTTGTCGATACGCGCCGTGATGCCGGAGATATCAGGCGCAGCCGCGCCATCGCGCGGCGCGGCCTTCGCGTCATTGGCGGCCGCCGCAAGCTTGTCGGATTGCGCCCGCGTCGCGGCGAGCTCGGTGCGCAGTGCGGCGATCGATTTGTCGAGTGCCTCCAGCCGCGCCGTCGCCGCGGGATCGGCGGCCGGCGCGACCGGCCTGCCGGCTTTCGATTCCAGCGCACTCAGGCGCGTGCCGAGTTGGTCGATGGCGGCATTGGGTTGCGGTGCGGGGACCGGCTGCACGACGGGCCAGCCGAGCAGCCAGCCAACCCCGATCACCAGCGCCGCGGCGACCGCGCCTGATACCGGCGCCACCACCCAGGGCGACACCGGCCGCGCCGGTTCGGCGTCCTGCGCCGCGGAGGCGGTCTCGGGCTGCGGCTCCGCCTGCGGTGCGGCGTCGCCGTGGGGCTCGGCCCCAGGCGTCGCCGCGTCCGCAGACGCCTTGCCGGCATCCTGGTCGGCCTCCTTGGCGGCTTCCTCGGCCCCCTCCGTTTTCGGCGGTTCGCTGGAGATTTCGGTCGCCTGAAGATCGATGGTCGGCGGCGCGCGCTTGGGCCGGGAATCCGGCGAAGATCCTGGGTCGTCTGGCCTTTCTTCAGCCATCGCGGGGGTCCTCAAAACTGCTGGCCGCATACTCTACCAGAATCGGCCCAGGTTCTTAGAGCACGATCCGAATAACCGAGCATCGCCTAACATCATGGTCAAACGAAAGAATTATTCCGGTCACGGCCGCAGGGTGCGGCCGAGCGCCTCCAGCAGGGCATTTTCGTCCGGCCGCGCCGCCACCACCACATTGGTCGCGCCGGCGTCATGGAGCACCGCGGCGACGGCCGCCGAGATGCAGCATTGCGGCAAGGCGAGCGCCGAAATCTCGATTCCGTCGGCGCGTACCGTGTCCAGGAAGGCCTGCGCGCTGCGACGGGAATAGTGCAGCACCGCGGTGATCCGGTTCGCCATGAAGGCGTCGCTGACTTCCCTTGGGAAGCCGGCCACCGGCGCCATCCGGTAGGTGGTGTGGGTGACGACGCTGAGCCCGCGCTCGCCGAGCTCGCCCGCGAGATCGCGCGACAGGTCGGCGCCGGCGAGATAGAGCAGCGTCGCCGATGCGTCGAGTTCGCCGGCCTTGACCCGTGCCAGCACGAGATTGCGCAGCGAGACTGCATCGCCCTTCGCCACGATCACCTTGTCGAAGCCCGCGGCGCGCGCCGCATCCGCGGTGTGCGCGCCGACCGCAAACAGCGGCAGCCGCAACAAGCGGCTGGCAGCGAGGTCGACGGCGCGCAGCGCATTGGCGCTGGTCAGGATGACGGCATCATAATCCGCATCGTCGTCGCCGCGGAACGGCACCGGCTCGAAGCGCAGCACCGGCGCCGACAGGGCGTCAAAGCCGCGTTGGCGCAGCGTCGCGAGCGTCGCGTCATTGTCCGGATGCGGTCGTGTGACAAGGATTGTCAGGGTTTCAGGCCTCCAGCCGTATAAATTGGACGTTGGCGACCGATTGCACTTTAAGACCTCGCAATGCTACCCCGGAGCGGACATTTTGATGAGCATCATCTTTCCGGAAACCGGTTCCGGCCTGTCCGGATCATGCTCGTAGCACAAGGACCGAAATTGGGACACGAACCACCGATGCTGGTGCTGGGGATCGAGACCACCTGCGATGAAACCGCGGCCGCCGTGGTCGAGCGCCAGGCTGACGGGCAGGCGAAAATCCTCTCCAACGTCGTGCGCTCGCAGACCGACGAGCACGCCCGCTTCGGCGGCGTGGTGCCGGAGATCGCGGCGCGCGCCCATGTCGACCTGCTCGACGGCATCGTCGCCTCCGCCATGAAGGAGGCCGGCGTCGGCTACCGACAATTGTCGGCGGTCGCGGCAGCCGCGGGACCCGGCCTGATCGGCGGCGTGATCGTCGGTCTCACCACCGCGAAGGCGATCGCGATGGTACACGATACGCCCCTGATCGCGGTGAACCATCTCGAGGCGCACGCGCTGACGCCGCGGCTGACCTGCGCGCTGGCGTTCCCCTATTGCCTGTTCCTTGCTTCGGGCGGACACACCCAGATCGTCGCCGTGGTCGGCGTCGGTGAATATGTGCGGCTCGGCACCACGGTCGACGACGCGATGGGCGAGGCGTTCGACAAGGTGGCGAAGATGCTGTCGCTGCCCTATCCCGGCGGACCGGAGGTCGAGCGCGCGGCGGCCGGCGGCGACCCGACGCGGTTTGCCTTTCCACGTCCGATGCTCGGCCGCCCCGATGCGAATTTCTCGCTCTCGGGACTGAAGACGGCGGTGCGCAATGAAGCCAGCCGGCTGGAGCCCCTCGAGCCGCAGGACGTCAGCGATCTCTGCGCGAGCTTCCAGGCCGCGGTGCTGGAATCGACCGCGGACCGGCTGAGCGTCGGCCTAAAGCTGTTTCAAGAGCGGTTCGGCACGCCGCGCGCGCTGGTCGCGGCCGGGGGCGTCGCCGCCAACCATGCCATCCGCAGCGCGCTGCAGGAGGTCGCGGCGAAGGCGCAGACCACGCTGATCATCCCGCCGCCGGCGCTCTGCACCGACAATGGCGCGATGATCGCCTGGGCAGGTGCCGAGCGGATGGCGCTTGGCCTCACCGACACGATGGAGGCGCCGCCGCGCGCGCGCTGGCTGCTCGACGCCAACGCCAAGGCGCCGGCCGGCTACGCCAACAGCCGCGCCGGATACTGAACAATGTACGACGGAGCGCGCATCAGGCACCGTCGCACCTCGCCCCGCTTGCGGGGAGAGGTCGGATTGCGCAGCAATCCGGGTGAGGGGGTACCGGTCTCAACACTCGGCTCGCTCGCGGATAAAGCCCCTCACCCCAACCCTCTCCCCGCAAGAGCGGGGAGAGGGAGCGAAGACAGGCCCGCCTGATGCCCGCGCATATGTCAGTCAGCGTGATCGGTGCCGGCGCCTGGGGCACGGCATTGGCCGATGTCGCGGCGCGCGCCGGGCGCAAGGTGACGCTGTATGCGCGCAACGCCGAGCATGCCGCGCAGATCCAGGCGACGCGGGTCAATCCGCGGCTGGCTGGTGTCCAGCTTCATCCCGGTATCGCCGTGACGTCGGATATCGCCGCCGCGGCACACGCCGACATCATCCTGGCCGTGACACCGGCGCAGCATTTGCGCGCGGCGGTTGGACATCTTGCGCCGCATCTCAAACCCGACACGCCTGTCGTCGCCTGCGCCAAGGGCATCGAGCACGGCACGCATAAATTCATGACCGAGGTGATCGCGGAAGCCGCGCCGCGCGCCGTACCCGCGATCCTGTCGGGGCCGAGCTTTGCCGACGACGTCGCACGCGGATTGCCGACCGCCGTCACGCTGGCCACCAGGGACGAAGCGCTGGCACGCGCGCTGGTCCAGGCGCTCGGCTCGGCGACGTTCCGGCCCTATCACACCACCGACGTGCGCGGCGTCGAGATCGGCGGCGCGGCCAAGAACGTGCTGGCGATCGCCGCCGGCATCGTGGTCGGCAAGGATCTCGGCGCCTCCGCGCTCGCCGCGCTGACCACACGCGGCTTCAGCGAGCTCGCAAGATTGGGCCGCGCCTGCGGCGCCCGCACCGAGACACTCTCGGGCCTGTCGGGATTGGGCGATCTCCTGCTCAGCTGCTCGACCGCGCAATCGCGCAATTTCGCGCTAGGCCTCGCGCTCGGGCGCGGTGAAGCCGCACCGATCGGCAAGCTCGCCGAAGGCGCGTTCACCGCACCTGTGCTGTGCGAGCTCGCCGCCGCGCAAAAGGTCGACATGCCGGTGTCAAACGCGGTCGCCGCGATCCTGAGCGACCGGCTGACCGTCGATGCCGCGATCGAAGGCCTGCTGACGCGGCCGTTCAAGGCCGAGTAACGCACGTCACGGTCGCGCGTGGCGGAGCTTCACGATCCATGCGCGGCGTACTAGCGTGGCGAACCGTCGGATCCCGGTCCAACAAATCGAAAAACGGATCCCAAGGGAAAACCCATGCGTCAACCGCATCGCGCCATCCTTTCGATCAGCCTTCTCTCGATCAGCGTTGCCGTCGCCCTCGCCGCCTCGTCCACTATAGCCCACGCCCAGACCGCAACCTCCTACGACGACCTTGCGAAGAGCGAGGCCGCCGCCAATGCCGACAACGGCAAGCGGGTCGCGCCGCTCAAATCGATCGGCAATCCGACCGCCGACGTGTCTCCCGAGATGCAGGCAATGATCGGCACGCCCTATCCGCCGCATTTCAATGCCGACCCCAAAACCCCGGCGGAATGGAAGGAGTTGATCGATCGCCGCGCCAAGCTTCTGATCGCGGGTGTTCCGGCGCTGAAGGCGAAGCTCGGCGTCAAGGTCGAGGAAACCAGGCTTGCCGGCGTGCACTGCTACATCGTCACCCCGAACAAGATCGCGCTCGAGAACAGGCGACGCCTGCTGATCCACGTCCATGGCGGCGGTTACGTGTTCGGCCCCGGCGAAGCCGCGTTGCCGGAAGCCATCATGATGGCGGGCTTTGGCGGCTTCAAGGTCCTCTCGGTCGACTACCGGATGCCGCCGGACTTCCCCTATCCGGCCGCGATGGACGACGCGATGGCGGTGTGGAAGGAAGTTCTGAAATCGCACGAGCACCGCCGGCTGGCGATCTTCGGCACGTCGACGGGCGGGGCGATGACGCTCGCGATGGTATTGCGGGCGAAGGACGAGAAGCTGCCGCTGCCGGCTGCCATCGCGCCGGGCACGCCCTGGTCCGATATCGACAAGATCGGCGACAGCTACGTGAGCAATGAATGGGTCGACAATGTGCTGGTGACCTGGGACGGCTGGCTCGGCCGCGCCGCCAGGCTTTATGCAAACGGCACCAGCCTGAAGAATCCCTACATTTCGCCGATCTATGGTGACTTCAAGGGCTTCCCGCCGACCATCCTGACGTCGGGCACGCGCGATCTGTTCCTCAGCAACACGGTTCGCACGCATCGCAAATTGCGCCGCGCCGGCGTGATCGCCGATCTCAATGTCTATGAGGGGCAGTCCCACGCGCAGTACCAGTTCAATGTCGACGCGCCCGAGACGAAGGAGGCGTTCACCGACATCGCCAGGTTCTTCGATCGATATTTGAAACAGTAAGTGCCGCGCTTCTTGATTTGACGCGTTTTCTTCACGCGAACCGGCATCCACTTCGCTTGAAAACGCTCTGGATCGGGTGCTCGCGCTTGTCGCGGGCATCCACGTCGCTGTAGATTGCAGCGCAATCGAACGGGGTGAGTTGCGATGAATTACTGGCTGGTGAAATCCGAACCGTCGGTCTGGTCGTGGGACCATCAGGTCGCCAAGGGCGCGAAGGGCGAAGCCTGGACCGGCGTGCGCAACTTCACGGCCCGGCAGAATCTCGTCAACATGAAGAAGGGCGACAAGGCGTTCTTCTATCATTCCAACGAGGGCAAGGAGATCGTCGGCATCGCCGAGATCATCAAGGAAGCCTATCCCGACCCGACCGACAAGACCGGCAAGTTCGTCTGCGTCGACATCAAGGCCGACAAGCCGCTGAAGACGCCGGTGACGATGGCCGCGATCAAGGCGGACAAGAAGCTCGCCGACATGGCGCTGGTGAAGTATTCACGGCTTTCGGTGCAGCCGGTGACCGCGGACGAATGGAAATACGTCTGCAAGATGGGCGGGCTGTAGCGGCTCACGAACTCTGCTGTCGTCCCTGCGAAAGCAGGGACCCATAACCACAGGCGAGCATTGTTGGAGCGCGCTGCGGCTCCAGGTCGTCTCAACAATGAACATTTGGGGTTATGGGTCCCGGCCTTCGCCGGGACGACAGCGGAGTTTGTGGCCCGTTACGCCCCCGCCGCCATCACCACCTGCGCCAGTAATTGCTCGCGCTTGGACTGGGTGCGGTAGCCTCCCATCGTCGCGGCGAAACGTTCGAGGATGCCGTCCTCGAATGCGGTGACGATGGTGTCGTGGACATAGCTCTTGCGGCAGATCGCCGGCGTGTTGGACAGCTGGTCGGCGGCGGCGCGGATCGCATCCAGCACCTGGCGCTTGCGGCCGCGCTGGCTGGTGGCCGGCGTGATCCGCGACAGCGATTCCACGACGACGGCCGACGCCATCAGGGTGCGGAAATCCTTCAGCGATATCTTGATGCCGGCGATCTCGCGCAGGAACGCGTTCACCGCCGTGGTCGAAGCGGCCCGCACCACGCCGGAGCGGTCGTAATACTGAAACATGCGCTTGCCCGGGACGCCGCGCAGGATGCCGATCGCACGCACCAGCTTGGCCGCATCGCATTCCTTGCGTACGGTCTTGCCGCCCTTGGCCTTGAAGGTCAGCACCAGGGAATCGTCTTCCAGCGTGACGTTGGACTTCAAAAGCGTGGTGGCGCCGCGGGTGCCGTTGAGGCGCGCATAGGATTCGTTGCCGGGCCGGATCGCGGTGCGCGCGATCAGCTCGATCACCGCCGACAGCGCGAACTCGCGCGTCGGCTCGTCCCCGGACAGAAACGCCGAGACCTTGCGCCGGATCTTCGGCAGCGCGGCCACCAGCTTGGCGAGGCGATGCGCCTTGCGCTGCTCGCGAACCTTCTCCCAGTCGGCGTGATAGCGATACTGCAGCCGGCCCGCCGCATCGCGGCCGACCGCCTGCAGATGCGAGCTCGGATCGCTGGAATAGCGCACCTGGCGGTAGGCCGGCGGAACGGCCATCGCGTGCAGCCGGCGGATCGTCCGCGCATCGCGGACCCGCGAGCCATTGGCACGGACGAATGAATAGGTCTTGCCGCGCTTGATGCGGCGGATGGTCAGCTCGTTCTGGTCGCCGAGCCGCAGGCCCAGATCGCGCGCCAGTTCTTCAACCGTCGTTCTGATGGCGGCGGGAGCGTCGAGTTTGAGTGTTGACGGCGATCGCAACTTTGCGCGTGGCGTCTGCTTTGGCCACTGGCCCAGTGCCTTTGCCAAGGCGACAGCGGGATCGGCGGAAACGGGCCGCACAGCCGCGATATTCTGCTGATCCATCATTATTCTCGCAAGACGCCTTGTTCCGCTGTTCTCCCGGTAATGCCGTTGCTTCGGGCTTCGTTCCGGTGGGCCATCCGGCCTCGGTTTGGCGATTTAGGGCGTCGGAGCCGACATTGCGAGTCGCGAATCAGTTATTGACGGTGTCAAATTACCTTTCATGGGTGCCATTCGCCCGCTAACGTTGATTTTGGACTGCCCGGGATCGGACAAAATGACGCGAGCGCGGTACCGGAAACCGGCGTTTGAACACCGCCCTGGGTCCACCGCGGTCCCCAGATCAGGTCAGCGACCTTGCCCTTTCGCGCGCTGCTCTCGCTGGGTACGTGGCTCGAGTTCTGCAGCCACGGGCCGGTCCAATGCTGGCGGCAACCGAGGATTACGCGGTCACGAACGTGTTGACGTAGCTCGTCGCCGCGGCGTCCGAAATTCGTTCAATTGTGCCTGAAGCCGTCCATCAAAATCGGCGTCAGCGTATCGTCATCGTGCGCGGCACCGCCGCGGTGGCGGCGAACGGCGCAGAGAACGACACCACTACGACCAAGAGACCAGTGACCCCGAGCAAGCGATGGCGCATAGGTTTCTCTCGTCGACGCGTTGCGGTAAGCCGTCTTGTCAAAAGCGGAAGCTGGCGGAATGTCCGACGGCTTCCACACGACGAAAGTGACAGTCCTTTTTCCTTGCCGGGCCGGAATGCGGCAACGCATAATCGCGGCAATGATCAAGACGGCTTGCCGCCGCGTCGTTCGCGATCGGCAATGAGTGGAGGAAAATGATGTCCGAGAAGATCTATGACGTGTCGGCGGACTGGGCCAAGCGCGCCTATATCGATGACGCCAAATATCGCGAGATGTACGCGCACTCGGTCAAGGACCCGAACGGCTTCTGGGCCGAGCACGGCAAGCGGATCGACTGGATCAAGCCCTTCACCAAGGTCGAGAACGTCTCCTTCGCACCGGGCAATATTTCGATCAAATGGTTCGAGGATGGCGTGCTGAACGTCGCCTGGAACTGCATCGACCGCCATCTCGACAAGCGCGGCGACCAGACCGCGATCATCTGGGAGGGCGACGATCCCTCCGAATCCAAGCACATCACCTACCGCCAGCTGCACGACGAAGTCTGCAAGATGGCCAACATCCTGCGCACGCGGAACGTCAAGAAGGGCGACCGTGTCACGATCTACCTGCCGATGATTCCGGAAGCGGCCTACGCCATGCTGGCCTGCGCGCGGATCGGCGCCATCCACTCGGTGGTGTTCGGCGGTTTCTCACCGGACAGCCTCGCGCAGCGCATCAAGGACTGCGACTCGAAGGTGGTGATCACCGCCGACGAGGGCCTGCGCGGCGGCAGGAAAGTGCCGCTGAAGGCCAATGTCGATGCCGCCATCGCCAAGATCGACTCTAAGGATTCCGGCGGCGTCGATTGGGTCGTGGTGGTGAAGCGCACCGGCGGCAAGATCGACATGAACCCGACCCGCGACCTCTGGTATCACGAGGCCGCTGCCATGGTGACGACGGAATGCCCGGCCGAGCATATGCACGCCGAGGACCCGCTGTTTATCCTCTACACCTCGGGCTCGACCGGAACGCCGAAGGGCGTGCTGCACACCTCGGCCGGCTACCTCGTGTTTGCGTCGATGACGCATCAATACGTGTTCGATTATCACGACGGCGACATTTACTGGTGCACCGCCGACGTCGGCTGGGTCACCGGCCACAGCTACATACTCTACGGGCCGCTCGCCAACGGCGCGACCACGCTGATGTTCGAGGGCGTGCCGAACTATCCGGACAATTCGCGCTTCTGGAACGTGGTCGACAAGCACAAGGTCAACATCTTCTACACCGCGCCGACCGCGATCCGCGCGCTGATGCAGGGCGGCGATGAGCCGGTGAAGAAGACCTCGCGCAAATCGCTGCGCCTGCTCGGCTCGGTCGGCGAGCCGATCAATCCGGAAGCCTGGGAGTGGTATTACCGCGTGGTCGGCGACGATCGCTGCCCGATCGTCGACACCTGGTGGCAGACCGAGACCGGCGGCATCCTGATCACGCCGCTGCCCGGCGCAACCAAGCTGAAGCCCGGTTCGGCGACACGGCCGTTCTTCGGCGTGGTGCCGGAGATCGTCGATGCCGACGGCAAGACGCTGGACGGCGAGACCTCGGGCAATCTCTGCCTGGCCAAGTCATGGCCGGGCCAGATGCGCACGGTCTATGGCGACCACGCCCGGTTCGAGCAGACCTATTTCTCGACCTACAAGAACAAGTATTTCACCGGCGACGGCTGCCGGCGCGATGCCGACGGCTATTACTGGATCACCGGCCGCGTCGACGACGTCATCAACGTCTCCGGCCACCGCATGGGCACCGCCGAGGTCGAGAGCTCGCTGGTCGCGCATGAGGCGGTGTCGGAAGCCGCCGTCGTCGGCTACCCGCACGACATCAAGGGCCAGGGCATCTACGCCTATGTCACGCTGATGAAGGGCACCGAGCCGACCGAAGCGCTGCGCAAGGAACTGGTCGCCTGGGTCCGCAAGGACATCGGCCCGATCGCCTCGCCGGACCTGATCCAGTTCGCGCCCGGCCTGCCGAAGACGCGCTCCGGCAAGATCATGCGCCGCATCCTGCGCAAGATCGCCGAGGACGAGCCGTCGAGTCTCGGCGACACCTCGACCCTGGCCGATCCGGCCGTGGTCGACGACCTCGTGCAGAACCGCCAGAACAAGAAGGGCGCTCCGGCGTAAGGCCAGCAGCAGCAAAATCAGGAAACCGAGGAAGGGCCGCGCGCGATCACCGCCGCGGCCCTTCCCTTTTCCTGCAACGGGCCGCTTCACGGGATTGTCAGAGGCGTGGCGCGATTGAGGCGCGTTTGTGGCCAAGTGTTGTTTTCAGGTCATTTACTTTAATCCGAACTTTTCCTTTTCTCCGCGCCATCAGGACGTGTCTCGCGGCCGGTGTGAAACCACCCGGTTAACACACGCGGTTAATCTTGCGTGCGTGAGACCGGCAGGCCCGGTTTTTCAAGGGCTCTGCATCTTCGTTTTTGGCTTCCGTACGGGAGCTGTTGGGAAGTGGAGAGGTTGATGTCGATGAAGTTTGCGGTGGCGCTGGCTGCCACAGCTGCTGTTACCCTTGGTGCTGTTGTTTTGACGTCGCAGGCGGCCGAAGCCCGGCCGGAAATGGTGGGAATACACGCCGACAACTATGAGCCAGGCACCATCGTGGTGAAGACCAACGAACGGCGGCTCTACCTCATTCTCGATTCCGGCCACGCGATGCGTTACCCGGTCGGCGTCGGCAAGTCCGGCAAGCAGTGGGCCGGCACCACGAAGATCGACGGCAAATATCGCAACCCGGCCTGGTCGCCGCCCGCCGAGGTCAAGCGCGACAAGCCGAGCATCCCGAACGTGATCGCCGGCGGCTCGCCGCATAACCCGATGGGCGTCGCTGCGATGACGCTGGCCGGCGGCGAGTATGCGATCCACGGCACCAACGTGCCGGGCTCGGTCGGCGGCTTCGTCTCCTACGGCTGCATCCGCATGCTGAACACGGACATCACCGACCTCTATTCGCGCGTCGAGATCGGCACGACGGTCGTCGTCACCCGCTGATCGCGTCCAGTGTTTCGCCTGAAGAAGAGCCGCGCATCTGCGCGGCTTTTTGTTTGCCCAGCCTGGTTTGACGCTCTCGCCTAGCGCGCGAAATATCCGCACCAGCCGAAGCGGTGCCCGCCATTGTAGGCCCGCGCATGGCCGGCCGCGAGCAGCGCGGCCGAGACGTTGTCGGTCTTCCTGGTCGCGACGTCGGCGACGACACGGCCCTGATATTTGTCGGGACCGACATTGTAGATCGCGACATCGCCCTGGCCGAGCAGGTCGCGTAGCGCCACCGTCGCCGCTTGCGCCATTTGCAGTTCGCGCGCGCAGGATGCCTTCAGCTCCGGCGCGTCGATGCCGCGCAGCCGGACACGCGTGTACAGATCCGGGCCCGGCGAGAAATGCACCCGCGCCTCGAACGTGTCGCCGTCGATCGTCCTGATCACATCAACGTTGTGCCTGATGTCGGGCGCGCCGGCCCGCTGCCAGATCACGTCGGTGTCGCGCGACCTGCCGAGCGACCAGGTCGGCGGCAAATGCACCCATTGGCGGATCGGCAATGTGCTGCCGACGGCAATGCCGAGCACGAACACCCATGGCAGCGCCGCCGAGACGCGGCGGCCCCAAGGGGTTCGGCGGAAAGGCGGACGCCCCGTCCCACGATAAGCATTTATTCTTTCGTATGGGGACATATTCCCAGACTGACCTGAGTCGAGCCGTCAGGCAAGACTCTCAGAAGTCCGAGGCGATGCCCTTGGTCTCCCAATCGCCGTAGCGCGTCGGTTCCGGCCCCTTCGGGCCCTGGAATTCCTTCGGCCGCGCGGCCGCATCCTTCGCGGCCTGCTCCTCGGCAGCCTTGCGCCGCGCCGCGGCCTCGGCGAGCGCGCGTTGCGCGGCCGGCGTCAGCGGCTTGCGGAGCGCGGCCTCCGGCGGCGCTGACGATAGCGATTTATCAGACATGGCAAAACCTTCCGACCGCGCGTTGCGTATCTCTGTCCTGGCTCAGTGACGACATCACGATCACAAAATCCCGCAAGGCGATTCTTACATTTGGCATATTCGCATGCCAGAGGTGGTCTCGAGTTGATGGGCATGAGCCGAATGTAACTCAGCACCTTCGAGATATCTCCGCTTCATGCCCCCTTCAAGATTTGCAGTTCCTGCCGAAGTCCCCGGTCTCGCGGCCCGCCGTATCGCGGCCGACATCCTCGATGGCGTGCTGCACAAGCACCGCACGCTCGACGACCAGCTCGACGGCGCCGGCGCGCATCCCGGCCTGAAATCGCTCGCCGATCGCGACCGCGCGCTGATGCGCCGGCTGGTGTCGACCATCCTGCGCAAGCTCGGCACGCTCGGCCACGTGCTGTCGCGCCTGCTCGACCGCGGCGTCCCGACCGATGCACCGCGCGCGCAGAGCGCGCTCCTGATCGGCGCGGCACAGATTCTCTGGATGGACGTGCCTGACCATGCCGCGGTCGATCTTTCGGTGCGGCTGGTGCAATCCGACCGGCGCGCCGCGAAATATGCCGGGCTGGTCAACGCCGTGCTGCGCCGCTGCGCGCGCGAGGGCCAGGGGCTGATCGACGAGATCGGCACGCAGACGCTCGACCTGCCGCAATGGATGCTGGCGCGCTGGAATACGCATTACGGCGAAGCCACCGCGCGCGACATGGCGCTGGCGCTCGGCCACGAGCCGTCGCTCGATCTCACGGTGAAGTCCGACGCGCCGCAATGGGCGAGCCGCCTGCACGGCGAGATACTGCCGACGGGAACCGTGCGCACGCTGCTGCAGGGTTCCGTCACGATGCTGCCCGGCTTTGCCGAAGGCCAGTGGTGGGTGCAGGACGCCGCCGCCGCGCTGCCGGCGCGGCTGTTCGGCGACATCAAGGACAAGGCGGTCGCGGATCTCTGCGCCGCGCCCGGAGGCAAGACCGCCCAGCTCGCGCTGGCCGGCGCGCATGTCACCGCGGTCGACCGCTCGCCGGCGCGGGTCGCGCGACTGCGTGACAATCTCACGCGGTTGGAGTTGCAGGCCGAGACGGTCGTCGCCGACGCCGCCGAATGGCCCGCCGAGGCCGCAAGCTTCGACGGTATCCTGGTCGATGCGCCCTGCACCTCGACGGGAACCATCCGCCGCCATCCCGACGTCGCCTGGCTGCGGCAGGAAGGCGACATCGCCGCGCTGTCGGCGTTGCAGAAGCGGCTGTTGCAAAAAGCCGCCAATCTGCTGAAGCCGGGCGGCACGCTGGTCTACTGCACCTGCTCGCTGGAGCCGGAGGAAGGCGAGCACGCGATCGCCGCGCTGCTGGCGAGCGAATCAGGCCTGCGCCGTGCGCCGGTCGAGAAGGACGAGGTCGCCGGCCTCGAGGACATCATCACCGCCGACGGCGATCTGCGCACTTTGCCGAGCCATCTGCCCAACGCCGACCCGCGGCTGGGCGGGCTGGACGGTTTTTACGTCGCCCGGCTGGTTAAATCCTGATTTTAAACTTCAGTCTTCTAAGCTCGAAGTGATTCGTGCGGTATCAAGAGGGTGTCTTGTATATCAAGAAGGTGCCTTGGCCGCGTTTCCGGATTAAATAAGGATTCGTTGAAAATTCCCTCCCCGCAAGGTTAGGCGTGTCGGTCGCTCAAAGCAGACGCATCTCGACGCTGATTGCTGGCCGCTTTGCCCGCAGCATGCTCGCACGCGCCAGCGGGAGCACGGTTGCGCTGACGCGGCTCTGGCCCGGCCGCACCGACCGGCTGATCATCGCCCCGCACGACCTGCGGACCGCCGACGCCACCCGCGCGGCCGAGATCTATGCCGGACGATTCGTTTTCGCCGGCAAGATCGTCACCTGCCACGGCCGCTCGATCTTCGATCTCGAGCCGCCGTCGGAGGATTGGGAAGCCGCCCTGCTCGGCTTCGGCTGGTTGCGCCATCTGCGCGCCGCCGACACCGCGCTGACCCGCGCCAACGCCCGCTCGCTGGTCGACGACTGGATCTCCAACCAGGCCCGCAAGCGGCCGCTGGAGCGCCGCGCCGATGTGCGCGCGCGGCGGGTGATCTCGCTGTTGTCGCAGGCGCCGTTGGTGCTCGGCGACACCGACGGAAAATTCTACCGCAAATATCTGCGCGGGCTGGCGCGCGAGATCCGCTATCTGCGCCACGCGACGCTCGACAATGACGGCGTTCCGCGCCTGCAGGTCTTGATCGCGCTGTGCTACGCCTCGCTCTGTCTCGCCAACCAGGCGCGCAACATCAAATCGGCGACGCGCAAACTGTCCGACGAATTACAGCGCCAGATCCTGCCCGATGGCGGCCACATCTCGCGCAATCCCGGCGCGCTGGTCGAGTTGCTCAGCGATCTCCTGCCGCTGCGGCAGACCTTCGCCGCACGCAACATCGCGCCGCCGCCGGCGCTGCTCAACGCCATCGACCGCATGATGCCGATGCTGCGCTTCTTCCGTCACGGCGACGGTAGCTTCGCGCTGTTCAACGGCATGAGCACCGCGCCGTCCGATCTCGTCGCGACGCTGCTCGCCTATGACGACACCCGCGGCGTGCCGATGGCGAGCATGCCGCATACCGGCTTTCAGCGGCTCGATGCCGGCAACACCGCGTTGATCATCGACACCGGCCCGCCGCCGCCGGCAAGCGTCAGCCAGGACGCGCATGCCGGGTGCCTGTCGTTCGAGCTCTCCTCCGGGGTGAGCCGCATCGTCGTCAATTGCGGCATGCCGAGCACCGGCCGCGACAATTGGCGACCGTTCGCGCGATCCACCGCGGCGCATTCGACGCTGACCTATCGCGACGCCTCGTCGTGCCAGTTCGTCGAGCTGTCGGCGATGAAGCGGCTGCTGCGCGGCGCGCCGATCACCAGCGGCCCGAGCAATGTCGAGAGCTACCGCGAAGCCGTTCCCGACGGCGACGTGCTCACCGCCTCGCATGACGGCTATCTCTCGCGCTTCGGCGTGATCCACCGCCGCGTGCTGATGGTCGCGCAGGACGGCACGCGGCTCGAGGGCGAGGATTCGCTGTCGCCGGCGCCGGGCGGCCGCATCAAGGGCAGCGAGGCCGATTTCGCGCTGCGCTTCCATTTGCATCCCTCGGTGAAGGCGAGCCGGCTGTCGGATGCCCGCGGCGTGATGCTGGTGCTGCCCAACCGCGACGTCTGGACCTTCGAGGCGATGGACGACAAGGTCGATCTCGAGGACAGCGTGTTCCTGGCCGGCAATGACGGCCCGCGCCGCACCTCCCAGATCGTGATCCGGCAGGACGCGAGGCAGGCCGGCACCATCCGCTGGAGCTTCGTGCGCTCCTCGACCTCGGCCTCCGCCACCACCGCGCGCCGCAACGCCCGCCGCGAGCCGGAACTGCCGCTGTAGGCGGCGTAATTCGTTATGGTGCTGGTCTACGGCGCAGCTCCACGCCCAACCCGTCATCCTGAGGTGCGAGCCTCTTCGGCGAGCCTCGAAGGATGCACGGCCCGGCTGGTGGCCGATTCATCCTTCGAGGCTCGCTCCGCTCGCACCTCAGGATGACGGGGTTAGATTCCCGGGAATCAGGCGCATGTACCGGTTTCGTACCGCACAAAACCATGCTACCCGGCTGCCTTAACAGCCAGGGATTTTCCGATATGACCGAGCAGCTTCGCCGCGTGACCCGCGCTCTGTTGTCCGTTTCCGACAAGACCGGACTGATCGATTTCGCCAAGGCGCTGGCCGACCATGGCGTCGAGCTGGTCTCGACCGGCGGCACCGCCAAGGCGATCGCGGCGGCCGGGCTGAAGGTCAGGGACGTCTCCGAGCTCACCGGCTTTCCGGAGATGATGGATGGCCGGGTCAAGACCCTGCATCCGAAGGTGCATGGCGGCCTGCTCGCGATCCGCGACAACAAGGAACACGCCGCGGCGATGGCTTCGCACGGCATCGCGCCGATCGATCTCTTGGTCGTCAATCTCTATCCGTTCGAGGCCACGGTCGACAAAGGCGCCGGCTTCGAGGAGTGCATCGAGAATATCGACATCGGCGGTCCCGCGATGATCCGCGCCGCGGCGAAGAACCATGACGATGTCGCCGTGGTGGTCGAGGCGAACGATTATCAGGCTGTGCTCGACGAGCTCGCCGCGCACAAGGGCGCGACCTCGCTTCAGTTGCGCCGGCGGCTCGCCGCCAAGGCCTATGCGCGCACCGCGGCCTATGACGCCGCGATCTCGAACTGGTTCGCCGTGCAGCTCGACACCAAGGCGCCGGATTTCCGCGCCTTCGGCGGCAAACTGATCCAGTCGCTGCGCTATGGCGAGAACCCGCACCAGACCGCGGCGTTCTATGCCACGCCGGAGAAGCGGCCGGGCGTTGCGACCGCGCGCCAGCTGCAGGGCAAGGAACTGTCCTACAACAACATCAACGACACCGACGCGGCCTATGAATGCGTCGGCGAGTTCGACCCGCAGCGCACCGCGGCCTGCGTCATCGTCAAGCACGCCAATCCGTGCGGTGTTGCCGAGGGCCCCGATCTTGCGACCGCCTATGCCCGCGCGCTGGCCTGCGACTCCACCTCCGCCTATGGCGGCATCATCGCGGTCAACCGCACGCTCGATGCGGACGCCGCGCGCGCCATCATCGGCATCTTCACCGAGGTGATCATCGCGCCCGACGCGACCGAGGAGGCGATCTCGATCATCGCCGGCCGGCGCAATCTGCGCCTGCTGCTCGCCGGCGGCCTGCCGAACGCGCGTGCGGTCGGCCTCACCGCCAAGACCGTCGCCGGCGGCCTCCTGGTGCAGAGCCGCGACAATGCGGTGGTCGAGGACATGAACCTGAAGGTCGCGACCAAGCGCGCGCCGACCGACGCCGAGCTGCGCGATCTCAAATTCGCGTTCCGCGTCGCCAAGCACGTCAAGTCGAACACCATCATCTACGCCAAGGATCTCGCCACCGTCGGCATCGGCGCCGGCCAGATGAGCCGGGTCGATTCCGCGCGCATCGCCGCGCGCAAGGCGCTGGATGCGGCCGCCGAGCTGAAGCTCGCCGAGCCGCTGACCAAGGGTTCGGTGGTCGCCTCCGACGCCTTCTTCCCGTTTGCCGACGGCATGCTCGCCTGCATCGAGGCCGGCGCCACCGCGGTGATCCAGCCCGGCGGCTCGATGCGCGACGACGAGGTGATCAAGGCCGCCGACGAGCACGGCATCGCCATGGTGTTCACCGGCGTGCGGCACTTCAGGCATTGATGCAAACTGTCGTCCCTGCGAAAGCAGGGACCCATAACCACCGATCTTGCTTGGTGAGGGACAATTAACCCCGGCGCGCCTTCGATGGATCACGCGGTATGTGTCCCGGCTTTCGCCGGGACGACAGGTGTGGTTACTCCCGCACCTTCGCCAATAGCGCCAGTCCCGCCACGAAGAACGCCACCAGCACCGCCATGCCGGCCTTCTGGCTTGCGGTCGCCGCGGTGATCGCGCCGATCAGGAGCGGGCCGATGAACGACGTCACTTTGCCGGTAAGCGCGAACAAGCCAAAATACTGCGCGATGCGATCCTTCGGCGCGAGGCGGATTAGCAGCGAGCGCGAAGCCGCCTGCAGCGGCGCGCCGGTGGCGCCGATCAGGCAGCCCAGCACGATGTAAGCGCGCTCGGCGGCGCCCGCGAACAACGGACCGCCAGGCACCGGCGGCGCGACCTGGATGAACAGGACGGAATCCTTGTTCACGGTGAGGATCACGACGATCGCGAACAGCAGGATCACGAGGCTGCCGGTGATCACGCGCTTCGGCCCGAACGCATCGTCGAGCTTGCCGCCGATCCAGCCGCCGAACGTGCCGGCCACAGCGAGAATAATGCCGAAGGTGCCGATCCGGATCGTGTCCCAGCCGAACGTGCCGGCGGCATAGATGCCGCCGAACGCGAACAGCGAGACCAGCCCGTCGGTGTAGATCATGTTCGCCAGCAGGAAGCGCGCCAGTGACTTCTGCTTCGGCAGGCTCGACAACGATTCCCTGAGCTCGCGCAGGCCTTCGCCGAGCGCCGCGCGCATCGGACGCTTCGTCGGATAATCCGGCGTGAACAGGAACATCGGCGTCACGAAGATGATGAACCACAACCCGGTCAGCGGCCCGGTGATGCGGTCGCCTTCATGCATGGCGGGACCGAGACCGAACAGCGGCGTGAAGCCGAACAGCGTCTTGCCGGTCTCGGCATTGGCGGCGAGGAATCCAAGCACCAGCACGAGACTCAGGATGCCGCCGACATAGCCGGTGGCCCAGCCGGTGCCTGACAATCGCCCGATCCGGTCAGGCGGCACCAGGGTCGGCATCATCGCATTGTTGAACACGGTCGCGAACTCGACGCCGACGCTTGCGATCGCATAGGCGAGCAGCAGCATAGGGATGATATCGGGATTGCCGGGCTTGCCGATCCACATCGCGCTGGCGCCGATCACGAGCAGCGCACCGAAGCCGGCGATCCATGGCTTGCGGCGGCCGCTGGCATCGGCGATCGCCCCCAGCACCGGCGACAGCAGCGCGATCGCAAGTCCCGCAGCCGCGGTGGCAAAGCCCCACAGCGCCTGGCCGCTCGCGGCATCGGGCGCGACGAAGCTCGCGAAATAAGGCGCGAACACGAAGGTCGTGATCAGCGTGAAATAAGGCTGCGCGGCCCAGTCGAAGAAGATCCAGCTGATGACGGCTGCGCGGCCAGGATAAACCTTGGTGGAGGCCTTCGCGTCACCGGCGCCCGTCTGCATTGTTGCCGTCATCGCGAAAGATATTCCCCAACTCGAACCACAGGCAGGCTTTTGCCGCTCCAATCCGCTCCCATATAGCATGAGCCGGTTTGACTGATACGGCGATGAACAGGGCAGGACATTTCGATGGCGCTGACGGCAACGATGTCGCGACGGCTGTTTGCCGCTCTCCTGGTGATTGGTATCACGACGCCTGCCCTCGGCCAGGTCCAGCGCCGCTTCTATGAACCTTCAGCCGCGGACACGATTCGCAGCATTCGCGCCGAAAACGGCATGGTGGTGGCGCAGGAGAAGCTGGCTGCGCAAGTTGGCGCCGACATCCTGCGACAGGGCGGCAATGCGGTCGACGCCGCGGTCGCCACCGGCTTTGCGATGGCGGTGACCTATCCGCGCGCCGGCAATATCGGCGGCGGCGGTTTCATGGTGATCCATCTCGCCGGCCGCAATGAGGATGTCGCGATCGACTATCGCGAGACTGCGCCGCAGGCTGCGACCCGCGACATGTTCCTGAACGCCGACGGCAAGCCCGATCCCGACAAGTCGCGCAACTCCGCGCTCGCGATCGGCGTGCCCGGCACGGTCGCGGGCCTCGCGCTGGCGCTGGAGAAATACGGCTCCGGCAAGTTCACGCTTGCGCAGATCCTCAAGCCCGCGATCGATCTCGCGCGCGACGGCTTCATCGTCACCGACGACACATCCGACACGCTGAACGACATGTATCGCCGCATGTCGCGCTGGCCGAATTCGGCCAAGACGTTCTCGCATGCCGACGGCACGCCGCTGCGCGAGGGCGACCGGCTGATCCAGGGCGATCTCGCTGGCGTATTGACTGATATTGCCGAACAAGGCCCGCGCGGCTTTTACCAAGGCGCCGTCGCCGAGAAGCTTGTCAGCGGCATCAGGAATGCCGGCGGCATCTTCACGCTCGAGGATCTGAAATCCTACCAGCCGGTGATCCGCACGCCGATCCGCGGCAGCTATCGCGGCTACGACATCGTCTCGATGCCGCAACCCTCCTCCGGCGGCGTCGTGCTGCTCGAGATCCTCAACATTCTCGAAGGCTTTGCGATGTCCGACATGAAGCAGGGCTCGGCCGCCTCGCTGCATGTGATGATCGAGGCGATGAAGCGGGCCTATGCCGATCGCGCCCGCTATCTCGGCGATCCCGCTTTCGTCGACGCGCCGACGCAGCTCTTGATCGACAAGGACTATGCCGCCAAACAGCGAGCCACCATCGACATCGCCCGCGCCACGCCCTGGACCGATGTGCGCAACGCGAAGCAACCGCGCGAGGGCGACAACACCACGCATTATTCGGTCGTCGACGCCGGCGGCAACGCCGTCAGCAACACCTATACGCTGAACTTCCCCTACGGCGTCGGCCTCGTCGCCGACGGCACCGGCGTGCTGCTGAACAACGAGCTCGACGATTTCACCGCAGCTCCCGGCGCCTCCAACGCTTTCGGCCTGGTCGGCTTCGAGGCCAATCTGCCGGGGCCCGGCAAGCGCCCGCTGTCGTCGATGTCGCCGACCATCGTGCTGAAGGACAGCAAGCCGGTGCTGGTGACGGGCTCGCCCGGCGGCAGCCGCATCATCTCCGCCGTGACCCAGATTATCGTCGACGTGATCGACCACAAGATGGACATCGCGGCCGCGGTCGCCGCGCCCCGCATGCACCATCAATGGCTGCCCGACGAGGTCCGGATCGAGCGCGGCTTTCCCGACGCGGTGCTGGGCGATCTGCGCGCCAAAGGCCACAAACTGGTCGAGCCGCTCGGCTACTCCTCCGCGAACTCGATCCTCGTCACGACCAACGGTCTGCTCGGCGCGCCCGATCCGCGCACGCGCGGCTCCGAGGCCGCGGGATACTAAAGCATGATGGGATCGGGTTGAGCCGGAGTGGCGGTGGAGGCTCACCTCTCCCTTGGGAGAGGTCGGCGCGTAGCGCCGGGTGAGGGGTTCCGCTCTCTCGTTGGAGCCGCAGCCCCTCACCCGATTTGCTGCGCAAATCGACCTCTCCCCGTCGGGGAGAGGTGAGCGTGCTTGGGGCCAATCCGATTCAATCTAACTTCATCCCATTCTAAGGGCCGCGCAAACCCGCCTTTGCCCCACCTGCAACATCGCGATAGATTGGCGGTCCGCGTAATTCCGGCCGCGGATCGCAAAGAGCCGGTGAAAGATTTCTCCGGGGAACGCGCATGAGCACGGCCGAATCCAAACCGATGGAAGTTGCAGAGATCGAGGATACCAGCCTCCTCGCCTTCTATCGCGACATGAACCTGCAGGAGCGGCGCACGTTCTGGGCCTGCGCGTCGGGCTGGACGCTCGACGGCATGGATTTCATGATCTATCCGCTGGTGATCGGCACCATCATCACGCTGTGGAAGGTCGACCCCGGCACCGCAGGCCTTGCGGGCACGGTGACGCTGCTGGCGTCCGCCGTCGGCGGCTGGCTCGGCGGCTATCTGTCCGACCGGATCGGGCGGGTGAAGACGCTGCAGCTCACCATCGTCTGGTTCTCGTTTTTCTCGCTGGTCTGCGCATTGGTGCAGAATTTCGATCAGCTTCTGATCGCCCGCGCGCTGCTCGGCCTCGGCTTCGGCGGCGAATGGGCGGCCGGCGCGGTGCTGATCGGCGAGGCGATCCGGCCGCAATATCGCGGACGCGCGGTCGGCTCGGTGCAGTCGGGCTGGGCGGTCGGCTGGGGCCTCGCGGTGCTGGCGCAGGCAATCCTGTTCTCGGTGCTGCCGGCGGAGAACGCCTGGCGCTGGATGTTCGTGATCGGCGCGCTGCCGGCGCTGCTCGTGTTCTATCTGCGCCGCTACGTCACCGAGCCGGAAATCTCCGCCGCGACCATGGCGCAGGCCCAGGCCTCCGGCAGCGGCCCCGCCAAGTTGTGGGAGATCTTCCACGGGCCGATCCTGAAGACCACGCTGCTGGCGTCGCTGGTCGGCACCGGCATGCAGGGCGGCTATTACGCCATCACCTTCTGGGTGCCGCGCTTCCTCACCACCGAGCGCAAGCTCTCGGTGGTCGGCTCGACCGGCTATCTCGCGACGCTGATCATCGGTTCGTTCATCGGCTATCTGGTCGGTGCCTGGCTGGCCGACCGGATCGGCCGGCGCAACCTGTTCCTGATCTTCTCGATCGGCGCCATCGCAGTGGTGCTGCTCTACACCCAATTGCCGCTGTCCAACGAGGTGCTGTGGGTGCTGGGCTTTCCGCTCGGCTTCTTTGCCTCGGGCTATTTCTCCGGCATGGGCGCGTTCCTGACCGAACTGTATCCGACCCGGCTGCGCGGCTCGGGCCAGGGCTTCTGCTACAATTTCGGCCGCGGCATCGGCGCGCTGTTCCCGTTCCTGGTCGGCGCGCTGTCGACCACGACCACGCTCGCCAACGCGATCGCGATCTTCGCGGTGGCGGCCTACGGCGTGTTCTTCCTCGCCGCCTACGCGCTGCCGGAAACGCGTGGTCGTGTGCTGCATGCGGATGGCTGAGATTGAGTAACGATCGTCGGACTTGCGCCGCTTCGCCTCTCCCCTTGTGGGAGAGGCCGGATTGCATCGAAGATGCGATCCGGGTGGGGGGTTGCGGTCTCTCCATGCAGTATGCCGTGTGGAGAGATGCCCCTCACCCCCAACCCGCTCCCACAAGGGGAGAGGGGGCCATCGCCTCGTGCGTCCCTCACAGGAGGTTCTCATGACATCCCTCAAAGGCAAGACGCTGTTCATCTCGGGCGCGAGCCGCGGTATCGGGCTGGCGATTGCGCTGCGCGCCGCGCGTGACGGCGCCAATGTCGCGATCGCGGCGAAGACCGCCGAGCCGCATCCGAAGCTGGAGGGCACGATCTACACCGCCGCCGACGAGGTCCGCGCCGCCGGCGGCAAGGCGATGCCGGTGCTCTGCGACATCAGGGACGAGGCGCAGGTGGTGGCGGCGATCGAGCAGACCGTCGCCGAGTTTGGCGGCATCGACGTCTGCGTCAACAATGCCAGCGCCATCAGCCTGACCAATTCGCAGGCAACCGACATGAAGCGGTTCGACCTGATGATTGGTATCAACACCCGCGGCACCTTCATGGTGTCGAAATACTGCATCCCGCACCTGAAGAAGGCCGAGAACCCGCACATCCTGATGCTGTCGCCGCCGCTCGACATGAAGACGAAATGGTTCGAGCACTCGACCGCCTACACGATGGCGAAGTTCGGCATGAGCATGTGCGTGCTTGGACTGGCGGGCGAATTGAAATCGGCCGGAGTTGCCGTCAACGCAAGTCGGAGGCCAAGCGGTCTTAGGAAGACAAATATGTCTGGCAACTCCTTGGCTCACAGAACGACATGGCTACGATCCGACTTGAGCCGCACGCCCGAGATCATGGGCGATGCGGCCTACGCGATCATCACCCGGCCGTCGCGCGAATTCACCGGGCATTTCTGCATCGACGACAAGGTGCTCTACGCCAATGGCGTACGCGACTTCGAGCGCTACCGCGTCGATCCCTCGGTGGCGCTGATGTCGGACTTCTTCGTGCCCGACGACGACGTGCCGCCGCCCGGCGTCACCGTGCAGCCGCTGCCGGCACACTGAGCTACGCCGCGAACGCATTCAGCTCTGCGCGCCAATGCTGCACGCGCTCCTTCAGCAGCGTGTCGCGCACATAGGCGAGCTCCTCGTCCTCGATCCGCTCCAGCGTTTCGAGTGAGAGATGATCCGCGCCGTGGGCCGTCCAGGCGCGCTGCAGCTCCGCGTTGCGATGGCTGCCCATGCGCAGCGTGAACCAGATGCGGTTCTCGATCTTGTCGAGGTCGAGCGCCTGCCCGACCCAGACCTCGCCGGTCGCGCGGCAGCGGATCGCGAACACGCCGGCAACGCTCGCGCGTTTCTTGTAGTCGGCGATGGCTTGCTTGCGGTCCTCGATCTTCATGACGGCTCCAATGGTCCAGGCTCACTATTTATACCCGGGCATTATTGACAAGGCAATAATACCCGGATAAAAAATAGCAGCATCGAAACCCGAGCCGCTGTGATGACCGCGAATTTACCGGCCGACCTGATACGGCCCGCCCTTCTCCAGCGCCCGCGCATAGGCCGGGCGGGCGTGGATGCGCTCGAGGAACGCGACGCACCTGGGATGGCCGTCCTCGAGCCCGCCGCGCGCCGCGGCAGCCTCGAGCGGAAAGCTCATCTGGATGTCGGCGCCGGAGAATTCGCTGCCGGCGAACCATTCGCTCTTGCCGAGTTCGCCTTCCCAATAGGCCATGTGCTGCTTGAGCTGCGGATTGACCAGCGTCGACAGCGCCGTGTTGGACACCTTGCGCACCAGGGGCCGCAGCAGCGCCGGCGCGCGCTTCGGCATCAGCGTGAACAGCAGCTTCAGCAGCAGCGGCGTCATCGCCGACCCCTCGGCGTAGTGCAGCCAATAGGTGTAGCGCAGCCGCTCCGGCGTATCGGCCGGCGGGATCAGGCGCCCGTTGCCGTAGGTCGCGATGATGTATTCGAGGATCGTGCCGGATTCCGCGATCGTGTGGCCGTTGTCGGTGACGACGGGCGACTTGCCGAGCGGATGGATCGCGCGCAGCTCCTTCGGCGCCCGCATGTCGGGCTGCCGCTGGTAGCGCACGATCTCGTAGGGCACACCCAATTCCTCGAGCAGCCACAGCACGCGCTGCGAGCGGGAATTGTTGAGGTGATGAACCGTCAGCATGGGCATCCTCTGAAATGGACGGCGTTTGGCGCCAGCCGGCAACACGAAAATCGAGATCCACGCGCCGTGATTGCTAATGATTACCCGGGCAATAGGTCGCGCAATCGGAGAGGTCTACCATGAATCCTGCCTATGTCGCCTTCGAAGGCGAGCACCGCATCGGGGCCGGCGACCTCCCGGAGGTTGCGCGCGCCGCCAAGCAACACCTCGACCAGCGCAAGGACGCCGCGATCCTGGTGTTCAACGGCCGCACCTCGGCGCTGGTCGATATCGATTTTCGCGGCTCGGTCGACGACGTGCTGGGCCGGCTGCCGAAGCTCGCGCCTCTGCCCGACGGGGAGCCGGCGGCGCCGACCGCGCCGCGCGGGCCGGGACGACCGAAGCTTGGCGTTGTCGCGCGCGAGATCACGCTGTTGCCACGGCATTGGGACTGGCTCGCGCAGCAGAAGGGCGGTGCATCGGTTGCGATCCGCAAGCTGATCGACGAGGCGCGGCGCTCAAGCGGCGACAAGGACCGCACGCGCAGCGCGCAGGACGCCGCCTATCGCTTCATGACTGTCATGGCCGGCAACCGGCCGAACTATGAGGATGCGATCCGCGCCCTGTTCGCCCACGACCGGCGCCGCTTTGCGACGCTGATCGCGGACTGGCCGGCCGATATCCGCGATCACGCAATCCGGCTCGCCTATAGCGATCAAGCGGACTGACGCCCGATGAACTAATGTCGACGGGCAACCGCGAGCGAGCTGCGCCCCCTCTCCCGCTTGCGGGGGAGGGCTGGGGTGGGGGTTTTGCCACGCAGAGATTCTTTTCGGTGGAGAGAGCCCCCACCCGGATCGCATCTGTCGATGCGATCCGACCTCCCCCGCAAGCGGGAGAGGTGCAGCGAGTGTGCCGCCTGATCTAGGACGTACCAGTCAGGTGTCTGGTCAATTTTTGGAATTTTAACGTGTCCAACCCTCCCTCCCTGCGCAAAGCCTTCCTCGCCTTCCTCGCGCCGATGCTGCTCAGCAACGTGCTGCAGTCGCTGTTCGGCACCATCAACGGCGTCTATCTCGGCCAGATGATCGGCGTCGACGCGCTCGCCGCCGTCTCGGTGTTCTTTCCGGTGATGTTCTTCTTCATTTCCTTCGTGATCGGCCTGAGCGCCGGCGCCTCGGTCATGATCGGCCAGGCCTGGGGCGCGGGCGAGCCCGACCGGGTGAAAGCGGTCGCCGGCACGACCATGACCGTGACGCTGCTGCTCGCGCTGGCGATCGCGGTCCTCGGCGGCCTGTTCGCCCGCCCGCTGCTGATCGCGCTCGCGACACCGTCCGACGTGCTCGATGCCGCGGTGGCTTATGCGCGGATCATGATGATCACGATGCCCATCACCTTCGCATTCCTGCTGCTGACGGCGATGATGCGCGGCGTCGGCGACACCGTGACGCCGCTGGTTGCGCTGACGGTCTCGACCGCCATCGGCCTGGTGGTGACGCCGGCACTGATCCGCGGCTGGCTCGGCCTGCCGATGCTCGGGGTCGCCAGCGCTGCGGTCGCCTCCGCGGTCTCGGGCGTGGTCACGCTGCTGTGGCTGCATGTCCATATGCTGCGGCACCGCCATGCGCTGGCCTTCGACGCTGCGTTCCTGCGCGCGATGCGGCCGAACGGCGCGCTGCTGCGCATCGTGCTGCGGCTCGGCATTCCGACCGCGATCGGCATGGTGGTGGTCTCGCTCGCCGAGCTGGTGCTGCTTGGCCTCGTCAACGGTTTCGGCTCGGACGCCACCGCGGCCTATGGCGCGGTCAACCAGGTGATCGGCTATGTGCAGTTTCCGGCGATCTCGATCGCAATATCGGTGTCGATCTTCGGCGCGCAGGCGATCGGCCGCGGCGATTCCGCCCGGATCGGCGCCATCGTCAGGACCGGAATCGAGATGAACTTGGTATTGACCGGCGGGCTGGTCGCGCTCGGCTATCTCTTCGCGCGGCCGCTGATGGGCTTCTTCATCGTCGACAGTGCCGTGCTCGCGCTGGCGCAGCAGCTGTTGTACATCGTGCTGTGGAGCATGGTGCTGTTCGGCATGGCGACGGTGTTTTCGGGCGCGATGCGCGCCGGCGGCACGGTGTGGATGCCGCTGTTGCTCTCGACCCTGGCGATCGCGGTGGTCGAGGTGCCGGTCGCGATCCTGCTCAGCCGCGCCCTCGGCCTCAGCGGCATCTGGATCACCTATCCCGTCACCTTCGCAACCATGTTCGTGCTGCAGATGGCCTATTACGCCTTGGTATGGCGCAAGCAGACCATCAAGCGGCTGATTTGACATCGCGCGCCGCGGCTCACATGATGATTATCATATTCTACTGATGGCGCCTGCGACAGCAGGTCCATGCTAAACAAGTCCAAACGAGACAAGCCGAGGGAGAGACTGCCGTGAGCCAAAATCCGCAATTCCTGTTCGATTTCGGCAGCCCCAACGCTTTCCTTAGCCATGAAGCGATCCCGGCGATCGAAAAGCGCACCGGCGTCAAGTTCGAATATGTCCCGATCCTGCTCGGCGGCATCTTCAAGGCCACCAACAACAAGTCGCCGGCCGAGACGCTGGCGGGCGTCAAGAACAAGCCGGAGTTTCAGAAGATCGAGACCGAGCGCTTTCTCAAGCGCTTCAACGTCAAGCCCTACACCTGGAACCCGTTCTTCCCGGTCAATACACTGAACCTGATGCGCGCGGCGGTCGCCGCGCAGCTCGAGGGCGTGTTCGAGAAGTATATCGAGGCCGCCTTCCACCACATGTGGGTCGAGCCCAAGAAGATGGACGATCCTGAGGTCGCCGGCAAAGCCATTGCCTCCTCCGGCCTTGACGCTGCAAAACTGTTCGCCCGCGCGCAGGACGCGGATGTGAAGGCCAAGCTGATCGAGTATACCTCATCCGCCGTCGAGCGCGGCGCGTTCGGCTCGCCGACCTTCTTCGTCGGCAACGAGATCTTCTTCGGCAAGGAGCAGCTGCGCGAAGTCGAGGAAATGGTATCGGGAAAGTGAGATGAGCGAATGGCCAATAGCGGGTAGCGAATAGTCGAACAGCATCCCTATCTATTCGCCACTCCCATTCGCCCGCGGGCGGCGAACAACAAAGAAGGACAAATTCCCATGCGCGTTCTCGTGGTCGGCGCCGGTGCGATCGGCGGTTATTTCGGTGGCCGGATGCTTCAGGCCGGCCGCGACGTCACCTTCCTGGTGCGCCCGCGCCGCGCTTCCGAACTCGCCTCCGCCGGGCTCGTGATCAAGAGCCCGAACGGCGATGTCACGCTCAACAATCCGCCGACCGTGCAGGCCGACAAGCTGTCGGACAAGTTCGACGTCGTCCTCCTGAGCTGCAAGGCGTTCGATCTCGAGGATGCGATCAAGTCCTTTGCGCCCGCCGTCGGCGACAAGACCGCGATCATCCCGCTGCTCAACGGCATGCTGCATCTCGATGCGCTCGACAAGACGTTCGGCGCTCAGCATGTGCTCGGCGGTCTGTGCGCGATCGCGGCGACGTTGAACGAGAAACGCGAGGTGGTGCAGCTGCAGCCGATGCAGTCGCTCGGCTTCGGCGAGCGCGCCGGCGGCCTGTCGGACCGGGTGCGCGCGATCGCCGAGACCTTCTCCGCGATCAACGGCGCCAACGCCAGCGAGCACGTGATGCAGGACATGTGGGAGAAATGGGTATTCCTGGCCTCGCTCGCCGCCTCCACCAGCCTGATGCGGACCTCGGTCGGCAACATCCTGGCCGCGCCCGGCGGCAAGGATTTCCTGCTCGGCATCCTCGACGAATGCAGCGCGATCGCCGCCGACGCCGGCCATGCCCCGGGCGGCCCGTTCTTCCAGCGCACCCGCGGGCTCCTGACCACCGAGGGCTCGCCGATGACCGCATCGATGTTCCGCGACATCAAGGCGGGGCTGCCGGTCGAAGCCGATCACGTGATCGGCGACCTGATCGTGCGCGCCGACGCCGCCAAGATCCCGGTGCCGAAGCTGCGCACGGCCTACACGCATCTCAAGGCGTATGAGAAGCAGCGAAGCGCTTAACACAGAAACAGTGTCGTCCCTGCGAAAGCAGGGACCCATACGCCGCGGCCTCTCGATTCGAGGCGGTCGGGGTTGATACCTTCTCTACACAATTGAAGCCGGTGGTTATGGGTCCCTGCTTTCGCAGGGACGACACCATCTTTGCGGCTACAAATGATCTTTACGGCTACAGATGCGCCAGATAGTGCGCGAGCGCGGTGATCTCTTCGTCGCTCAGCGGATAGGCGACATCGGCCATCGCGGCCTGTGCTCCGCCGGAGCGCAGGCCCGACTTGTAATCGTGCAGCGCCTTGACGAGATATTCCTCGCGCTGGCCGGCGATGCGGGCCACCGCCTTGGTACCGGCAAACGTATCGCCATGGCATGAGGCGCAGCGGCGGCCGGCGGCGGCCTGCTTGCCCTTTTCGGACAAGTCCGGATTGTCGTCCTTGCCGCCCTTGAACGGCGACAGCGACGCGAAATAAGCGCCGAGATTTCGGATGTCGTCGTTGTTGAGCTGCTCGACGATCGGCTGCATCTGCTCGTTCTTGCGCGCGCCGGCGCGGAAGAACACCAGCTGCCATTGAACGTACTGGTCGAGTTGGCCGGCGAGCGAGGGAATGTTCTCGGTCTGCGAGATGCCGTTGTCGCCGTGGCAAGCGGCGCAGACTTCGGCCTTCGCCTTGCCGGCGGCGACATCGGCGGCGTTGGCGGACGACGCAACTGCGATCACCGCCGCGAACAGGATTGCAAAGGACGCAACACGCATTGCCAGTTTTCTCCACGGGTCATTGCCGGGCTTGGCCCGGCAATCCATCTGGCTTGCAGAGGGGTTTTTGTTTGGATGGATGCCCGGATCAAGTCCGGGCATGACGAGTCTGTTCCGTCGTTGGGCTTGCCGAACCACGTAAAGGGGGCTGCGGCTGCCTGATCGGCCACCGCAGCCCCGCATTGTTTCAACCGTTACTTCTTGCTGTAGCTGATGCGATAGATCGCACCGGCCCAGTCGTCGGCGACGAGGATCGAGCCATCCTTGTCGAGCAGGATGTCGGCCGGACGGCCGAGATAGCCCTGGTCACCCTCGATCCAGCCGGAAGCGAAGATGTCCTGCTTGGCGTTCTTGCCGTCGGGGCTCGCGGTGATCCGCACGATGCGGCCGCCCTGGTACTTGTGCCGGTTCCAGGAGCCGTGCTCGGCGATCAGGATACTGTTCTTGTACTCGGCCGGGAATTGGCTGCCGGTATAGAACTTCATACCGAGCGGAGCCACATGCGCACCGAGATTGTAGACCGGCGGGGTGAACTCCGAGCATTTGTGACCCATCGCGAACTTGGTGTCCGGCAGGTTGCCCTGGTGGCAATAGGGATAGCCGAAATGCTCGCCGATCTTCGAGATCATGTTGAGCTTGTCGCTCGGCAGATCGTCGCTGATCCAGTCGCGGGCGTTCTCGGTGAACCAGTATTTGCCGGTGCGCGGATCGACGTCGCCGCCAACCGAGTTGCGCACGCCGAGCGCCCAGATCTCCGCGTTACCGGTCTTCGGATCGACGCGGCGGATCTGCGACACCGAGGTCGGCGGGATGCCGATGTTGAAGGGCGGTCCGAACGGAATGTAGAACCAGCCTTCCTTGTCGACGGCGATGTATTTCCAGCCATGCGCCGCGTAGGACGGCATGTCGTCATACACCACCTTGCCGCTGCCGAGATTGTCGAGATTGGCTTCGGCGTTGTCGTACTTGATCAGCTTGTCGACCGCGATGACGTAGAGCGCGCCGTCGCGGAAGGCGAGGCCGGTCGGCATGTTGAGGCCCTTGAGGATGGTCTTGACCTCTTTCTTGCCGTTGTTGTCCTTGATCGCATAGACGTTGCCTAGCCCGAACGAGCCGACGAACAGCGTGCCCTTGTCGCCCCAGGCCATCTGCCGCGCGGCGAGCACGTTCGAGGCATAGACCTCGATCTTGAAGCCCGGCGGCAGCTTGATCTTCCTCATCATCGCGGCGAGTTCGGAATCGGACGCGCCGGTCGGCGGACCGGACGGCGGGGCAAGGCCTTTCTGCGCTTCGGTCTCGTCGCCGAGGAACCAGTCATCCGGCGGATGGGTCCAGAATTCCTTGGTGCCTGATTCGTACTTCTTCAGCGCACGACTCTTGTCTGTTTGTTGCTGCGCACTGGCGAAGGTCGTCCCCGCCAGCAGCGCGATCGCCGCGAACGCAAGTATTGATCGATTGAAAGCGGATTTCATCGCGTCACTCCCCTACGCAAGCCGTTGCAGCTTGCCTGTTATTGATTTTGAACGCCCTGAGAGATGATGGTGGCGGTCTGTGAGGTAGGTCAGACGGCAAAATGGTAGCACATCCATCGAGGCTGAAAAGCGCGTGGAGCTGTGTGCGCTGCGTCAAAACTAGTTGAGACGATATTTGAGACGAAATTTTCCTGAGCAGCCTGCCTGATAACAAGGCATTCTGCACCGCAGCGTGATATTCGAATGAAGCTAACGCTCGTGATCGCCGCTATCGCGACGACAGGCGCGCCAGACCGAGCGCCTGCGCCTTGGCCTTCGACAGCGGCCTGAACAACACGCTGCGCCGCTGCCCACTCGTGATCGCAGCGATCTTGAAGCCGTCATCGGCGGCGATGATGTCGCCGGTCCGAAGCGTCATGTCGTCCTCGATCGCGATCGGCGACAGGCCGGTGGACGCGCCGGCGCTGCACGAGCATTGCGGCACCATCTCGCGCTGGAAGCGGAATGCATTGGCGAGCGTCTTGTAGGTCTCGCCCGCTTCGGTTCTGGCGCTGTCGATATCGGAGCCGGAGTACAGCTTCACCTCGGCGGCGGGACAGGCCGCCTCGCATGCCTTGACGTCCGCCGTCTCGCTCACGCGCGGCAACGGAAAGAAGCGGCCGTCGCAGGTCCTGACGCAGAAGTTTTGCTCGCCGCCCCGGTGCGACCGCGTCGTGATGTAGACCCGCGCTCGCGGCCGTTCGGCCGGCTCGAAGTCAGGCGCCGGCCCAAAGCCAGGCATGGGAGAGAAGCTCGGCGCCGGGGCATACGCCGAGTCGCTCGGCAATTGCTGCGCCGATGCGCCCGAACAGGTCCAGACGCCGACGAGCACGACCAGCGCAGCAACGTTTGCGCGAGCCAAGCGGCGATTTAACCCGGGAGCCGGCTTCCAACTGATCGACATCGTTCACGCGCTTGCCGCGCCGGCAAAACCGGCCGCAACCATTCCAGCGCCAACACAACCACAGATTTTTATCAGTTTTGAGAATGCACCGTTTGTCGGTTAACAAAAGCCGGAAACCGCCACGGCGGGCCGCGGCATCTTGACCTCGCGATCGCGACTTGGAGATGCGGCCTCGGGCCGGACAGCAAAAAGCCCGCGCCAACGGGCGGGCCTCATCAGCGGGCCTTCATCAGACTGTCAGCTCGGTCAGCGAGAAGTTTTGGAGCGGGCGAAGGGGCTCGAACCCTCGACCCCGACCTTGGCAAGGTCGTGCTCTACCACTGAGCTACACCCGCATCCGAAATGGCGGCGATCGCTCGCCGGCAACGGCAGACCTATGCCAAAAGCTGTCTGTGAATGCAACACAAGAGCGCGGTCCGAACCTCACGAAATCGCCCGGTTTCTCTAAAAATTGACCTCGAATCGGCCGAAACCGGCCGTGCCGCCGATTTCTTTTTAGATTTCCGCCGGAACCTGCCTCAGGGCCATCTCATCCCGGAGCGATTCGAGCCAGGTCTCGAACCAGCCGGTCAGCGTTTGCGTCAGCTCGACACGGCGGGTCGGGTCGCAATCGATCACGGCCGACCATTCGATAAAGGCCCGGTCGCCATCGATAACCGGGGTTACCCGCAAGGTTGCGCTGAAATCCGTCACCGGCAGGGTCGGGGTGTCGACAAATTCGTAGGTCTGGAAGCGTTCGACGTCGGACTGCGCGAGCAGCCGCTGCCGGATCCGCCGCTCCCGGTACAGCACATTGCGTACGGCCCCGACGGTATCGCCGGATTTGCCGTCCTCGATCTCGCTCGTCCCCGCGCCATGAACCCAGACCGGGTAATTGTTGAAATCGCGGATGATTTTCCAGACCTCGCGGGCCGGCTGCTCGAACACCGTGCTGTAATAGGCCTTTGGCACGGGCGCTCCCCTGCTGCCATGAAGGATCGCCATCATCGGCCGTTCCGCGGCACCAACCCACCCGATCTCCGATGGAACGGGACAGGCGGCCAAGCGATTGAATTTTGCTGGCTGACTGCCATTTACGGAGCATGATCCCGGAAACCGGTTCCCCCTTTTCCGGGATCATGCTCTAGCTGACAGAACGGCTGAACGTGCCGTTCCGGGCGTGCTAGAACGCCCCCGGATTTCCGACCTCAGAAGCAGGCGAGGACAACGTGACGATAATGGAGCAGGGCGGCCCCACGCCCGAGGCAGCGCCCGATCTGATCAAGGAGACGACGACCCAGACCTTCGTCAAGGACGTCATCGAGGAATCGCGCCGTCAGCCGGTCATGATCGACTTCTGGGCGCCGTGGTGCGGTCCCTGCCGCCAGCTCACGCCGATCCTGGAAAAGGCGGTTCGCAACGCCAAGGGCCGGGTCAAGCTGGTCAAGATGAACATCGACGAGCATCCGCAGATCCCCGGCCAGATGGGCATCCAGTCGATCCCGGCCGTGATCGCCTTTGTGGGCGGCCAGCCCGCCGATGGCTTCATGGGCGCGGTGCCGGAGAGCCAGGTCAACGCCTTCATCGAGAAGATCACCAAGGGCGTGCCGGCCGCCGGCGAGCCCAATCTCACCGAGATCCTGGCCGAGGCCGACGCCGTGCTTGCCGAGGGCGACGCCGCCCAGGCCGCGCAGATCTATGCCGAGGTGCTGGCGCACGACGCCACCAACATCGCGGCCCTCGCCGGCCTCGCCAAGTGCTACGTCACGTCGGGTGCGATGGAGCAGGCCAAGCAGACGCTGGCGATGGTTCCGGAATCCAAGCGCAACGACGCCGCGGTGAAGGCGGTGCAGGCGGCGATCGATCTCGCCGAACAGGCGGAAGCGGTCGGCCCGGTCGCGGAGCTGGAACAGAAAGTCGCCGCAAACCCGCTCGATCATCAGGCCCGATTCGATCTCGCCACCGCGCTCAATGCCATGGGCAAGCGCACGGAGGCGACCGAGCAATTGCTCGCCATCGTCAGGCGTGACCGCAAGTGGAACGACGACGGCGCGCGCAAGCAGCTGGTGCAGTTCTTCGAGGCGTGGGGCGGCACCGATGAGGCAACCGTCGAGGGGCGCAAGCGGTTGTCGACCATCCTGTTCTCGTAAAGCACGCCCGTCACAGCAGCGGGACCGCAGATGCCGATCAATGCCGAATATCGCGGACCCGGCGAGCTCCCGGAGGTGATCCCGGTGTTCCCGCTGCCCGGCGCGTTGCTGCTGCCGCGCGGCCAGATGCCGCTCAACATCTTCGAGCCGCGATATCTCGCGATGATCGACGACGCGCTGCGCGACGGCCACCGCCTGATCGGCATGATCCAGCCCGACGTGGCGCATTCGCAGAAAGAAGCGCAGCCGGCCCTGTTCCGGATCGGCTGCGTCGGCCGCATCACCCAGCTCGCCGAATCCGGCGACGGCCGTTACATCCTCGAACTGACCGGCGTCGCGCGCTTCAAGGTGGTCGAGGAGCTCACCGTGCAGACGCAGTACCGGCAGTGCAAGGTCGACTTCTTCTCCTTCGTCGGCGACTTCACGGCGCGCAAGGGCGAGGAGGCCGTCGATCGCAAGGCGCTGCTCGAAGTGCTGGCCGATTTCCTGGAAGCCAACAATCTGAAGGTCGACTGGGAAGGTATCGAGTCCGCGCCCAACGAGGCGCTGGTCAATGCGCTGGCGATGATGTCGCCCTATGGTCCGGCCGAGAAGCAGGCGATGCTCGAGGCGCCGGACCTGAAGACCCGCGCCGAGATCCTGATCGCGGTCACCGAGATGGATCTCGCCAAGAAACGCACCTCGGGCGACCCGCCGGTGCAGTAGGCGCTTTCGAGCGAAGCGGCGACCGGCTCGCGCGAAGACAACGCGCCAAAACAAAAAGCTTCCCGCCCATCAGCGATTGCGCAGTTGCTTGCGGCCGGTGAACATCGCGCGCACCAGGTTCTGACGCTGCAGCAAGCCGACCACGATGACGCCGAGCACGTGCAGGGCGACCAGGATGATGACCGCATCCGAGGCATAGGCGTGGGTGTCCTCGACCCACCAGACACCGAAGAAGGTCACGGTGACCTCCATCGCGCCCGTGATTGTCGAGATTGCAAGCAGGAACAGCAGCGCCACCAGCATCACGGTGCCCGCGGGGTTGAGCCCGATATAGCGCCCGGTGATGCCGCGGCGGAGATTCCAGATGTAGCGCGGCGCCGCGCGCAGGCGGACGCCGAGCCTGCCGAAACGCGCGTAGCGCGTGCCGGCAAAGCCCCAGATCAGCCGGAACGCCAGCAGCCCGATCACCGAATAACCCGCCAGCCGGTGCAGCCGGTCATAGGTGCTGGGCGTCACCCAGGCGACCAGGACGAGGATGGCGAGCGCCCAGTGCCACAGCCGCAGCGGCAGGTCCCAGACCTGCACGCTGGTCGCGCCGCGGGCGCCCGGCGCCGCCTTCGTCATCGCGCCTGCTTCACTTCGCGATGGTGTGCTTCAGGCTGAGATCTTCCGGGCTGTAGAACAACTCGTAGAGCTTGCCTTCCTTGACGCCGTACACCTCGTAGCAGGAGCCCTCGACCTTCGACCGGCGCACCTCGTAGCCGAGCGCCTTGGCCTTGGCTTCGGCTTCGCTTGCCGGCTTCCACGACGCCTTGTCGAGCTTGGTGCAATTCTTGTAGCCGTCGGCGAACGCCGCCGATCCGGTCAGCCCAAGAACGCTCCCAAGGACGCATGCTGCAAGTGCAGCGCTCAAAATCACTCTCACGCGTATCTCCCCTCCGTTGACAATCATGCCCACAACGCCTTCGCGCAGGGCACATGCGTGAAGAATGCTGAGGCGATTGCCAAGTCAAGGAAGCGCCGCGGAGGCTGGCTTTAGAGGAATTCTAACGGTCGCGAAAACCGCTTTGCGCTCCACGCGCAGTTTGGTTTTGACGGCGTGCTGCGGCCTTACGCCTCATGCGTATCGGGGCCGCCCGGCGCAGCCCGTCGATCAGGACGCGGCACCCGCCATCGCGAGACGAACCGCAGGCCGTTCGGCCGCTGCCGGGGTTCGCCCGCCGATCATCTGTGCGACCTTCTCGCTCTGCACCGGCGGGCTGAAATGGAAGCCCTGCACTTCCACGCAGGCGTCGGCGCGGAGGATGTCGAGCTGCTCCCTGGTTTCGACGCCTTCGGCCGTCGTGGTCTTGCCGAGGCTGACGGCAAAGCGAACGATCGCGCGCGCGATCCGGCGCGACTCGTCCGATGCGCCGGAGAGCTCGGAGACGAAGCTGCGGTCGATCTTGACCTTGTCGAACGGAAACTTCTGCAAGAAGCTCAGCGACGAGTAGCCGGTGCCGAAATCGTCGAGCGCGATCCGCACCCCGAGATCGTGCAGTTGGCTAAGCGCGGTAAACACCGCTTCGCTGTCCTGAATGATGGCCGTTTCGGTGACCTCGAGCTCGAGGCGCTCCGGCGAAATTCCGGCACTCGCCAGCGCGTGCACGATCACCGGGACCAACTCCGGGCTCCTGAACTGCACAGGCGACAGATTGATCGCGATCTTGAGGTCGTCGGGCCATTTGGCGGCCTCCGCACACGCGGTGCGCAGCACCCATTCCCCGAGCGGCACGATCAGGCCGGTCTCCTCCGCCAGCGGAATGAACTGCGCCGGAGATACCATGCCGCGTTGCGGATGGTGCCAGCGGAGCAGCGCCTCGAAGCCGCAGGTCTCCCCGCTCGCGACATGGATGAACGGCTGATAGTGCAGCTCGAACTCGCCATTGGCGAGCGCACTGCGCATGTCGCGCTCGAGGCTGCGCCGGGCCTGCAGCAGCCGATCGAGCTCCGGCTCGAAGAAGCGGAACGAGCCGCGCCCGCCGCTCTTGGCCGAGTAAAGCGCGAGATCGGCGCTGCGCAGCACCTCGTCCGAATCGGTGCCGTCGCGCGGCGCGATCGCAATGCCGATGCTGGTCGTGGTGGTCACCCGATGATCACCGAGATCGATCGGCTCGCTGAGCGCCTTCCTGATCTTCTCGGCGAGCAGGCCCGCTTCCGTGACCGGATCGCTGACATGGTCGATCACCGCGAACTCGTCGCCGCCGAGCCGCGCGACCAGCGTCGTATCGCTGACGCACCTGCGCAAGCGCGCGGCCACCGACCTCAGCAGCGCATCGCCCGCCGGGTGCCCGAGCGTGTCGTTGACGTCCTTGAAGCGGTCGAGATCGAGCATCAGCACCGCAAGGCTCGGTCCGCCGCACCGGGCACCGGAGAGCGCGCGCTCCATCCATTCCTTGAGCAGCACGCGATTCGGCAGATCGGTCAGCGCGTCGTGCTGCGCCATATAGGTGATCTTGGCTTCCGAGCGCCGCTGCTCGGTGACGTCGCGATGCGTCGCCACCCAGCCGCCGCCGGGCATCGGCTGCCGCGTCACGCAGATCAGGCGGCCGTCGGCGAGCTCGTCGACCCGGCTGCTGATCTCGCCGGCCGGGAGCGCGTTCAATGTCGCGAGCACCTGCGTTGCGGCGCTGTCGCTGGTCTCGCCCTTGAGAATGCCGTTGGCGATGCGATGCCTGATGATCTCGCGATGGGCTGTGCCGGGCAGCAGCAATTCCGGCGGCAGCCGGTACATCTTGGCATAGCGATCATTGCAAACGACGAGGCGCTTCTCCGCATCGAACATGCAGAGGCCCTCGCCCATGTGGTTGATCGCGGTATCCAGCCGGAACCTCTGCTCCTCCAGCTCCTTCTGCGACGCCTCGACCTGCTGTCGCGCCGACGAAAGCTGGCTGATGATCTCCTCGAAGCGGCGGGTGCGAAGCGCCAGCCGGCGATCCGCGAGCACGCCGACCAGGCTCATCCCGAGCACCGACAGCGCCACGCCGGCGATCACGATGGCGAGGAAGGCAGGCGAGAGCGACAGGGCCGCCGGAGCCTGCAACGGATCCGGGACGATCTCGACCGCGCCCATCGCGGTGAAATGATGCGACACGATCGCCAGCGTCAGCAGCAGCGCCGCGACGAGCGACATCCAGCGGTCCTGACGGCGGACCGCGATCGCCAGCGCAGCGTAGCCGAACAGCATGCCGAGCACGACGGAGGCCGCCACGAGATCGAGCGACCAGACGACGTGGCCCGGCACCTCCAGCGCCCACATCCCGAGATAGTGCATGCTGGCGATGCCGGCTCCGATCACGGCGCCGCCGACCGGCGCGCGCCACCGGCTGGAGTCGCTGGCGGCAAGGCCGAGGCCGCCGGATGTCAGCATCATCGCCGCGGCGAGCGACAGCGCGGTGAGGACGATACCGTAGCCGGTGGGGATTCCCGGCTCATAGGCCAGCATGGCGATGAAATGCGTTGCCCAGATGCCGTAGCCGATTGCGGCTCCCGCGATCGCAATCCAGATCAGCCGCGTCCTCGCCTGCGATGCAATTGCGCGATGAAAAATATTGACGGCCACAATACTGGCAACGAAGCAGACCAGCCCGGCGAGCAGAACGAGCCGCCAGTCATGCTCACCTGAAAGGCACGTAAAAACACGAAACATGCGTCGGTCCATGGTTGTCCGTACGCACAGGCTAGGCTGATTGAATTGTATTCTCGATAATATTCTGCAACTTTCAGTGGCATGGTTATCCGCGCGTAAGCCGATTCCGCACCGAAATTGATGGCTCCATAAATTTCACAGTCATGCGCGATCCGCGCGGCTTAGCCTGCCAGCGGAACGAGTACGGTTTCACCTGTTGCAACCAGCGAGGTCTCACCCTGCTCGTTCTCCGCAAAAAGTTCCGCGCGCGCGAAGACCTGCCTGCGTCCGGCACGCAATGTGGTGCCTTTCGCGATGAAGCAGCGGCCCAGCGCGGGCTTCAGGCAATTCATCGAGAAATGCGATGCGGTGACGGAACCTGCGATCGACGCCGCGGCAAAGCCGCAGGCGGTGTCGAGCAGCGCCGCGATCATTCCGGCGTGCAAGTGTCCCGCATATTGGGTGAGATCGTCGCGCCAAGGCATGCGCAGTTCCACCGTGCCGGTGCCGGCGGAGACGACCTCGAAGCCGGCAAGCCGATTGAAGGCCGCCGACGCATTGGTCGCAACGAGACGTTCGAGATCGAAGCCCGGGCCAGTCGTCATGTAAAACTCCATTGCGGGGGCCGCCGCTCGAGATTCGCCCTGACGGCCTCGATGTGATTGGACGAGCCGAGCAGAAGCGCCTGTTCGGCGGTTTCGGCTGCAAGTCCGGTCGCCGCATCGCGATCGGCTGCAAGATTGAGCAGCCGCTTGGCGGCGCGGATCGCATCCGGGCTGCGGTCCGCGATCGCGCGCGCCGTCTTCAGCGCCGCCTCGCGCGGCTGTTCAACGATCCGGGTGGCGAAGCCGTACCCGAGCGCGTCGTCCGCGGAAAAGACGCGCGCGGTGTAGGTGAGTTCACGGACCACATCCTCGCGCGCGAGATGGCGCATCAGCTGCGTGCCGGCCATGTCGGGCACCAATCCCCATTTGGCCTCGATGATCGCAAGGCGCGTGCCGGATGCGAGATATCGGATGTCGGCACCGAGCATCAGCTGAAAGCCGCCGCCGAAGGCGATGCCGTGGACAGCGGCGATGACCGGCACCGGCAGCTCGCGCCAGAGCCATACCAGATGCTGCGCAAAATTGGCAATGCCGTGGGTCCGCTGGCCGAGATCGGCAAAGGGCAGGATGGATTCGCCCTCCGTCGTTGCGACCAGACGCTCCATGTCGAGGCCGGCGCAGAAGGCCTGCCCTTCGCCCGAGAGCACCACGGCGCGGAGCTTGCGGTTGTCCGCGAGCTGCGCACCGATTTCGGCGATCGCGGCGAACATCGCCGGATCGAGCGCATTGAGCTTGTCCGGGCGGTTGAGCCTGACGTCCGCGACGCCATCGGCGATGCTGAGGCTGATGCGATCGGTCGTCATGCTCGGCCTCGCTAGTAGCCGGCGGCGGCGAGCGCCACCACGGCGCTCATCGCCATCCAGCCGAAGTGGCGGCCGCGGGTCGCCACCGCGTTGGCGAGCGCCGCGACGCCGAACACGACGCCGAGCGTCGCCACGATCCAGTGCCGCGCGGCATCGGAGGCCATCGCGGGCGCGGCGAGCAGCAGCACGCCGCCGCCGACCCATGCGACGGTGCCGGCCTGATAGACCAGGCGAAGCAAGAGCCGCAGCCGCGGCGGCTCGACGGTGGCGCGCGCGAATATCCTGGTCTCGCCGAGCACGCCATGGATCAGGCTGACCAGGATGGCGACGACGCCGGCGCCCTGCAGCAGAAGATCACGCATCGCGATGCCTCCATACACTACTGTATGGATATGATACCGGACGCTGGCGCCTGTCAATACACTTGTGTATGGTGACGGCGGGACGGGGAACCATGACGGAACAGCTCTCGGTCAAGGACTGGCTCGATCAGGGCCTGAAGACGCTGGCGCGACGCGGCTTCACGGCGCTCAAGGCCGAGCCGCTGGCCAAGGCCATGGGCGTCTCGCGCGGCAGCTTCTACTGGCATTTCGCCGACATCGGCGCCTACCGCGCGGCGGTCCTGACCCATTGGCGCGAGGTCGCGGCCGAACAGGTGATCGCCGAGCTCGAGACCATTCCGGAAGGCGGCGACGCGCTGGCGCTGTTGCTGCGCCGCGCCTTCTCGGCGCGGCTGGCGCTGGAACGCGCGGTGCGCAGCTGGGCCACCGCCGATGCCGTGGCGCGCGCCGCCGTGCTCGAGGTCGACCAGCGCCGGATCGGCTATATCGAAACGCTGCTCCGTCAGGCCGGATTCGACGACGACGTGGCGCGCGGCCGCGCGCAGATCTTCTACTGGGCGTTCATCGGCTACGCGCTGTCCGAGCAGGCGCTGCCGAAACCGCGTCAGCAGGCCGCGATCGACGAGTTGTTGCGGATGGCCAAGCGCTGACAGCGCTTATTTGGATGTGCTAGATCACGGCGAGCCGGAGACTCCCATGAATTCCACGACTGATCATCTCGAAAGCACCGCCGACCCAAAACTGCTGGAAATCCTGGTGTGCCCGATCACCAAGGGACCGCTGGAATTCGACGCCGCGCGGCAGGAGCTGATCTCGCGCTCGGCAAAGCTCGCCTATCCGATCCGCGACGGCATCCCGATCATGCTGCCGGAAGAGGCGAGGAAAATCGATTGATGTCAGCGTAGCCCGGATGAAGCGCAGCGCAATCCGGGCTACGGAACCTCCGCAACCGCTACAGCGCCTCGCCCTTCAGCAGCCGCGGCACCTCGCCTGACAGTCCCGCCGCCTGGCGGATGAACATCTCCTTCAACGGCGGCGCGCGATCGACGAGCCCGAGGCCAATGTCGCGCACGGTGCGCAGCAGCGTCGATTCGTTGGAGAACAGGAAGTTCAGCGAGTTGGTGGCGACGCCCATCGCCATCGTGTCGAAGCGCCGCCAGCGCTGGTAGCGCTCGAGCACGTCGGCCTGGCCGAGGTCCATGCCGAGCCGCGCCGCATCGACCACGACCTCGGCGAGCGCAGCGACGTCCTTCAGGCCCATATTGAGGCCCTGCCCCGCGATCGGATGGATCACATGCGCGGCGTCGCCGATCAACGCCAGCCGTTCGGCGATGAACGAGCGCGCGACGAAATAGCCGAGCGGAAACGCGCGCGGCTTGTCGAGCGGCTTGATCTCGCCGAGATGCAGGCCGAAGCGCTGCTCGAGCTCGGCGTGGAATTGCTCTTCGTTCAAGGCGACAATGCGCGCGGCATCCTTGCGCGTCTCGGTCCACACCAGCGACGAGCGATTGCCGGTCAGCGGCAGAATCGCGAACGGCCCTGCGGGCAGGAAATGCTCCTCGGCGCGGCCGTGATGTTCGCGCTCGTGTCCGACCGTGACCACGATGCCGGACTGGTTATAGTCCCAGCCATGGGTTGCAATCCCGGCGCGCTCGCGCAGCTTCGAGCGGGCGCCGTCGGCGGCAACCAGCAGGCTCGCATCGATCACGGTGCCGTCGGCCAGCGTGACGCTGATGCCGTCGGGGCGCGACGCGAAGCTCGACACCGCGGTGGCGCGCAGCTCGACGCCCTCGGCTTCGGCACGGCTCGCGAGTGCATCGATCAAATAGCGGTTCTCGACCATATGGGCGAACGGCTCGCCGGGCTCGACATTGCCGGCGAAGGTCAGGAACACCGGGCGCGTCGCGTCCTCCAGCCTGGAGTCGGTCACGACCATATCCGTGATCGGCTGCGCGGTCGGCGCCACCTGGCCCCAGACGCCGAGGGTCTCGAACAGCCGCCGGCAGGCCGCCACGATCGCGGTCGCGCGCGGATCGCGGCTCGGACGCTGGCTCAGCGCCGGATCGGCCACGATGACCGGGATGTCCGGCCCAAGCCCCTGGCGCAGCGCCACGGCCAGCGCCAACCCTGCAAATGCGCCCCCGCAGATGACAATACTTCGCTGTGCCGGCATGCGATCCTTACTCGATTACGCCATCAAAGGAGACTTGCTACCTGATATTAGCTGGGCGAAACAGAGTTTAGAAACAAGGGCGGCTAACAGCCCCAATCGTCATTCCGGGGCCTATCCATGTCCAAGAGCCTGATCGACCTGCTGTCCATCCTCGATCTCGAGCAGCTCGAGGTGAATTTGTTCCGCGGTAACAGCCCGAAGACGAGCTGGCAGCGCGTGTTCGGCGGCCAGGTGATCGGCCAGGCGATGGTGGCGGCCTGCCGCACCGTCGAAGGCCGCCTGCCGCACTCGATCCATTGCTACTTCATCCTGCCCGGCGATCCGCAGATCCCGATCATCTACCAGGTCGAGCGGCTGCGCGACGGCAAGAGCTACACCACCCGCCGCGTCACCGCGATCCAGCACGGCAACGCGATCTTCTCCATCATGGTGTCGTTCCATGCCGAGGAAGAGAGCAACTTCAATCATCAGGAGAAGATGCCCGACGTGCCGCCGCCGGAGAAGCTGACCGCGGAGGAGGTGTCGAAGCAGCCGATGTTCAAGGAGATGCCAGAGTTCATCCGCCGCTATTACGAGAGCGACCGGCCGATCGAGCTGCGCCCGGTCGAGCTCGGCCGTTATTTCGGCCAGAAGATCGACGACGGCCGCATCCATGTCTGGATCCGCACCGCGGCCAAGCTGCCCGACGATCCGGCGCTGCATCTGTGCGCGCTCGCCTATGCGTCGGATTTCTCGCTGCTCGATGCCGTGATGGCGCGCTACGGCCGCACGCTGTTCGACAAGCGCATGATGCCGGCGAGCCTCGATCACGCGATGTGGTTTCACCGCCCGTTCCGCGCCGACGAATGGCTGCTCTACGCGCAGGATTCGCCGAGCGCGCAGTCAGGCCGCGGCCTGACACGCGGCCTGATCTTCAAGCCCGACGGCACGCTGGTGGCGTCCGTCGCGCAAGAAGGTTCGGTGCGCGAGCGAAAGGCGTAGAGCTCAAGCTCGAACAGAGCCGGTCGGCACGATGAGATCGCGCTTACTGGCCTGCGTAGGCGCCGCGCTCGGTCAGCGCGAATTGCGAGACGAACCAGTTGCCGTACCAGCGCAGCACCCACGGAATCGGGATCAGGAAGCCGCAGGCGATCGTGAACACGATGGTTCGCCACAGCACCTCGATGCCGGACGCGTTGAAGCTGACCTCGCGGCGTGTGCCGTCGATGTTGCGGCAGATCCAGCGCATCCAGGCGGTCAGCACCCAGGCCCAGCCGATGATGGTGATGGCCGAGACCACCATTGCCACGTACCAGCCGACATAGGCGACCGGGCTGCCCTTGAACGAGATCGGCAGGTCCTGGCCGCTCGAGCTGAGATGGCCGATGATCCAGCGCACGATCATCCAGCTCAGGAAGCCCTGCAACAGCAGCGAGAGCAGCGTCACGATGTTGCTGTTGGCCGCACCGGCATAGGTCAGTAGGCCGAGCACGATGAAGACCCACCAGATGTCGAGCGGCTGCCCGGTGAAGGCGAAATGCGGGCGGCCCGGCACACGGATATAGGGAATCGCAAAGCGGTACAGGCCGGTCGCGGTCCACGGCGCCGGGATGACGAGAATCTGGCCGATGAACATCAAGAGGCTGCGTCCGAACAGGCCCCAGATCGGGAAGTCGGCCGACAGCGTGCCTCCGCTATAGCTTCCGGACGCCACCACGGGCGGCGGTCCGCCGGCCTGCGGAAATGCTGGCGGCGCGCCGGCGCTCGGGACGAGGCCCGGAATCTCCCCGGCCTTCTGCCAGCCGGCCATGCCCTCGGTCCACACCAGGGTGTCGGCCCCGACCATGCCCCGGGTGATCAGGTCGCGGAGCTGGGTTTCAGGCAGGGGGCCCTTTTGCTGGCCTTCAGATGCATAAAACCAGTTTCGGTTCGACATTTCTTGTTTCCTCGGGGCGCGCGCAGGGACGCGCGATAGGCGAAACGAACCAGCAAGAGCGCTGGCCGGGGCGGGAAAGCCACATTGTGGCGGAGCGTTTCCAATCCGTACAGTGAGGGAGCTCACGCGCTGCGCATGTTTTCCGCTTCAACCTGCAACTTTTTTATGCCATTTGCCCAGAAAGCTGCCAGATTTAGCGGACGCGAAACGCCGGCTCGGGGATGGCAAATTGCCGCTCCGGGAGGCAGCAGGTGCCGGCTCGCGGGACGGCAAATGCCGCTCCGGGGACGGGCGCACACGGAAAACCTCAAGGGAATGAAGGCCTGAACCATGAAACTCGTCGTCGCGATCATCAAACCGTTCAAGCTCGATGAGGTGCGCCAGGCGCTGACTGCGATCGGCGTCCACGGCATGACTGTGACCGAGGTGAAGGGCTATGGCCGCCAGAAGGGTCATACCGAGATCTATCGCGGCGCCGAATATGTCGTGAACTTCCTGCCCAAGCTTCGGATCGAGATCGCCGTCGATACCGAGCTCGCCGACAAGGCGGTCAGCGTCATCACCCAGCACGCGCGCACCGGCCAGATCGGCGACGGCAAGATCTTCGTGACGCCGATCGACCACGCGCTGCGCATCCGCACCGGCGAGACCGACAACGACGCGCTCTGAGAGTTATCGACATCGCTGCCGGCAACGACGCCGGCGTACGCAAACAATCCGCACCACGAAACGACCACCGCCGGGGAATGATGATGGGGGCACGAGCTCTTCGTGCAGCGATGTCAGCTGCGCCGATCACTGCTGCAATCCTGTTCGCACGGGCCACGCCGGCCTTCGCGCAAGACTCGGCATCCAGCTCCGGCATCAACGCCGCCGACACCGCCTGGATGATCGTCGCCACCGCGCTGGTGCTGATGATGACGATCCCGGGACTGGCGCTGTTCTACTCCGGCATGGTGCGCAAGAAGAACGTGCTGGCGACGATGGCGCAGAGCCTCACCGCCGTTGCACTCGTCTCGATCCTCTGGGTCACCTTCGGCTATTCGCTGAGCTTCGTCGGCGACGGTCCATGGCTGGGCTCGCTCGATCGCTGGTTCCTGGCCGGCATCACCATGGACAGCATCAATCCGGCGGCGAAGACCATCCCCGAAGCGCTGTTCATGCTGTACCAGATGACGTTCGCGATCATCACGGTGGCGCTGGTCGCAGGCTCGGTGGCCGACCGCATGCGGTTCTCCGCCTATGTGCTGTTCTCGATCGGCTGGTTCATCTTCGCCTATGTGCCGCTGGCGCATTGGGTGTGGGGCGGCGGCTTCCTCGCATCGGCGGGCGTGCTGGATTTCGCCGGCGGTCTCGTGGTGCATCTCTCCGCCGGTATCAGCGGCCTGGTCGCGGCCAAGGTGATGGGCAACCGCCACGGCTATGGCCATGACAATCTTTCGCCGTTCGATCTGTCGCTCGCGGTGGTCGGCACCGGCCTGCTCTGGGTCGGCTGGTTCGGCTTCAACGGCGGGTCGGCGCTCGCGGCCAATTCGCGCGCGGTGATGGCGATCACCGCCACCCATCTTGCGGCCTGCGCCGGCGCGCTGACCTGGGGCGCGATCGAATGGGCGACGCGCCGCAAGCCGTCGGTGCTCGGCATGATCTCGGGTGCGGTCGCGGGGCTCGGCACCATCACCCCGGCATCCGGCTTCGTCGCGCCGTGGCACGGCGTCATCATCGGCATCATTGCCGGCCTGGTCTGCTTCTGGGCCTGCACCTGGCTGAAGCATCGCTTCAAATATGACGACTCGCTCGACGTGTTCGGCGTGCACGGCATCGGCGGCCTGACCGGCACGCTGCTTGCCGGCGTGTTCGCGGCCTCTGCGATCGGCGGCACGTCCGGCCTGCTCGAGGGCAATCCGAAGCAGCTGCTGATCCAGCTCTACGGCGTCGCGGCCACCTTTGTCTGGTGCGGCGGCGTCACCTTCGTGCTGCTCAAGCTGGTCAGCGCCTTCGTCCCGCTGCGCGTCTCGATGCAGCAGGAGCTGGAGGGCCTCGACATCTCGCAGCACGGCGAAGCGCTGCAGTAGCAGCCGAGCTCGTATCGCCGGGACGAGATGGGCGCTGCGCGGGCGAATTCGTAAAACAACCCCATGCAAAGTACCCGCGCGCCGCGACGTCACGCTGCACGAGACAGTTCAGGCTTGCACGACACATAAGTATATGCTTATGTGTCGGCATGGTCGATACCGATATCTTCAAGGCGCTGGCCGATCCGACCCGCCGCAAGGTCTTTGAGAAGCTGGCCGACGGCAGCCTGAACGCCAGCGCCTTGCGAGACGGACTTGAGATCAGCCAGCCGGCGATGTCGCAGCATCTGGCGGTGCTGCGCGCGGCAGGGCTGGTGCGCGAGCAGCGGCAGGGCCGCTTCGTGAATTATGAGGTCGACCGGGACGGCATCGCCAGCATCGGGACCTGGCTCGCCCGCTACCGCGCCTATTGGCCGAAGCGCATCGAAGCGCTCTCCGACCTCTTGAAGGACATGGATCAATGAGCGACACGGTTGAGCCTGACGCCGACGCGGCCCTGGTGATCGAATACGAGCTCGACGCACCGCCTGAGAAAGTATGGCGCGCCTCACCATTCCAGCCCTGCGCGAACGCTGGCTCCCGGATTGCGATCTCGCGGACGCTGAACCCCTCTCCTCGATCGCTGGCGAAGAGGTGCGCTTCCGGCTGCGCGAGTCCGAGCCGCCGTTTCGCGAAAGCCATGTCACCTTCCGGATCGAGCCGAACGAGGCCGGCGGCACCCGCTTTCGCATCATCCAGCAAGCCTGCGACATCAGCGCAAAGCAGCCGCAGCCGGCCAACAGCAACAACCGCTGCCTGATGCGCGCGGCTTAATCCCAGACTTCAACACCCGTTGAGACTTCATCACCTGCAGCAATGGAGGTCGCCGATGCGCGACATGATGCAACTCGTCCCTATGGTCGTCGAACAGTCGACCCGCGGCGAACGTTCCTTCGACATCTATTCCAGGCTCCTGCGCGAGCGCATCATCTTCCTGAACGGCGAGGTCAATGATGCGATGTCCGGACTGGTCTGCGCGCAGCTGCTATTCCTCGAGGCCGAGAATCCGCACAAGCCGATCAACCTCTACATCAACTCCTATGGCGGCGTGATCACCAGCGGGCTTGCGATGTACGACACCATGCAGTTCATCAAGGCGCCGGTGCACACGCTGTGCATGGGCACGGCGCGCTCGATGGGATCGTTCCTGCTGATGGCCGGCGAGCCCGGTCACCGCGCCGCGCTTCCGAATGCGAGCCTTCACGTGCATCAGCCGCTCGGCGGCTTCCAGGGCCAGGCATCCGACATCCTGATTCATGCCACCGAAATGCAGGAGACCAAACGGCGCATCATCCGGCTCTATGCGCAGCACTGCGGGCGCACCGAAGCCGACGTGGAACGGACCCTGGATCGCGATCACTTCATGTCCGCGCAGCAGGCGCTCGAATGGGGATTGATCGACAAGGTCTTCGCCGAACGCGACGCCGCCGAAAAACATGATCCGGTGCCGCGCTGATCTTCGTCGCTGGAGCGGCCAAACCGTGTTTCATGACAGCGCCATCGATTTAGGCTTCACCTCGGCATGCTGCACCGTGACCCGCACGGCATCGGGACGGCTCGATCCTCCGCGCCTGCCGCCGCGGTGGTCGATCAGGCGCGCAACGACAGTGCGCCGCGCGGAACGAGGCGTGAGCGAATGGTCGGCGTTCGGCAGCGTCAGCCGCGTCACGCCAGGGATGCTTGTGAGCCGTTTGCCGTCCTGGCCGAAATGGCGTGCGATCTCCTGCAGGCTGAGATCGCCGTCCGAGGTGACCATGAGGACGCGTACGTCGCGACTGCAAAGCTCGCGCATCCAGCGCTCGACGCGGTTACGACCAAGCAGGGCTGACGGATGCGTCGCCGACAACGTCGACTTGACGGCTTCCAATCCGCGCCGCACCAGCCGCCTGGCGCTACCTGACACTGACAGCTTCCAGGCGGACCTGGTCGTCATCGCAGGCCCCTCCGCCGGACCGATCTGCTGCTGGCTTCCGCGATTCGCCTTGGAGGTTTCGTATGCTTTCCAGGCCGTCAGCTCCAGCGCATAGGAACTGTTCCAGGCAAAGCAGAGCGGGTTGATCATGGTCAGGGCGCGGACGCGGCGGTCTGCGCGCGCAGTGTGAAAGGCCTGGAAGGCGCCCGAGCATGTGCCCACAAGCTCGACCTTGGCAAAGCCCGCCCGCTGCATCCAGTCAATCGCCGCGCCGACGTCGAAGCGGGTGCGGGAATCGTAGAGGAACAGACGATCGCTCGCAGCATCGTCGCTCAGGCCGATGCCCGGCAGGTCGATGCGCAGCGACGCCACGCCGGCAGCCGCCAGCTCGCGCGCCGCCTCGACCGTGCCGCGCGCCCAGCCGACATGCGGCACGCCGCCGGAGTTGAGGAAGATGACCGGATCGGCCGCAGCATGGCTGACACGCGGCCGGGTCAGCACGCCACAGATCGATGACGCCTGCCCGATCACAACCGGCTCTTCCGTGTAGTGCGACCCCTCCAATAGCTCGCGGCCGGTCAAGGATACGACGCCCTGAGCTACGCCGGCGACGGCCCGGTCGGACAACCAATCCGCCCAGCAATCGACAACGTCGGCTGGGATCCGGTTCGCAGTCGGGTCGCACATGAGCAGGTGATAGTCCTTGAACTGCACGATCGTCGTGCTTTCGACCGAAGTCCGGCCAGCGCGGATTTCAGAGACTGCCAACGGCTTTCCGTTCGCGATCAAAAGCATCGGCAGGGGCGGAAGGGCCGCCACGGACCGCCGCCAATCCAGCATCGACAGATCGGCGAGCGTCTCATGCGAAAGCCGGAAGCCGACGGCCTCGCGTCCCTCGGCGAACGTCACGTCGCTTGCGGCGCTGTTGGCGAGTGCCCCATCGATCACGCGCGACATCGCGGTGATTTCGCGCACATAGGTTTTGCCGGAACTCGGTGGCGCGAGCAGCGCAAGGCCTGCCACGTCGTCCCGCCCCGCCGCAGCGAGCGGGGCCAGCAGCGCGCCGAGACGGAAGCCGGCGAGGATGACATCCTCCACGCCGCAATCCCGCTTCAACCGGTCGATCGCCGCGCCGATACTTGCAGTCCAGGCCATCACCTGGCCCGGCGCCGCGTGGTCGCCGACCGCGTTGCCGCAGCCGGGATAGTCAAACAACAGGGTAGGCAGGCCCGCCGCGGCCGCCTTGTCGGACAACAGCTTCAGGAATCGGCGACTGCACAGATCCTCATGACCGTGCGCGCCGGCAATGACGACACCCCGCCTTCCCTTCGCTTCGTTCAGCCAGCCGATGGTATCGGCAAAGACAACTGGTTTCATGTCACGCTCCCGGCGGACTCATTTGTCCGCCCGACTTCCAATTCTTCTGCTCTGGGCGCCTCGTAGCTCATGTCGCGATCGGCATTGAGCGCCGTCACTGTGCCGCCAGGCGTCGCCACATGCGGACCGTCAAGGCCGACCTCCCGCTCGGTGCCCGGCATCAGGTGAAAATTGTTCTCCCCTGGAACGAACAGATCGTCCTGGATGGAGACGTGATAGGCCGCGCGTTTGCAGGCGAGCCGCAGCCGCCACGCGTCCTTCCGGCGCACCAAACTCACAGTCAGGCCCACGTCGCGCCGCGCGGTCATGACATCCGGCAGCACATGGAAGGCCTCGGCAAGGACCTTCCCGTCATCGTCTTCCAGCCTTGCCACGGTGACTTCATGTCCGGGCGGCCCGAAGCGATAGGCGTAGGAGATATCGAAAAAGGCGCCGAGCACCGAGAAGGCCGAAAGCGACAGGCCACCGTGCGCCGGCACGCTGATCGGCCGGCGCGCCGACACCACCGCCGTGACGCCGTCCCGCAGACAGGTCAGCGACAATGTCGCCTGGACGGTCTTCGCAGTATCGTTGACGGCATGGACGGTCAGCCCGTTGACGCCCTCATCGCTCAGGATCAGCCGCAGCGGGGCAAATGCCCGCCTGAGCCCGTGCCAGACGGGTTTCGGCCGGCCGGTCGAATCGACCATGCCCCAGCCCGCGCCCGGCCGCATATCCTTCCAGAAGAACAGCAGCGCTCCGGCCGTCAGCGAACAGGGCCTGCGCCATTCGTCGATGGTGCGCTCCACCACCTCGGTCGTCACCGCACGGGAAAGCTCGAGATAGCGACCGGTATTCTCGATGCGCAGCCGGCGCGCGTCGACGGAAAAATGCGTCTCTAGATAATGCTCGCGCACATCCTCGAAGTCCCAGGAGGCGCCGACGTCGCGCGGCACACCCGCCTTCCAGCGCGGATCGTGCACCGGCGGCACAGGCAGTTGCGCATCCAGCGTTGCCTTGTCAGGCACATTGGCAAAGGCAAGGCATTCGCTCGCGAAGCGCACCTCGGCCCGGCGCGCGTCATCCAGCGGACGGCAATAGGCACCGACCCCGTAATAATGCGTCGGCCCGCCATCGGCCGTGAACGGCAGGTTGCCGCCGGACGGCGATGACGTCACAAGCACCACGTCGGGACGTTGCGCTTCGGCGATGGGGCGCACCACCTTGTCGAACCAGGGCGTCGGGTCCATCGACATCGGCAAGCCCATCATCGCCGCCTGCTGCGCCACCTCGCTGCCGCCGCACAGAACGGCGAGTGACGGCGAATGCCTGAGCCGCCCGAGCAGATTCCCGACCTCGCGCGAGAGCGACGCCTGCCAGGCTTCGTCCTTCGCCGGATAGTCGAAATTGGCGAGCATCAGGTCCTGCCAGACCAGGATGCCCATCTCGTCGCAAAGCTCGTGAAATGCGTCGCTCTCATAGACGAACGTGCCGCCGACCCTGAGCATGTTGACCCCGGCCCGCCGTGCAAGATCGAGGTCACGCGCGATCTCTTCGCGTGAGGACGGCAGCCGCACCGGATCGGACGGCGTCCACACCGCGCCGCGGCAAAAGACGGATACGCCATTGACAACCAGCCGAAAGCCGCGGCCGTCGGCGCCACGATCGATCTCGATATGCCGGAAGCCGACGCGGCCGAGTGCAATTCGCATCGGGCCGAGCGTCAGGACGACCTCGTGCAACGCCGGTTCGCCATGGCTGTTCGGCCACCATGGCGCAACGTTCGCGATATCCAGTCTTGCCGTCAGCCGCGTGTCTGTCTCGGCCGTCAACGCGGCGACAGCGCCCGCACAGGCGATCATGGCCGGCGTGCCGTCTAACGGCTCGACCAGCGTGACCGTGACCGAAAGATGCCCTGTCGTGCTGGCGAGGTCGGCCTGCATTTGCACATCGCGCACGGCTTGGCGATCGGTATCGCGGACCAGCTTGATCGGCCGCCACGGTCCGACGATGTCGAAGCCCGGGGACCAACCCGGCATATGGCCGATCAGCGTGGTCCGCACGAGCCTCAGCCGCTGATCGTCGATCATGCGCGGCCTCCAGCGCGCACGCGGACCGGTCAAGGTTTCCAGATGGCGCTTGAGGCTGCGGAATGCGATGACCAGTTGCTCGCCGCCGGCAAGCGTCACAGCCACATCATGGCGCTCGAACATCGAGGTCGAGGACAGCACGAGGCGATCGTCGAGCCAGACCTCCGCGACCGTCGCCAAGCCGTCAAATACAAGACGGACGGGTCCTGCGGCATCGAGCCGGCGACGATACCAGACGTCCTGGTCGTGCAGCGGAGCGGGATGGTTGCGGTCCCAGCGGCCAAGCCCTTCCAGCGCAGCTGCGGCCGTGCCGGGGCACGCCGCCTCCAGCCATTCGGCACTGCCGTCGATCGCCGCCGGAGACGCCCACGCGCCGGCCGGCGAGACGACCATGCGCCAGCCGCTGTCCAGGAGCTCGGCCGTCTCGGTCGTCGACACAAAAGTGTCCGTGCACACACGCATTCCCATGACCGGCAAGCCAGTCCTATGCTGCCTTACTGGCGAGATCCGTCATACGGCCGTCCAGCGCGTCCATCACCGTTTGCCAGGCCTTGGCCATCGGCCCGATGCCGTCCGCGAGTCCATCGAACCGATGCCGGGCCATGGCGCGGGCGAGCTTGAATTGCATGACCTTGGCGCCCTCGGCGATTGCCGCGGCGGCTTCGATCGCCTCAGCGAGACTGGTCTCGCCGTGCCGTCCCAGCCATTCCAGATGACTGGAGAGGAGTTCGAAATTGGCGCCCACCTGCCGCAACGTGTTGAAGGCGTAGACGTGAAAATACTCCGGTGACCGGCCGGCCAGCACCTCGGCATGGCGGCCGAACACGGCCGCGTAAGCGTCGAGCGGATTGCGCTTCGGCCTGCGCCGCAGATGCTGCGCGAGGATCTCGGTAGCGGCACCGACCGGATCGCGCGAAGGGCGCGTGGCGTCGAATTTGACGAACTCGGCATAAGGAAACAGCGGCAGGCCGCCGGCCGGCGCGCCGTCGCGCTGTCCGAAAATGCCGTCGTAGTCCTCGCCGCCCAGCGCAAAGTAGCCGTCGTTGTGGAAGTAGGCCATGTGGCGGCGCCCGGGAACGAGCACGTTGATGCCGACCGTCGTCTTGGAATGGCCGGTGCGATAGGTGATGCCCTTGGTGTCGGGCAGATGGAAGGCATCGACCTCGACCAGCGGCAGCCGCCCGCGCTCGATCTGATTGAGAACATGCGTCTCCAGGCGATCGAACACGGACAGTTCCTGGATATCCAGGCCGGCCAATCGCTGCAGGTCGGCCGTCGGGAATTTGAAGAACGTGAACTGGTCGCCTTCGAAATCCTGCGCGACGGTGAAGCCGAGCGCCGCGACCGGGTCATTCCCGGTCGCATGCATCACCTCGATCAGCAGATCGACATAGCAGTTGGTCTGCGGCCATCGCCGCTCCGGATCGTGCAACCCGTGCGGCTTGTGGGCGGCCGGATCGAGCCCGGCGATGGCGCTCTTCATTTCAGTTGCCCCAAATCAGTTGCTCCAAAGCGTCTCGCGCACGGAAGCCGGCCAGGCCTCGACGTCAGGGCCGTGATGGCGGAACAGCGCGAGCGCCACGCGCTCCAGCCCGAAGCCGACGCAGGCCGAGTGGCACAGGCTGCCATCCGCGAACTTCAGGCCCCAGGTCTGGCCGAAATGGTCGCGATGGTAGTTGAAGGACAAGCAGGCCGTCGGTTTCTCGATACTGGTCACCGGGATCAGCAGCTCGAACTTGAGTCCTTCGTCGCGCTGGTTGTTGGCCATCATCTTGCCGCCGCGGCCGAAGAACGGATCGTTGGCGAGGTCAACTTCGCACGGCAGGTCGAGTGATTCGATCATCGCCTTGCCGCGCTCCAGCCAGCTCTCGCGGAAGGCGCACACCTGCTCGGCCGTCCCGATGCGGACGAATTCGCGCATGCGGAAGAGCTGCATGCGCGCCGGATCCTTGGAAGGCTCGTGGCGGAAGCAATAGGAGGAAAGCTCGAACAGGACACCGTCGTCGGGCACCGGACCGCGCGCGGCAACGGTCGGATAGAGCGGGTAGCAGGCGGCCGGCGTCAGCACCACGTTCGTCGCCTGCTGCAGTTCGGTCCAGTCCTCTCCCGCGGCCATCATGCCGAGAAGCTGCGCATGCTCGCGTTCGCCGCCCATGAAGGAATGCACGCAGCCCGCAAGCTGCGGGAAACTCTTCATGTAACCGCTGCCTTCAAGCGTGGCGCGACTCATGCCCGGCGGGAAGTGGATGCGGGTTGCCTTGTCCGGCGCTCCGATGCGCGTCACGAGCCGCTCAAAGCGCTCGATCACCTCTTCGAAAACGCCGGAGCGGCCATAAAGCCCGTCTACTCCGGTCCTGAACAAGATGCTCTTGTCGAACAGAGTGTCGAGCAGGCTCGTGGCATCGAACGTCTTGGCGTCCATCTCAACCTCTCAGGCTGGTGTCAAAGCGGCTCATCAGCAGGAGCGTCGCGGTGTTGGAAAGAATGCGGTCGTTCGAAATCATCAGCGGCGCGGAGGTCACGTCGCGCAGATGCCTGCCGACGCTGAACGGCGTGCCGTTCTTGTAGCCGACGATGCCGTTGATCTGCATGGCGAGCCGCACGATCGCCCCCGCCTTCTCGCTCGCGGCGACCTTCAGCGCGTTGATCTCGGCGGTGAAGCCGATCGAGGAGAGCGCGTCGTCATTGCCCTTGGCCGCATCGAAGCGGTGAATGGCCGCCGTGAGATGACCCTTCATCTCCTGAAGCAGGCCGGCCGCTTCGGCGAGCCGTAGCGCGCCCGGCGGGAGACTTCCATCCGCCTGCTTGCGCGCCGCAGCCTTGACGAACGCTTGCGCACGATTGAAGGCGTCGGTGGCGATACCGAACCAGGTCGCGCTCCAGAAGATATGCGAGCTCGCCAGCATCGACTGCGCCGCGATCTCCGAGAACGGCTTGGGGAAGATCTGCGCCGCGTCACCGTGCGCGACAAGATGGAAACCGTCCGAACAGGTGCCGCGCATTCCGAGCGTGTCCCATACGGAGGTGCGCTCCAGCGTACGGTTCAGGTCTGCGGGAATGACAACCATCACCTGATCAGAGCTTGCGGCGTCCGGAGCGCGCCGCGCCGTGGCGAGAATTGCGTCGGCGTGGCGGCCGTAGGAAATGACGGTCGCTTCCTTGGTCAGCGAGAAACGGCCGTCTGCCATTTCAACCGCACAGATCGAATTACGCAAATTGCCGCCGATGCCGGCTTCCGTGGTCGCGGAGGCCATCAGCAACTGCTCAGCCGCAATGCGACGCATATAGGCCAGATGCCAGTTGCTGGCGCCGCCGTGGCTGACGAAGCTCGACGTCTTGATCTGATGCATGGCGTAGATCATGGCGCTCGAGCCGCACGCCTGGGCGAGCTGGACGATGAGATCCGCGATCTCCATCGTGCCCAATCCCTCCCCGCCATGCTCGACGGGGATCGCGACGCCGAGCAGGCGCTCGCGCTTCAATGCTTCGATGGTGTCAACCGGAAAACGGCCCTCGCGGTCGACCGCCTCGACCTGCTGCGCGGCGATCTTGGCGACCCGACGCATGCGCTCGGCCGGCGTGTCGGCAGAGGCCGGCACCGGCTCTATCATTCTCACCACGCTCATGGTGTTACGCCGCCTGCTGTGTAAGCCGTGAAACGGCGTCCGCGACGTTGGCGAGCGACGAGAAGGTCCGTCGCGTGAGCATCGCTTCGGGAAATTCGATGCTGAACTCTTCCTCAAGCGCCAGCATCACCTGCACCGTGGCGAAGGATGTCAACCCTGCGTCATAGAGATTCGTGTCGTCGGTGATCGTGCTGAAATCCAGCGAAATCATCGGCTGCTGCTCGAGCAGCGCGCGGATACGATCAATCATTGGTTGCCCCACCTGTCATTGAAGTTCTTATGCGGCGGCAATAGCGCAGCGACGGCAACCGCGGCGTTAACGCCGGAACGACAATGTTACAGACAGCTAACGATCCGTAACGAACACTGCCGAAAGTGCGGGACTTGTACCGTCTTGGTGCGCTTGCCGCATACGGCCCTGGTCCGGCTCGCGCAGAACGACGCGGCGATGATGCCCGCCACTGGCTTCGCTTGCCTTCGCGGATCTCGGCGCAGGTCACGTCCCGGGGGCGGGAATTCAGGCAAGCCGATGAAGCCCACGGCAAATTCCCTCGGCGCAATCAGTCCGGCAGGCTCGCGAATCGGCGGCCGATCGGGAGGGTGGTCGCAGGCTGCGGGACAGCCTGGCAGCTGTGTCTGGATACCGCCCCCTGCACCGCAGCTGAGCAGAATTGTGTCCGGAGTTGGCCGTGCCTGCGTTCTAGACAGGCCTGACCATATTTTAGGCGCGGCGGAATAGCGCAGGGGCAACTCCCTCCCGCAAAGCGGGAAAAGGTCCGGATTCATAATCCATTAGCGAACTCCGGCCGTTTGGCACGGCATTTGATTCTAAGGGTCCAGGCTGTGCCCGCGTAGTGGATGTCCTCCGCGTGGTGAACCTCAGTCGAAACTCCCGGTGTTCATTCGCACCGGGCCCAAGCGGGGATAGGACTCATGAAAATTGTTATGGCGATCATTAAGCCATTCAAGCTCGAAGAGGTCCGTGACGCCCTGACCGCCATTGGCGTTCATGGTCTCACGGTGACGGAAGTCAAAGGCTACGGCCGCCAGAAAGGCCACACGGAAATCTATCGCGGTGCCGAATATGCCGTGAGCTTCCTGCCCAAGATCAAGATCGAGGTCGCGGTCAATTCCGATCAGGTCGACAAGACCATCGACGCCATCACCTCCGCCGCCAAGACCGGTCAGATCGGCGACGGCAAGATCTTCGTCATCAGCCTCGATCACGCCGTGCGCATCCGCACCGGCGAGGCCGATGCCGCGGCCCTCTGACTTTCGCGCTCAAACCTTAAGACCTCAGGAGTGAAATAACATGACGTTCAAGCGTCCCTACGGCGCGGGACTGGCGGCCCTTGCAGTCGGCCTGTTCGCCGCGACCGCCGCCTACGCCGAGCCGACCGTCAACAAGGGCGACAACGCCTGGATGCTGACCTCGACGGTGCTGGTGCTGCTGATGACCATCCCGGGCCTCGCGCTGTTCTATGGCGGCCTGGTCCGCTCCAAGAACATGCTCTCGGTGCTGGCGCAGGTGTTCTACACGGTCTGCCTCGTCACCGTGCTCTGGGCCCTCTACGGCTACAGCCTCGCCTTCACCGGCGGCTCCGACTTCATCGGCGGCTTCTCCAAGGCGTTCCTGATGGGCGTCACGCCGGACTCGAAGGCGGCGACCTTCTCGGTCGACGCCAACATCTCGGAGCTCATCTATATGTGCTTCCAGATGACCTTCGCGGCGATCACGCCGGCCCTCATCGTCGGCGCCTTCGCCGAGCGCATGAAGTTCGCGGCGATCGCGCTATTCATCCCGCTCTGGGTGACCCTGATCTATTTCCCGATCGCGCACATGGTCTGGTACTGGCCGGGCCCGGACGCGATCCAGGATGCCGCCAAGGCGCTCGCCGCTGCGGCTGACGGCGCGGCCAAGACCGCGGCGCAGGCCAAGCTCGACGAGATCAACGCCGATGCCGGCTGGATCTTCAAGAAGGGCGCGATCGACTTCGCGGGCGGCACCGTCGTGCACATCAACGCGGGCATCGCCGGCCTGGTCGGCGCGCTGCTGATCGGCAAGCGGACCGGTTACGGCAAGGAGCTGATGGCTCCGCACTCGCTGACCATGACCATGATCGGCGCCTCGCTGCTCTGGGTCGGCTGGTTCGGCTTCAACGCCGGCTCCAACCTCGAAGCCAATGGCGGCGCTGCGCTCGCCATGACCAACTCCTTCGTGGCGACCGCCGCGGCGGCGTTGTCCTGGATGTTCGCGGAATGGATCATCAAGGGCCATCCCTCGCTGCTCGGCGCGCTGTCGGGTGCGGTCGCGGGCCTCGTCGCGGTGACCCCGGCGGCCGGCTATGCCGGTCCGATGGGCGCCATCGTACTCGGCCTCGTGGTCGGCGTGGTCTGCCTGTTCTTCTGCACGGTCGTGAAGAACGCGCTCGGGTATGACGACTCGCTCGACGTGTTCGGCGTTCACTGCGTCGGCGGCATCGTCGGCGCGCTCGGCACCGGCATCCTGGTCAACCCGGCGCTCGGCGGTGCAGGCATCATCGACTACACCGCGATCCCGCCGAAGGTCGCCGACTACGACTTCGCGGCGCAGATGATCTCGCAGGTTTGGGGTGTCGGCACCACGCTGGTGTGGTCGGGCATCGGTTCGGCGATCCTCTACAAGATCGTCGACGTGATCGTCGGCCTGCGCGCCAACGTCGAGACCGAGCGTGAAGGCCTCGACATCACCGAGCACACGGAGCGCGCCTACAACATGTAAAATTAACGGCCCTTGAGGCCGCTAATTTGGGTTCTCCCGGGGCGCGACCTCCCCAAGCGGTCGTTCCCAGAACTACGGTCCGGACACATACCCGGCAATGTCCGGGCCGTTGAGGGGCTCCAGCGCAAGCTGGGGCCCCTTTCTTTTTTCCGCGGCTTGAGAAAATATTGTCGGAATTGCCTGCCATTGTGGAATGGCAGGCTACAAACAACGAAAACGGGAGGACGTCATGAAGGTGCAGGGCAGGTGCTATTGCGGCAACGTGCGCTATGAGGCCGAGGGCGAGCCGATGATGGCGGCGCAGTGCCTGTGCCGCGAATGCCAGTACATCACGGGCGGCGGACCGAACATGTTCATGGCGATGCCGACCACCGGCTTCAAATACACCGCCAGCGAGCCCAAGCAGTTCACCCGCAAGGATCTCGACCGCGCCGTGACGCGCGAGTTCTGTCCGGAATGCGGCACGCATCTCGTGACCAAGGTGCCGGGCCTGCCCGCAACCATCCTGAAGGTCGGCACCTTCGACGACCCCTCGGTGTTCACCCCGCAGATGACGATCTACACCTGCGACAAGCAGACCTTCCACCACGTGCCCGACGGCAAGCCGTCGTTCGAGAAGCTGCCGGCGCGGTAGCCGCCACGTATCGCGCGCGTAGCCCGGCCTGCTGTCTGTTTTCTCCTTCCCCCTGAAAGGGGGAAGGTCGGGATGGGGGTTAGCCGCGCACTCTGCTGTCTGCGGAGAGAACAGATCCCCACCCGCTTTGCTCTCCGAGCAAAGCGACCTCCCCTTTTCAAGGGGAGGTTGGAGCCATCGCGCCTCGTCAGTCGATCAAAACTTCCTCGTCCGGCAGCTCGCTCGGTGCGCCGTCGCGCAAATAGCGATCGAGGATGTCGGCGAGCGACAGCGGCGTGAGGCGCTCACTCGCGCTGGACAGATCGGCGATCGGCCACCAGCGGAAACAATCGAGCACCCTTGCCTCGGCCTCGTCGGCCATCACGGGCGCGAAGCGATCCGCGTGAACGATCCGGTACTCTTCCTTTTGAGAGATCCGCCGGCCGCCCCAGTTGAAGGTGTGGTGCCGCCGCCAGACGGCCGGGCCGTGCGCGAAATCGATCAGCCCCAATTCCTCCGCCAGTTCCCGCTGCAGCGTCGCTTCAGCCGTCTCGTCGCCCTCGATGCCGCCGCCCGGCGCGATCCAGAAGCAGTCGCCGCGGTGCGGCGGGCGAATCCGCATCAGCAGGACTTCGCGCTCGCCGGTGATGATGAGCGCCCGGACGGCGCGGCGGTGGATCATGTCTCGGAGCAATTTCGATACGGCTTTCTGGCGTGAGCGCTGATATCACGCGCCGGCCGACCGTGCCGCGCCACCGATGGTTAATCGCGTCTTAACCTCGCCCTATCTATGGTGACTTGATCGGTTTACGGTCGGCGCCCCCTACCCTCCGACCGCAGTGAAAGTGCTGGCATTTCAATCATGGCAATGACCGCCTCATCCGGCTTGGCGCAGGGCGCCGGCGATGTCGCATCCGCCGGCCAGGCCGAGCGCTCCCCTTTCCTGCGCACGACCGAGCTGCTGGCGCCGTATCAGCCTGCCAAGCCCTTGATTACGCTGTCATTAGGCGAGCCGCAGCACCCGGTGCCCGATTTCGTCGGGCCGGTGCTGGCCAAGCATACCGCCGAATTCGGCCGCTACCCGATCGCCAAGGGCATCGAACCGTTCCGCCGCGCCGTCGCGACCTGGCTGGGAAGCCGGTTCCAGTTGCCGCGACCGGTCGATCCGGAGAGCGAGGTGATGGTGCTGAACGGCAGCCGCGAAGGGCTGTTCTTTGCCGCGATCTCTGCCTCGCGCTATGTCGCGCCACGCAAGGGCCGGCCGGCGATCCTGATGCCGAACCCGTTCTATCCGGCCTATGGCGCCGGCGCCCGCGCGGCCGGCTGCGAGCAGATCTACCTGCCGACCACGCTCGGCAACGGTTTCCTGCCCGATCTTGATTCGATCGACGAAGCGACGCTGGCGCGTACCGTCGCGTTCTTCATCGCCTCGCCCGCCAATCCGCAGGGCTCGGTCGCCTCGCGCGCTTATTTCACGCGGCTGAAAGAGCTCGCCGATCGCTTTGGCTTCATCATCCTGAGCGACGAATGCTACTCGGAAATCTACACCCGCGAAGCGCCGGGCAGCATTCTCGAATGCGCCGGTCCCGACTTCAGCAATGTCGTGGCGTTCCAGTCGCTGTCGAAGCGCTCGAACCTGCCGGGCATGCGCGTCGGATTCGCCGCGGGCGACAGGAAGTTTCTGGCCGCGTTCCACGAACTGCGCAATGTCGCCGCGCCGCAGGTGCCGGTGCCGCTGCAGCATGTCGCGGTCGCCGCCTATAGCGACGAGGCGCATGTCGAGGAGAATCGCAGGCTCTATCGCATCAAGTTCGATTTCGCCGATCAGATCCTCGGCAACCGCTACGGCTACAAGCGTCCCGCCGGCGGCTTCTGCGTCTGGCTCGACGTCTCCGAGCGCGGCGGCGACGAGGCGGCGGCGGTCAGGCTCTATCGCGACGCCGGCGTGCGCGTGATTCCCGGCAGCTATCTGGCGCGCCAGCAGAACGACGGTTCCAATCCGGGCGCGGGCTATATCCGCCTTGCGCTCGTCTCCGACAGTGAATCGACGGCCGAGGCGATGCATCGCCTGGTCGAAACCCTGGGTTAATCGCGAAGCGCGAAGATTGAGTATGCCAGCGATCGAACGTGTCATCCCCCTGGTCGGCCATCTGCCGCTCTCGCTCCGCGAGGCGCTGGCGCGACGGCTGCGCGAACTCACCGGGCTCGGCCTGATCGCGCTGTCCGGCGCCATCACGGCGGCGCTGATGACCTGGTCGGTGCAGGATCCGTCGCTGAGCCACGCCACCTCGCGCGCGATCCGCAACGTGCTCGGCTATCCCGGCGCGATCGGCGCCGACCTGTTGATGCAGATCCTCGGCCTCGGCGCCATCATGCTGGTGCTGCCGGTCGCGGTGTGGGGCTGGCGGATGCTGACGCATCGCCCGTTCGACCGCGAGGCGCTGCGGCTCGGCTGCTGGATCCTGTGCACGGTGATCGCGGCGGGCTTCGCCAGCTGCTGGCCGCACAACACCGCATGGCCGCTGCCGACCGGGCTCGGCGGCGTGGTCGGCGACGCGCTGCTGCGTGCGCCGGCCGTCGTGTTCGGCCCGCCCGGCTTCATCTATCGCGTCGTGCTCGGCTCGATCCTGGTCGTCGCGATGGCGGCAAGCTTCCTGTTCGCCTGCGGCTGGGGCGCCAAGGAGCAGGACGACGAACTGACGCCGATCTCTGACGATGACGAGCCGTTCGTCGAGGAAGAAGACAACGACCGCAGCTCGGTCTCGCTGGGCTGGCTGTTCCATGCGCTGATGAGCGCGAAGGCGCGGCTCGGCTGGCTGCTGACCACCGCCTACAGATCGCTGGTCTCGAGCGGCGCGCAGGGCCGCAGCGCTGCGTTCGAGCGCCAGGAGCCCAATATCGGTGGCGGCCGCTCGGCGCCCTCGATCGCGCCCGCGCATGAAGGCCATGATGAGGACGAAGCTGACGCTTTCGACGACGAGGAGGAAGAGGAGGACGAGGAGGACGAAGCTCCCGCCGCCCGCGCCCCGCGCAAGAAGGCCGAGCCGAAGCCGAAGAAGAAGAATTCCGACAAGTTCGAGCTGCCGTCGGTCTCCGTGCTCAGCGCGCCGAAAGCCAGCGATCGCCAGCCGCTGAGCAAGGCCGAGCTCGAGACCAATTCGCGCTCGCTCGAAGGCGTGCTGCAGGACTTCGGCGTGCGCGGCGAGATCGTCAAGGCCAATCCCGGCCCGGTGGTCACGCTATACGAGCTGGAGCCCGCGCCCGGCATCAAGTCGTCGCGCGTGATCGGGTTGTCCGACGACATCGCACGCTCGATGAGCGCGCTGTCGGCCCGCGTCGCCGTGGTTGCCGGCCGCAACGCGATCGGCATCGAGCTGCCGAACGCGCATCGCGAGAAGGTCTATCTGCGCGAGCTTCTGGTCGCCAAGGAAAGCATCGATTCGGTTGCGAAGCTGCCGCTGTGCCTCGGCAAGACGATCGGCGGCGACCCCGTCATCATCGACCTGGCGCGCACGCCGCACATGCTGATCGCCGGCACCACCGGCTCCGGCAAATCGGTCGCGATCAACACCATGATCCTGAGTCTGGTCTACCGGCTGCGGCCGGATCAGTGCCGCCTGATCATGGTCGATCCGAAGATGCTCGAACTCTCCGTCTATGACGGCATCCCGCATCTGTTGACGCCCGTCGTCACCGATCCGAAGAAGGCGGTGGTGGCGCTGAAATGGGCCGTGCGCGAGATGGAGGAGCGCTACAAGCGGATGGCCAAGCTCGGCGTGCGCAACATCGACGGCTACAATGCGCGCCTCGTTGAAGCCAAGGCCAAGGGCGAAGAGCTGACGCGCACCGTCCACACCGGCTTCGACAAGGAGAGCGGCAAGGCGATCTACGAGGAAGAGAAGCTCGACCTCGAGCCGCTGCCCTACATCGTCATCATCGTCGACGAGATGGCCGACCTGATGATGGTCGCCGGCAAGGACATCGAGGGCGCGGTGCAGCGCCTCGCGCAGATGGCGCGCGCCGCTGGCCTGCATGTCATCCTCGCCACGCAGCGTCCGTCGGTCGACGTCATCACCGGCACGATCAAGGCGAACTTCCCGACCCGGATCGCCTTCCAGGTGACGTCGAAGATCGACAGCCGCACCATCCTTGGCGAGATGGGCGCCGAGCAGCTGCTCGGCCAGGGCGATATGCTCTACATGGCGGGCGGCGGCCGCATCAGCCGCGTGCACGGACCGTTCGCCTCCGACGAGGAAGTCGAGAAGGTGGTGCGTCACCTCAAGACGCAAGGCGCACCGGAATATCTCGAAGCCGTCACCGCCGAAGAGCCGACCGACGAGGACGGCGCCGTGTTCGATGCCACCGGCATGGGCGGCGACGGCGGCGGCGATCTGTTCACGCAGGCGGTTGCGATCGTCAAGCGCGACCGCAAGGCGTCGACCTCCTACATCCAGCGCCGGCTGCAGATCGGCTATAACCGCGCCGCCTCGCTGATGGAGCGGATGGAACTTGAGGGCATCGTCGGTCCGGCGAATCACGCCGGAAAGCGCGAAATCCTGGTCGGGGAGGAAGAAGGCCAGTTCTGATCGGGGCGATCATCACGGAAAAACCATATCTCCCTCGGAAGAGGCGGGATAAAATCCGGCGCAGCGGGACGAGCGTCGAACAGAGACCTGACATATCTGATGGCAAAACACCTCATTGACCGCGGCACGCGCACCGCGCTGGCTCTTCTCGTCACCGCCGCGATCGCCGGCGCTGCGACTGCGCAGAATGCGCCGCCGCCGAAGCCCGCACCCAGCGCTGGAGCCAAGGCTGCGCCAAAGAAGGACGCCGGCGCGCAGACCAATGCGGACAAGGGCCCGACGACCACGGGCGCCACCCAGGCACCACCGAACCCGGTGATTCCCGATCCGCGCCGCAACGTGCCCGCCAACATCTTCCAGACCTTCGACGCCAACCAGAAGGCGCAGGCCGCCAAGGTCTCGGCCTATCTCTCGTCGCTGCAAACGCTGGTCGGAAATTTCGTCCAGGTCGGCCCCGACGGCACCAAGACCAAGGGCGATTTCTACATCCAGAAGCCCGGCAAGCTGCGCTTCGAATATGACGATCCGAGCCCGATCGAGGTGATCGCGGACGGCTCCTCGGTCGCGGTGCGCGACCGCAGGCTCGCCACCCAGGACGTCTATCCGCTGTCGCAGACCCCGCTGCGCTATCTGCTGTCGGACCGCATCGACCTGATGAAGGACACCAACGTCATCAGCGTCACCGCCGATGACGTGTTCGTCAGCATCACGATCGAGGAGAAGCAGGCGCTGGTCGGCACCAGCCGCTTCCTGCTGATGATCGGCGCCAAGGACGGCAAGCTCAAGCAGTGGACCGTCACCGACCCGCAGGGCTACGACACGACCGTTGCGGTCTACAATCTCGACGCGACGCAGAAGCCCGATCCGGCGCTGTTCAAGATCGACTTCACGACCTATCCCGGCACCTCGCCGGGCTGATCGCGATGCCGTAGGATGGGTAGAGCGCAGCGAGACCCATCGCGGTCACGGCGCGCTGCGTCAATGATGGGTTTCGCTTCGCTCTACCCATCCTACAAGCGCTTGCTTGTGGACAAAGCGCCAACCCGCACTGAGAACCGTGCTAAGACGCACCTCTCATGCGGTTCTCCGTCACCACCTGGAACATCAATTCGGTGCGCCTGCGCATCGACACCGTCGCCAAGTTCATCAAGAGCGCGCGGCCGGATGTGCTGTGCCTGCAGGAGACCAAATGCATCGACGATGCGTTTCCGCTGAAGCGCTTCAAGCGGCTCGGCTATGAGCACGTCGCGCTGAACGGACAGAAGGGCTATCACGGCGTCGCCATCGTCTCGCGGCTGCCGTTCGAGACGACCGACATCAGGACGTTCTGCGACAAGATCGATTCACGGCACATTTCGGTTTCGTTCGGCGAGAAGGCGCAGCTGTCAAAGCCGCTGGTGCTGCATAATTTCTACGTGCCGGCCGGCGGCGACATTCCCGATCCCGCGCTCAATCCGAAATTCGAGCACAAGCTGCAATTCCTCGACGAGATGAAGGCCTGCGAGCCGTTGCATCCGCGCGGCGACGACCGCCACATCCTGGTCGGCGACCTCAACGTCGCCCCGCATGAGAACGACGTGTGGTCGCACAAGCAGCTGCTCAAGGTGGTCTCGCACACGCCGGTCGAGACCGAGAAGCTGCTGGCCGCGCAGGCGCATGGCGAATGGTTCGACATCGCGCGCGAGCGGATCCCGATGTCGGAAAAGGTCTACACCTGGTGGAGCTACCGCGCAGCGGACTGGACCGTCGGCGATCGCGGCCGCCGGCTCGATCACATCTGGGTCTCGCGCGCGCTGAAGGATCAGGTCAGCGATTTCAGGATCGCCCGCGACGCCCGCGGCTGGGAGCGCCCGTCGGACCACGTGCCGGTGACGGCGGTGATGGAGGTTTAGCTCAGCGTTAGCCGGGAGACTGTAATCCGTCACCCTGAGGAGCGCGCTCTTGCGCGCGTCTCGAAGGGTCGACGGCCACCAGCCGGGCCGTTCATCCTTCGAGGCTCGCAAGGGCTCGCACCTCAGGATGACGGGATAAAAAGTCCTCGCCAAGACTGTGGCGACTACGTACTCAACTTCCCGCCTGCCATCAGGATATCGCTTGCGAGCTGGCTGGTACGCAATGCGATTTCGTCGCGCAGCCGAAGGGCCGCGGCGGGATCGCTTTCCAGCACGCGCTGGAACAGGCTGCGCGCGACGCGGATCACCGAGCCGCGCTCCAGCGCGGTGGCGGTCGACGGCCGCTTCATCGCGACGATCAATGCGAGCTCGCCGATCAGCGCGCCGGGACCGGCGATGATCTCGGCGCCGCCTTCCTCGACGCGGAAGGTGCCGCGCTGCACGACATAGCCGGCGTCCGCAGCGTCGCCGGCCTTGAACAGCACGTCACCTGCGTTGAAATCACGTTGCTCGGAGCCGATCGCCAGCATGCGCAAGGAGCTCTCGCCCAACAGACGCATCGTCGGGACCCGCTCGAGCAGGGCTACGTCATCATCGATCGACATTCAGGTCCGGTAACCGCGGCGCGCCTCGATTTCACGAATCGTTGAGCGCAAAGCGTATCACGGCACCAGCTTGTAGCCACCGGCTTCCGTCACCAGGATTTCCGGGTTGGCGGCGTCCTTCTCGATCTTCTGGCGGAGGCGGTAGATGTGGGTTTCCAGCGTGTGGGTGGTGACACCGGAATTGTAGCCCCAGACTTCCTGGAGCAGGGTTTCGCGCGACACCGGCATCTGGCCGGCGCGGTAGAGGAAGCGGAGGATCGCGGTTTCCTTCTCGGTCAGCCGCACCTTCCTGGCGTTGGCGCCGGTCAGCATCTTCGAGCCGGGCCGGAACGAGTAGGGGCCGACCGAGAACACCGCGTCCTCGCTGGCCTCGTGCTGGCGGAGCTGCGCCCGGATCCGGGCCAGCAGCACCGCGAACCGAAATGGCTTGGCCACATAGTCGTTGGCGCCGGATTCGAGCCCCAGGATCGTATCGGAATCGGTGTCGTGGCCGGTCAGCATGATGATCGGAGCCTTGAAGCCGCCCTTGCGGAGCGAGCGGACCACTTCGCGGCCGTCGGTATCGGGCAGGCCGACGTCCATCAGGACCAGATCAGGGGAATTGGCTTTGGCGGCAGTGGCGCCCTTGGCGCCGGTGTCGACTGCGGAGGCTTCGAATTCCTCGTGCAGCGACAGCTGCTCGACCAGCGTATCGCGCAGATCGGTATCGTCATCCACGATCAAGATCTTGCGGGCATTGGCCATAGGTACAATCCTTCGGGGCGGGGCGGTCAGAAGCGGAGGGCGCCTATGGCCGTAACATCGGCTAGATATGTTCTCAGGTAGGCGATTGTTACCGATTCACAAGGCAACGCAGTCTACCTCAAATCCGGCGGGGCAGGACGTGAATGTCCTGTAATGCCGGGAGATAGAATGTTCTGAACCTCCAAGGCAAGCTCAGTTTGGAACGATTCTTAAGGGAAGATCAGCTATTTCAATCACTTATATGACAGTTAAACGTGATCGGCCGCTCTCCATCATCGAGGTCCGAGCAGCCGCCGGCGACCCGCGCCGGGGCTGGCTGACCGCCGATGGCTGGACCGTGCCGGTGGCGCTCGGCCGCGGTGGAATCCTTGCCAACAAGCGCGAAGGCGACGGCGGCACGCCGCGCGGCGTCTTCCATCCGCGCCAGCTCTGGTGGCGCGCCGACCGGCACCAGCGTCCAACGACTTTCCTGCCGACCCGGCCGATCCGCCGCGAGGACGCCTGGTGCGAGGACCCCGCCGACCGTCACTACAACCAGCCGATCCGGCTCGATCGCGAGCAGGGCGGCGACCGCCTGACTCGCGAGGATCATCTCTACGACTTCATTATCGAGATCGATCACAACGCCGCGCCGCGCATCGCCGGTCGCGGCAGCGCCGTATTCCTGCATCTGGCGCGGCCGAATTTCGCGCCGACTGCGGGCTGCGTCTCGATGACGAAGGCGTCGATGCTGCGGCTGTTGCGGCGGATGTCGCCGCAGACCCGGATCGTTATTGGGTAGGATGGTGGAATAGCTCAGCATCGGTTTTCCCACGCGACAGACGCGACGCGTTTGTGCTGAGATCGCGCGCAACCAAGAATAATTCCCGCGGGAGCGAAACAGCATGCTCGACAACAACCAGATCGCCGCCGCCTCGAAGGTCCTTCACGATCACTGGCACGCGGGAACAAAACTCGGCGCACTCGATAGCGCAATTCGGCCGCGCGATCGCGCCGAGGGCTACGCGGTGCAGGCTGCGCTGGAGAAAACGTCGCGCGAAAAACTGTTCGGCTGGAAGATCGCGGCGACCAGCGCGGCCGGCCAGAAGCACATCAATGTCGCTGGACCGCTGGCGGGGCGCATCCTTGCCGAGACGGTGATACCGGATGGTGGCACCGCGTCGATGCAGGGCAACGAGATGCGCGTCGGCGAGCCGGAATACGCCTTCCGCATGGCGCGTGACCTCGCGACGCGCACAACACATTACAGCGTGCAGGAGGTGCTGGAGGCCGTCGGCACGCTGCATCCGGCGATTGAGATTCCGGATTCGCGGTTCGCCGATTTCGTCGCCGCAGGCGAGGCGCAGCTGATCGCCGACAATGCCTGCGCGCATCTATTCGTGCTCGGACCCGCAACGACAGCGGACTGGCGCGCGATCGATCTGGTCGAGGACCGCCCGATCATCACACTGCGCGGCGAGCGCTATATCGGCCACGGCAAGAACGTGCTCGGCGATCCCCGCACAGCGCTCGCCTGGTGCGCCAACGAGCTGCGTGCGCTCGGGCTGACCTTGCGGGCAGGGGAAGTCGTCACCACAGGCACCTGCCATCCACCGCTGCCGATCGCCGCCGGCGATGAATTCGCCGCCGATTTCGGCGCGATCGGAAAAGTGTCGGTGAAGTTCGCGTAGGCTGCGCACTCACCGCACAGCTGTCGTCCCTGCGAAAGCAGGGACCCATAACCACCGACGTTAGTTGTTGCCCGCCGATCTGGCCGCGTGCCCTTTGCAATGGCCGCGGAGTATGGGTCCCTGCTCCCGTGCGCAATTGCGCACTAGGCAGGGACGACAGTCAGTTATGCGGCACCGTCCGCGTCCCGAAGATCGCCGACCCCACCCGCACATGGGTCGCGCCCATCTGGATCGCCACCGCGAAATCCGCGCTCATGCCCATCGAGAGATTCTTCAGGCCGTTGCGCGCGGCGATCTTGGCGCAGAGCGCGAAGTGCGGCGCCGGCGCCTGGTCGACTGGCGGGATGCACATCAGTCCCGAGATCGACAGGCCGTAGGTGTCACGGCAGGCCGCGATGAAGGTATCCGCGTCCTGCGGCGCGACGCCGGCCTTCTGCGGCTCCTCGCCGGTATTGATCTGGACGAACAGTTCCGGGTGCTTCCCTTGATTTTTGATTTCCTTGGCTAACGCTTCGCAAATGCTGGTGCGGTCGACCGAATGGATCGCATCGAACAGCGCGACCGCCTCCTTGGCCTTGTTCGACTGCAACGGCCCGATCAGATGCAGCTGCAATCCCGGGTGAGCCTGGATTAGCGCCGGCCACTTGCCCTTGGCCTCCTGCACGCGGTTTTCGCCAAATACGCGCTGTCCGGCGCCGATAATCGGCAAAATTGCGTCAGCCGCGAACGTCTTCGACACCGCGATCAAGGTCACCGACGCACGGTCGCGCCGCGCTTCCTTGCAGGCATGGGCGATCTCGCGTTCGACGGCGGCGAGGCCGGAGGCAGGGTCATGTGGTGAACCGGGCGGTAACGGCGTGGTCGGGCTTTGCGTCATGCTTGTGCCGTTCTCTGACAGGTGCGGGGGGTTGGCTCGAATTTTACCAAATTCGGGAAAGGCTTTTTGAAGCCCTGCATTCTACCTTGCGCACGGGCAAGGGAATAGAATGTCGGGCGTCACTTTCAACCGCAACCGGGTCAGGCTCAGGAAGGTTCTGGGAATTCGTGCCCGGCTGGCCTTGCTTGCGCTGATGCTGGTCGCGCCCCTGATGCTCGACCGCGTCCGCACGCTGGAAGACTCCCGCAGCAAGCAGATTGCGCAGGCCGCGGCCGGCTATGCCAGCCTCACCGCGCATGCCGCCGAGACCCAGCGCGAGGTGGTCTCCTCGGTCGAGACCATGCTGAAATCCGCCGCCTATATCCGCGCCTCCGGCGGCATCGCGCAGAGCTGCGAGGTGCTGCGCGCCAGCCTGCCGACGGTGCTGCCCTGGATCCGCAGCATCATGTTCGTCTCCAGGGACGGGCTGGTGCAGTGCTCGACCCTCAACGTCCAGGTCGGCCTCAATGTCGGCGACCGCGAATATTTCAAGAAGGCGCAGGACAACCGCGGCTTCGTGTTCAGCGACTATCTGCGCGGCAGGACCAACGGCCGCCCGATGATGATGGCCGCCTATCCGGTGGCCGCGATCAATCCGGAGCAGGATGCCGTCGTCGTCGCCGGCATCAACATCGATTGGCTGTCGCAGATCATGGCCAATCTCGGCGGCCAGCCCGGCATGTCGGCCGTTCTCGTCGACAGCACCGGCGTCGTGATCGCCGCGCCCGCGGATCATGCGAGCCTGATCGGCCGCTCGCTCGACACCATCCCCTTGATGGCCGCGATCGCCGAGAAGGCGCTGAGCTATGACGAACCATCCGGCTCGGTGTCGTTCACGGCGTCCGACGGCGCGCAGCGCACGCTGAGCTTCGCGCGCATCGCCGGCACGCAGTCCCGGCTGATCGTGAGCATGGACGAGGCCAAGGTGACCGCGGCGATCAACCGCGAGATCCGCACCGCCTATCTGCAGCTCGGCTTCGTCTGCCTCTTCGTCTTGTTGGGTGCCCTGGTCGGCGCCGAGCGGCTCGTCATCCATCCGATCGAGCTGATGACCGGCATGGCGCGGCGGTTCGGCGAAGGCGACTGGTCGGCACGCGTCGCCAAGCACAAGCTGCCGGCGGAATTCGTGCCGCTGGCGCGCGCCTTCAACGCGATGGCGGCGCAGCTCAGCCAGCGCGAGCGCGAGCTCGTCGCCTCCAACGATCGTCTCACCGTGATGGCCTCGATCGATGCGCTGTCGGGCCTTGCCAACCGCCGCGGCTTCCAGAGCCGGCTCGACTTCGAATGGATGCGGGCGCAGCAATATGAATGCGAGCTGTCGCTGATGATGATCGATGTCGATCACTTCAAGCTCTACAACGACACCTACGGCCATCCCGAAGGCGATGCCTGCCTGACCCGGATCGGCGAAGTGCTGTCCGGGATCGCGGCCGACACCATGGGCTTCGCCGGCCGCTATGGCGGCGAGGAATTCTGTCTGTTGCTGCCGAACACCGATGCCGCGCATGCGCTCGCGATCGGCGAGACCGTGCGCACCGCCGTGCTCGGCCTTGCCGTGCCGCACGCGTCCTCGAGCCATTGTGTCGTCACCGTCAGCGTCGGCGTTGCCACGACCAGACCGAACGAGACCCGGCGCCCCGGCGACCTGATCGAAGCCGCCGACGCCGCCCTTTACGCCGCCAAACGCCGCGGCCGCAACGCCGTGATCGAGCACGGCTTCCTGCAGACGCTGGACGAAGCCGGGATGGCGCTGGCGAGCTGAGATCGCGCGTGGTCGAGCGTCACGATGAGCGCGGAACCATGACCATCGGCGACGCCGCATATTCAATGTCGTCCTGGCGAAGGCCAGGACCCATTACCCCCACCGTTTATTATTGCGCGAAGCTGGGCCACGATCCCTTCCTCGACAAAGCCCTGTGGTGATTGGTCCTGGCCTTCGCCAGGACCACGAGGAGGCTGCAGACGGCGCCCCTGCGACAGCGGCAGGGCGGCTACGCGACGGGATGGGGCGTTTGGAGGCCCCAAGCCGTTGACCGCGCAGGCGCTTTTGTGGCCTAGTCCGCCGTCCCCGGATGGGACCCGAAAATCACCCAAAGCCACCCAAAATCCTTGCGATTTCATGACCGCCGAACGCTATAACGCCCGTGAATCCGAACCCCGCTGGCAGCGCCTGTGGGACGAAAAGGCGATCTTCGCCTCCAAGAACGACGATCCGCGGCCGAAATACTATGTGCTCGAGATGTTCCCCTATCCGTCGGGGCGCATCCATATCGGCCATGTCCGCAACTACACGCTCGGCGACGTGCTGGCGCGCTTCATGCGCGCCAGGGGCTACAATGTGCTGCACCCGATGGGCTGGGACGCGTTCGGCCTGCCGGCCGAGAATGCCGCGATCGAGCGCAAGGTGGCGCCGAAGGCCTGGACCTACGACAACATCGCCGCGATGAAGAAGCAGCTGCGGTCGATCGGGCTGTCGCTCGACTGGTCGCGCGAATTCGCGACCTGCGACCCCAGCTACTACAAGCATCAGCAGAAGATGTTTTTGGACATGCTGCGCACCGGCCTCGCCGAGCGCGAGAAGCGCAAGCTGAACTGGGATCCGGTCGACATGACCGTGCTCGCCAACGAGCAGGTGATCGACGGCCGCGGCTGGCGCTCGGGCGCCGTCGTCGAACAGCGCGAGATGAGCCAGTGGGTCTTCAAGATCACGAAGTACTCGCAGGAGCTCCTGGAAGCGCTGGATGGTCTCGACCGCTGGCCCGACAAAGTGCGGCTGATGCAGCGCAACTGGATCGGCCGCTCCGAGGGCCTGTTGATCCGCTTCGCGCTGGATGCGGCGACCACGCCGGCGGGCGAAAGCGAGCTGAAGATCTTCACCACGCGGCCGGACACGCTGTTCGGCGCCAAGTTCATGGCGATCTCGGCGGATCACCCGCTGGCGCAGGCGGCTGCCGCGAAGAACCCGAAGCTCGCGGAGTTCATCGCCGACATCAAGAAGATCGGCACCGCGCAGTCGATCATCGACACCGCCGAGAAGCAGGGCTTCGACACCGGCATCAAGGCGGTGCATCCGTTCGATCCGAGCTGGAAGCTGCCGGTCTATGTCGCGAACTTCGTGCTGATGGAATACGGCACGGGCGCGATCTTCGGCTGCCCGGCGCACGACCAGCGCGACCTCGACTTCGTCAACAAGTACGATCTCGGCAACACGCCGGTGGTCTGCCCCGAGGGCCAGGACCCGAAGACGTTCGTCATATCAGACGTCGCCTATGACGGCGACGGCCGCATGATCAATTCGCGCTTCCTCGACGGCATGACAATCGAAGCGGCCAAGGAAGAGGTCGCCAAGCGGCTCGAGGCTGAGTTGCGTGCCTTGCCAGGGGAAGGAAGGTTGGCTCCGGTCGGCGAGCGGCAGGTGAATTTCCGCCTGCGCGACTGGGGCATTTCGCGCCAGCGCTACTGGGGCTGCCCGATCCCGGTGATCCATTGTCCGAAATGCGACGTGGTGCCGGTGCCCGACGACCAGCTGCCGGTGACGCTGCCGGAGGATGTCAGCTTCGACAAGCCGGGCAACGCGCTCGACCATCATCCGACCTGGAAGCATGTGACTTGCCCCAAGTGCGGCGGCAAGGCCGTGCGCGAGACCGACACGATGGACACCTTCGTGGACTCGTCGTGGTACTTCGCGCGCTTCACCGACCCGTGGAACGAGACCGCGCCGACCACGCCCGCGGTCGCCAACCGGATGATGCCGGTCGACCAGTATATCGGCGGCGTCGAGCACGCGATCCTGCATCTGCTCTACAGCCGCTTCTTCACCCGCGCGATGAAGGCGACCGGCCACGTCGACATGAGCGAGCCGTTCGCCGGCATGTTCACCCAGGGCATGGTGGTGCACGAGACCTACCAGAAGGCCGATGGCAGCTGGGTCACGCCGGCCGAGGTGAAGATCGAGGTCGGCGGCAACGGCCGCCGCGCGGTGCTGATGGCGACCGGCGAGGACGTCGCGATCGGCCCGATCGAGAAGATGTCGAAGTCGAAAAAGAACACCGTCGACCCCGACGACATCATCGCGAGCTACGGCGCCGACGTCGCCCGCTGGTTCATGCTCTCGGACTCGCCGCCGGACCGCGACGTGATCTGGAGCGACGAGCGCGTGCAGGGTGCCTCACGCTTCGTGCAGCGGCTGTGGCGGCTGGTGAACGAATCGGCCGAGATCGCCAAGGCCGCCCCGGCGGCCCGGCCGGCGACGTTCGGGACCGAGGCATTGGCGCTGCGCAAGGCGGCCCATGGCGCGCTGGACAAGGTGTCGTCCGGGATCGAGCGGCTGCATTTCAACGTGTGCCTCGCCCATATCCGCGAGTTCGCCAATGCGCTGTCCGAGGTGCTGACGAAAGGCGACAAGCCGGCGCCGGACCTCGCTCCAGATGTTTCTTGGGCGGTCAAGGAGGCGGCGACCATCCTGGTGCAGCTGTTCTCGCCGATGATGCCGCATTTGGCTGAGGAGTGCTGGGTGGTTCTGGGCCAGACCGGGCTGGTTTCCGAGGCCGATTGGCCACAAATCGAGCGCGATTTGCTGGTCGAAGACAGCGTGACCCTGGTCGTCCAGGTCAACGGTAAAAAACGAGGTGATGTTACCGTGCCACGGGCGGCGCAAAATGCGGATATAGAGGCTGCCGTTTTGGCGCTCGATGCGGTAAAAGCCGCCTTGGGTGGCAAAGCCGTCCGCAAGGTGATCGTGGTGCCCATGAGGATCGTCAATGTTGTCGGCTAGGATCAGGATCGCCGCCCGGCTCGTGGCCGTGGCTGCCTTGGCCGCGCTGACGGCCGGATGCTTCCAGCCGATGTATGCCGAGCGCACCCTCGACGGCCAGTCGTCAGCCCTGCGCGAGAAGCTGATGGGCGTCGAGGTTCCGCCGGTCGACAAGCCGAACGCCTCGCGCGAGGCCCGGGTCGGCGTCGAGGTCCGCAACGCCCTCGCCTTCAAGCTCTACGGCACCGCCACCGGCGCACCGCCGACGCATCGGCTGGTGCTGCGCTTCACCACCAGCCGCTCCTCATTGATGATCGACCAGGCCACCGCGCTGCCGACCAGCGAGAACTACGGCATCGATGCCCAGTTCAACCTGGTCGAGATCGCGTCGAACAAGTCTGTCATGACCGGCACCACGTTCTCGCGCGTGTCCTATGACATGCCCGGCTCCTACCAGCGTTTCGCCCGCGCCCGCGCCTTCCGCGACGCCGAGGACCGCGCCGCGCAGGAGATCGCCGACAACATCCAGACCCGCCTCGCCTCCTTCTTCTCCACCGGAACCTGATCGCCGCATTGGTCGCGCTTCGCGGAAAAGAGATCGACAGCTTCCTCGCCCGGCCTGACGCCGGCCGTCCGATCATCCTGCTGTACGGCCCGGACTTAGGCCTGGTGCGCGAGCGTGCCGACGCGCTGATGGCCTCCGCGGTCGACGATCCCAACGATCCGTTCTCGCTGGTGCGGCTCGATGGCGACGAGCTCGCCGCCGAGCCGTCGCGGCTGGTCGACGAGGCCATGACGGTGCCGCTGTTCGGCAGCCGCCGCGCCATCCGCGTCCGCGCCGGCTCGCGCAACTTTTCCAGCGGCGTCGAGACACTGACCGAGACCACCGCGCTCAGGGATTGCCGCATCGTGATCGAGGCCGGCGAGCTCAGGCCGGAATCGCCGCTGCGCAAGATCTGCGAGCGCGCCAAGAATGCAGTGGCGATCGGCTGCTATCCCGACACCGAGCGCGACCTGACCAAGCTGATCGAGGACGAGCTGCGCGTATCGAATCTGCGGCTCGCGCAGGATGCGCGCGCGGTACTGATGTCGCTGCTCGGCGGCGACCGCATGGCCTCGCGCAACGAGCTGCGCAAGCTTGCGCTGTTCGCGCACGGCAAGGGCGAGATCACGCTCGAGGACGTCATGACCGTGGTGTCCGACGCCTCCGAGCTGAAGCTCGATCCGATCGTCGACGGCGCCTTCGCCGGCAACGCCGCGCTGGTCGAGAGCGAGTTCACGAAAGCAATGGTCGCCGGCACCTATCCCGGCGTGATCATCTCGGCCGCGCAGCGCCAGGCGGCATGGCTGCACAAATCGGCGCTGGCGATCGCGGACGGCACGCCGGCGTCAGCCGTGCTCGACGGCGGATTTCCGCGGCTGCACTTCTCGCGCAAGCCTGCGGTCGAGATCGCGCTGCGCAATTTCACGCCGCCGCGGCTGGTGAACGTGATCGATCAGCTCGCCACCGCGGCGCTCGACATGCGCAAACAGGCCTCGCTCGCAGCCGTGATCGCACAGCGCGCACTGCTCTCGATCGCGGCGAACGCAAAGCGGCGGGGGTGATATCGAGCTGTATTTGGAAACGTCATTGCGAGCGAAGCGAAGCAATCCACCGCTCCGCACGCGCGGAAAGATGGATTGCTTCGTCGCTATCGCTCCTCGCAATGACGTGGAGGGACGACGGAAAAACTAACCGCCCTCGAGCCGCCGCACCACCTCGTCGAGTTGCTCGAGGTTGCGGTAGCTGATCTGCACGGTGCCGCCGGGATCGCGATGGCTGACGGTGACGGCAAGGCCGAGCGCATCGCTGACACGCTTTTCCAGCGCCAGCGTATCGGCATCCTTGTCGACCTTGGCCGCGCTGCCACTGCGCGCCTTCTGTGGCTTGCGCTCCGGCACGCCCTCCTCATGCGCCAGCGCCTCGGCCTGGCGGACGTTGAGACCTTCGGCGACGATGCGCTTCGCGGCGGTGAGCGGATCCGGCACGCCGATCAGCGCGCGGGCGTGGCCGGCGGAGAGATCGCCTTTCGAGATCAGCGCCTGCACCTCGGCGGGCAGCTTGGTCAGCCGCATCATGTTGGCGACATGGCTGCGGCTCTTGCCGACGATCTTGGCAATGTCTTCCTGGCTGCGTTTGAACTCGTCGGCGAGCGCGTGATAGCCCTGCGCCTCTTCCATTGCATTGAGGTCTTCGCGCTGGACGTTCTCGATGATCATGATCTCGAGCGCGTCGGAATCGGAGACCTCGACCGGCACGATCGGCACTTCGTGCAGGCCGGCGAGCTGCGAGGCGCGCCAGCGGCGCTCGCCGGCGATGATCTCGTAGCGGTCCTGCGCGCCCTTGATCGCGCGCACCACGATCGGCTGGATCACACCGCGCTGCCGAATCGAATCGGCGAGCTCGCCGAGTTCGGTGTCGGCGAAGCTGCGCCGCGGGTTGCGCGGGTTGGCCTTGAGGAATTCGATCGGCACCTTGCGCTGGCTGCGCGGCCGCTCGACATGTGCGGCCGCCTCGCCGCCGACATCTCCGATCAGGCTTGCCAGCCCGCGCCCCAGTCGCGAACGCGCTTCATCGGCCATTGTTGCGAGCTCCCTTGGATTCACACGCAGTACTCCAGACTTGAATTTCAGAAGAAACGTAGGATGGGTAGAGCGAAGCGAAACCCATCGCGGCTCGCAATGAGGGTGATGGGTTTCGCTTCGCTCTACCCATCCTACGCAACATCAATGCGTGCGCAGCTCGCGCTCGCGCTGGATCACTTCGGTGGCGAGCTTGAGATACGCATCGCTGCCGGCGCATTTGAGGTCGTAGACCAGGACCGGCTTGCCGTAGGACGGCGCCTCGGAGATGCGCACGTTGCGCGGGATCATGGTGTCGTAGACCTTGTCGCCCATGAACTGGCGCACGTCGGCAACGACCTGGTTGGAGAGGTTGTTGCGCGAGTCGAACATGGTCAGCACGATGCCGTGGATCGACAGGCTCGGATTGAGCGTCGAGCGCACCTGCTCCACGGTCTGCAGCAATTGCGACAGACCTTCGAGCGCAAAGAACTCGCATTGCAGCGGCACCAGAATCGCGTCCGACGCCGCCATCGCATTCACCGTGAGCAAATTGAGCGAAGGCGGGCAGTCGATCAGCACATAGGTGTAGTCGGCTTCCGGCGAGACGTTGTTGTTCAGCCCTGCGATCGCATCGCGCAGCCGGAACGCGCGACCCGGCGTGGTGCCGAGCTCGAGCTCGAGGCCGGAGAGGTCCATGGTGGAAGCGGCGATATGTAGCCGCGGCACCGCGGTCGCGACCACGGCATCGCGCAGCGGCGCCTCGCCGATCAGCACGTCATAGGTCGAGCAGCTGCGGTTGCGGCGATCGATACCGAGGCCGGTCGAGGCGTTGCCCTGCGGATCGAGATCGACGATCAGGACACGCTCGCCAATCGCAGCGAGTGCGGTGCCAAGATTGATCGCTGTGGTGGTCTTGCCGACGCCGCCCTTCTGGTTGGCGAGCGACAGGATGCGCGGATGACCAGGCGGCTGGGACGCCTTATCCTCTTGATAAACCTCGTCCATCACAGTCATACCAAATACCATTTGCTCTCGCGGAGTGCCCTAGCGCCGCTCGATTGACCCGAGTTCGACGATCCAGCCCTGTCCGCCGGTGCGGCTGGCGTGTAGCTTTGGCTCAATAATCCAATATTTAGTGGCCTCGGTCAATTCGGCCTCTACATCTTGCCCCTTCAAAAACAGCGCCTTGGCGCCGTTTTTGACCCACGGCTCCGCAAAGCCGATGAGTTGATGTAACGGAGCCAGCGCCCGCGCGGTGACGCAATCGATGGGCCCCGGGATTCTATCCACAGTATCCCCGATATCAGCCAGATGCACCGTCCCCGGCGAGCCAGTCACCCGTATCGCCTCGCGCAAGAATGCCGCCTTCTTGGCGATTCGCTCAACCAAATGAATCGACGCGCCCGGTGTCTCGGCCAGCACGCAGGCCAGCACGACGCCGGGAAAGCCGCCGCCGCTGCCGAGATCGACCCACGACTTCGCCGACGGTGCCAAGCTCAGAAGCTGCAGCGAATCGGAGACGTGGCGGGTCCAGAGGGCAGGCAGCGTCGATGGCGCGACAAGGTTGGTCTTGGCCTGCCACGCCAGGAGGAGGGCGATGTAGCGATCGAGCCGCGCTTCTGTTTCACGTGAAACAGGCGTCAGCGCGAGCGCCGCGGCCTTATCCTTGGCGGAGACATTGAGTTCGGCGGATTGCGAAATTGAAGCCATTCTCTGGAATGCCCGTCGGGCCCGTCATTGCGAGCGAAGCAAAGCAATCCATAGTCCCACCTGAGAAGCGATGGATTGCTTCGTCGCTTCCGCTCTTCGCAATGACGGGGCGGCCTCCCGTTTCACGTGAAACGTCAGGCAGATGCCTTCGCAGTCTTCCGTCGCGCCTCGCGCCGCAGATAGGCCGCCAGAATACCCAGCGCCGCCGGTGTCATCCCGTCAATCCGGCCCGCCTGGCCGACCGTCCGCGGCTGCGCCTTCTGCAACTTGGCGCGCGCCTCGTTCGAAAGACCGGGGACATCGGCATAGTCGACGTCGGTCAGAACCAGACCCTCGTCACGCCGGAAAGCGTCAACATCGGCGGTCTGGCGCTTCAGATAGACATCGTATTTGGCATCGATCTCGAGATGCACAGCGATCGTAGGGTCAATGGCCGACAGCTCCGGCCAGATCGCCTGGACCGCAGGCCACTCGATCTCCGGATAGGCCAGCAATTCGAAGGCCGATCGGCGATGGCCGTCGCGATTGAGCGCGAGACCGTGCTTGGCGGCCTCATTCGGTGTGACCGCAAGCGACTTCGCCAGCGTCTTCGCAGCGTCGAGTGCCGCCATCTTGGTCCGATGGCGCTCGGCCCGCGCCGTTCCGACGCATCCGAGCGCAATGCCCTTGTCGGTCAGGCGCTGGTCGGCATTGTCGGCTCGCAGCGTCAGCCGGTATTCGGCGCGCGAGGTGAACATGCGGTACGGCTCGGTGATCCCGCGGGTCACGAGATCGTCGATCATTACGCCGAGATAGCCGTCGGCGCGGTCGAACACGATCGGATCGGCACTGCCGGCAGCGAGAGCGGCATTGAGCCCGGCAACAACGCCCTGCCCCGCCGCCTCCTCATAGCCCGTGGTGCCATTGATCTGGCCGGCCAGGAAAAGTCCGCGCAGACGCTTGGTCTGCAGGGTCGGATCGAGCTCGCGCGGGTCGACGTGGTCGTATTCGATCGCGTAGCCCGGCCGGACCATCTTCACCCGCTCGAGACCGGGGATGCTGGCGAGGATCGCGAGCTGGACCTCTTCCGGCAGCGAGGTCGAGATGCCGTTCGGATAGACCGTGGTGTCGTCGAGCCCTTCCGGCTCCAGGAAGATCTGATGGCCGTCGCGGTCGCCGAAGCGGACGATCTTGTCCTCGATCGAGGGGCAATAGCGCGGTCCGGAGCTCTTGATCTGACCGGAATACATCGGCGAGCGATGCACATTGGCCCGGATCACCTCATGGGTCGCGGGCGTCGTCCGGGTGATGCCGCACTGGATCTGTGGGGTCGTAATCCGGTCAGTCATCACCGAAAACGGCTCCGGAGGCTCGTCTCCGGGCTGCATTTCGACCGCGGACCAGTCGATCGTGGTGCCGTCGAGGCGCGGCGGCGTCCCGGTCTTGAGCCGGCCGAGCACAAACCCTGCCCGTTCGAAGGAAGCCGACAGGCCCATGGCCGGCGCCTCGCCGACCCGGCCCGCCGGCCAATTCTTCTCCCCGAGATGGATCAGACCACGCAAGAAGGTGCCGGTCGTGATGACAACCGCCCCCGCCGACAGCCGGCGGCCATCGCCCAGGCAAATGCCGGTCACGCGGCCGTCGAAAACGACCAATTCATCCGCCTCGCCTTCGATGACGCTGAGGTTCGCGGTCTCCGTGATCGCCGCCTGCATCGCTGCGGCATAAAGCTTGCGGTCGGCCTGGGCCCGGGGGCCACGGACCGCCGGACCCTTCCGGCGATTGAGCATGCGAAACTGGATGCCGCCGGCATCGGCCACGCGGCCCATCAGACCGTCAAGCGCGTCGACTTCGCGGACCAGATGGCCTTTGCCGAGCCCGCCGATGGCGGGATTGCAGGACATCGCGCCAATGGTCGCGAAACGATGCGTCACCAGGGCGGTCTTTGCGCCCATCCGGGCAGCAGCGCTCGCGGCTTCGCAGCCGGCATGGCCGCCGCCGATGACGATGACGTCAAATGAGTCTGCCCTGGAAATCATGGCGGGACTTCTATCGTGGAGTCATGAAAGCCGGAAGAACGAAGTTGGGATCGCCGCTCTGAGACCGAAGCCCGAGGCAAATATGGACTGGTCCGCGCCGCTCGCAATGATAGACGGAGCTGTTTCACGTGAAACAGGACGAGGGTTCCTTAACCAGATCGAAACCATGTTTCACGTGAAACAGATGGGCGGGCGCTACTTCCCGACGCAGAATTCGCGGAAGATGGCGTCCAGAATGTCTTCAACGTCCACCCGGCCGAGCAGACGACCGAGTGAGTAGGCGGCCCGGCGGAGTTCCTCCGCCGCCAGCTCTTCGCCCTGCCCGACCACGTCGATGCTGCGCTGGAGAGATTCGATAGTCTCCTGCAGCAAACCGCGCTGCCGCGTCCGGCTGATCAAGCCGCCTTCGCTGGTCCCAAAATAGTCCTGAGCGAACCCGACCAGCGCGGCGATGAGTTCCGACAACCCATCGCCACGAGCAGCCGAGATCCTGAATTCGGGGAAACTGCCGCCCTCGCCCGCCGTGGTCCTGACCAGGTCGATCTTGTTCCGCACCAGCCAGGTCGGGGTCACGCCGCCATGTCCCGCCTTTGCATCGCCACTGTCGGCCAGCCACAGCACCAGGTCTGCTTCCGCGGCGCGGGCGCGGGCGCGGCGGACACCCTCCTGCTCGACCGGGTCATCGGTCTCGCGAATCCCGGCGGTGTCGATGACCGTCACTGGATAGCCATCGAGATCGAGCTGCACCTCGATCACATCGCGGGTCGTGCCGGCATACGGCGAGACGATCGCGACCTCGCGCTTGGCGAGCTGATTGATCAGGGTCGATTTGCCGACATTCGGCGGACCCGCGATCGCGACCACCAGGCCGTCGCGCAGCCGCTCGCTTTGCCCCTGCCCTGCAAGGACCTGCTTGATCTCATCATGCAGCGCGCGGACCTTCTCGAGCGCCGGTGCGATCAGCTCGGCCGGCACATCGCCTTCATCGGAGAAATCGATGCCGGCCTCGATCAGCGCCGACGCCGCAATGATCCGCTCGCGCCAGTCGCGCGCGCGGTCGCCGAGCAGCCCCTTCAGCTGGCGCAATGCCTGACGCCTCTGACGGTCAGTGTCGGCGTGGATCAGGTCGTCCAGGCCCTCGGCCTCGGTCAGGTCGAGCTTGCCATTCTCGAAGGCCCGCCGGGTGAATTCACCGGGCTCGGCCGGCCGCACGTTGTCGAATGCCGCGATCGCATCGAACATCGCCGACAACACCGCGCGTCCGCCATGGACATAAAATTCGGCGACGTCTTCGCCGGTCGCACTCGCCGGGCCTGGAAACCACAGCACCACCGCGTCATCGATCGGTTGATGGCTCGAATCGTGGAGCAGCGCGCGGGTCGCCAGCCGCGGCATCGGCGTCTTGCCCGCCAGTCCTGCAATGACCGACTCGGCCATTGGACCAGACAGCCTGATGATGGCGATCGCACTCGGCGGCCGCCCCGAGGATAACGCAAAGATGGTCTGGTCGCGTGGATGCATCGCTTATTTCTTCCAGCAAAATCGGCAAAGGCAATGCCGCTTCGATTTCGCACGCCCTACCGGACTATACTGCACTGCAGCATAGTCCAATTTCACTGCAACAGCCGCGCAGCAATTATGCTGCGGTGTCGCCAGCTAGATCACAAAGCTACGATGGAAATATAAATAAAGTCAGACAGTTAAATAGAAACCCAGCGCGGAGAGCGGCTCCATTTATGCTGCACTTCGGTGCAGCAAATCCGCAGCATGAAAAAAGGCGCCCCGTTTGTGCGGAGCGCCCTATTCTTTTCGGCCGCGGCCTCAGGTGTTCATGGAATCGAAGAATTCCGAGTTGCTCTTCGTGTTGCGGAGCTTGTCGAGCAGGAAGTCGATGGCGTCCATGGTGCCCATCGGATTGAGGATGCGGCGCAGGACGTACATCTTCTTGAGCACCTGCGGATCGGTGATCAGCTCCTCCTTGCGGGTGCCTGAACGGGCAATATCGATCGCCGGGAAGGTCCGCTTGTCCGAAACCTTACGGTCAAGGATCAGTTCGGAGTTACCGGTGCCCTTGAACTCTTCGAAGATGACTTCGTCCATGCGGCTGCCGGTATCGACCAGCGCGGTCGCGATGATAGTCAGCGAACCGCCCTCCTCGATGTTGCGCGCGGCACCGAAGAAGCGCTTCGGCCGCTGCAACGCGTTGGCGTCGACACCGCCGGTCAGCACCTTGCCGGATGACGGCACGACGGTGTTGTAGGCGCGGCCGAGGCGCGTGATCGAATCGAGCAGGATCACGACATCGCGGCCGTGCTCGACGAGACGCTTGGCCTTCTCGATCACCATCTCGGCGACCTGGACGTGACGTACCGCGGGCTCGTCGAAGGTCGACGACACCACCTCGCCCTTCACCGAGCGCTGCATGTCCGTGACTTCTTCCGGACGCTCGTCGATCAGAAGCACGATCAGATAGCAGTCGGGATGATTGGCGGTGATGGAGTGCGCGATGTTCTGCATCAGCACCGTCTTGCCGGTGCGCGGCGGCGCCACGATCAGCGCGCGCTGTCCCTTGCCGATCGGCGCGACGATATCGATCACGCGGGCGGAAAGGTCCTTCTTGGTGGAATCCTCAAGCTCCATGCGGAAACGCTGATTGGGAAACAGCGGCGTGAGGTTGTCGAAATTGACCTTGTGCTTGGCCTTCTCGGGATCCTCGAAATTGAGCGTATTGACCTTCAGCAGCGCGAAGTAGCGTTCGCCTTCCTTCGGGCTGCGGATGTGTCCTTCGATGGTGTCGCCGGTGCGCAGGCCGAAGCGGCGGATTTGCGAGGGCGAAACGTAGATGTCGTCGGGGCCGGGCAGGTAGTTCGCGTCGGGCGAACGAAGGAAGCCGAAGCCGTCGGACAGCACCTCCACGACGCCCTCGCCGACAATGTCGGTCTCGGCGGCGGCGAGGTTTTTGAGAATTGCGAACATCAGCTCCTGCTTGCGCATGGTGCTGGCATTCTCGACCCCATTCTCTTCCGCAAACGAGACGAGCTCGGCCGGCGTTTTCGATTTGAGGTCCTGGAGTTTGATTTCCCGCATTGGGGTCGTCCTGTGAGGAAGTAAGTAGGGAAGGGGTGCGAGGTGGCTTTGGAAAAAGCGGACGCCAAAGGAAGGTCCGCAGGTCTCAGCCAGGAAAGTGCCGTTTGGGCTTTCAAACCTGATGCGGCGCCGGTCCGAAAAGAACCGGAACGCGACCACATCCGCCTGCGTGGGGTGGGATAAATCCTATATAGAAAATCGATTCGTCCTTCGCAAGAAGGACTGAAGCATGCGTCTTGAGCATCGTGATGTCTAGAACGGCTTCACCACCACCATGATCACGATCAGGATCATCAGAACCGTCGGCACCTCGTTGATAATACGATAGAATTTCTGGCTACGCTGATTCCGGTCGGCGGCGAAATCCTTCACGCAGCGGGACAAAAAGCCGTGGATACCCGACATGGCGAGCACCAGCGCAAATTTGACGTGAAACCAGCCAGATAGGTACCAGTGTCCGGCCCAGACCAGGAAAAGCCCGGCCAGCCAGGTCACGATCATCGCGGGGTTGATGATCCCCTTCAAAAGCCGCCGCTCCATGACCTTGAAGGTCTCGGACTGTTTGGAGCCGACCTCGGCCTCGCAATGATAGACGAACAGCCGCGGCAGATAGAGCATGCCGGCCATCCACGAGATCACGGCGACGATGTGCAGGGCCTTGACCCAGGCATAGATCGGCAGGGCGTTGATCCAGTCGAACATCGCAGTGATGCCTTTCAGGGGGAACAGTTCGGGAGGGCTCAGCGTTGCGCGCAAGGCTTCGCCAGCGAGGGACGGATACATATCCGCACACACGGCTCTCCTAAACCTAATTAATTTTAGAATCTAAGGTTTGAGTCTTAATGGCAGTGAATTTGACTCATGCAATCCGGTCCAGCGGTTCTTGCGGTCTTGTTCACATCCCTCAACATTCCGCTCGACGGCAGCGGATATCCGGAATCTCTCGCAGGACTCAATTGGTTGCGCGCGTCTGTGGCCAGCTTATGAAGAGACAAATCCACACGGGTTCACTATCATCCTGCCTGTGACGTCGACTTATCCTATTGCGGGGTGCTGTGAAGAAAGGGACGAGATATACAGAGCCCGGGCGTCGGACCCGGATTCTTCTCCTCGACCTCCACAGGGATTCACAGGTTAGACAGGGGCTCTGGTGCCGACGACTTCCAATTATTTTCACCTGCATCTGGTGTCGGACTCGACCGGCGAGACGCTGATTACCGTGGCGCGCGCGGTCGCCGCGCAATACGCCAACGTGACCGCGGTCGAGCATGTCTATCCCCTGGTGCGCAGCCAGAAGCAGCTTGATCGCGTGCTCGACGAGATCGAGGAGTCGCCCGGCATCGTCCTGTTCACGCTGCTGGAAAAGGATCTGGTCGGCCGGCTCGAGGGCAAGTGCAAGGAGATCAACGTTCCGAGCCTGTCGATCATCGGGCCTGTGATGCAGTTGTTCGAGGCGTATCTGGGTGCCGCGACGACCGGGCGCGTCGGCGCGCAGCACGTGCTGAACGCGGAATATTTCCGCCGCATCGATGCGCTGAACTACACGATGATGCATGACGATGGTCAGCATGTCGAAGGCCTCGAGGAGGCCGATGTCGTGTTGGTCGGGGTATCCCGCACCTCGAAGACACCGACCTCGATCTATCTCGCCAACCGCGGCATCCGAACGGCGAATGTGCCGCTGGTGCCGGGCATTCCGCTGCCGCACCAGCTCGAGACCTTGAAGAAGCCGCTGGTGGTCAGCCTGCATGCGACGCCCGAGCGCCTGATCCAGGTCCGGCAGAACCGCCTGCTCACGATGGGCGACCGCGACAACGACACCTACATCGACAAGCAGTCGGTAGCCGACGAGGTCGCCTTTGCCCGGCGCCTCAGCGCGAAATTCAACTGGGCGCTGCTCGACGTGACGCGGCGTTCGATCGAGGAAACGGCTGCGGCGATCATGAAGCTCCATAACGACCGCCAGCGCGCGCGGCCGTCGGAATGATTCTCACGTCATGAGCATCTGGCGCGGCCCACAGAAGCTGATCCTCGCGTCGCAGAGCCGCGCGCGAAAGATGCTGCTTGAAAATGCCGGCCTCGATTTCGAGGCGCTGCCGGCCGACATCGACGAACGCGCGGTGCAGAAGAATTCCGGCCTTGCGGCGCCGGGCGAGATCGCGTTGCTCCTCGCGCGCGAGAAGGCGTTGTTCGTGTCCGGGCAGAGGCCCGGTCAATATGTCGTCGGCGCCGACCAGACGCTGGCGCTGGGGCAACGGATGTTCAGCAAGCCCGCCGGCCGCACGCAGGCTGCCGAGCAACTTAGCCTGCTCGCCGGACAGACCCATGAGCTGCATTCCGCCGTCTCGGTGGCACGCGATGGAAAGGTCCTGTTCGGCGATGTGAGCGTGGCCCGCATGACCATGCGGCGGCTCGCTGCCGGCGAGATCGAGAGCTATCTCGATCATGCCGGGGAGGCGGTGACGACCAGCGTCGGTGCCTACCAGCTCGAGGGCCTCGGCGTGTATCTGTTCGAGCGGATCGAAGGTGACCATTTCACCATCCTCGGCCTGCCGCTATTGTCGTTGCTGGCGTTCCTGCGCGGCGAGAAGCTGCTCGCGGTGTGAGGCGCGGAGGCGTGGCGACGAGAGAGATGCTGAACCGATGTTGATGCGATGCTGATTCTGGGACTGACCGGCTCGATCGGGATGGGGAAATCCACCACGGCCAAACTGTTCATGGAGGCCGGCGTGCCGGTGTACGACGCCGATGCGGCCGTGCATCAGCTCTATGAAGGCGAAGCCGCGCCGGCGATCGAGGCCGCCTTTCCCGGCACCACTGCCGGCGGCAAGGTCGATCGCACGAAACTGTCGGCGCGCGTGGTGCACGATCCTGCTGCGATGAAGCAGCTCGAGCAGATCGTGCATCCGATGCTCGGCGCGTCGCGCCAGAAATTCTTCGCCGATGCGGAAGCCGCAGGTAACCCGATCGTCGTTGTCGACGTGCCGCTATTGTTCGAGACCGGCGGCGAGAAGCGTGTCGATGCCGTCGTTGTCGTCACCACCTCGCCGGAACTGCAACGCGAGCGGGTGCTCGCCCGCGGCACGATGGATGCGGCCAAGCTCGACGCCATCATCGCCAAGCAGATGCCGGACGCCGAGAAGCGCAAGCGCGCGGATTTCATAGTGGATACCTCGCACGGACTCGATCCGGTGCGGGCGCGTATCCGCGACATTCTGGCTGAGGTCGTTAAGATGCCGAAGCGGCGCGCCTGATTCGCCCGCCTTTTCGGATTCATTCACGTCATGCGCGAAATCGTTCTCGATACCGAAACCACTGGCCTCGATCCGCTGCGCGGCGACCGGCTGGTGGAGATCGGCTGCGTCGAGATCTTCAACCGCATGCCGACCGGACAGACCTACCACGTCTACATCAATCCCGAGCGCGACATGCCGGCCGAAGCGTTCGCCGTGCATGGGCTGTCGACCGAGTTCCTGGCCTCCAAGCCGCTGTTCAACGAGGTGGTCGACGAGTTCCTGGCCTTCATCGGCGATACGCCGCTGGTGATCCACAACGCGTCGTTCGACATCAGCTTCATCAACGCCGAGCTCGACCGCATCAAGCGGAAGGCGATCCCGAAGGACCAGCTGGTCGATACGCTGCTGCTGGCACGGCGCAAGCATCCCGGCGTGTCGAACCGGCTCGACGATCTCTGCTCGCGATATCAGATCGACAATTCCCGCCGCACCAAGCACGGCGCCTTGCTCGACGCCGAGCTGCTGGCCGAGGTCTATATCGATCTGATCGGAGCGCGGCAGTCGCAGCTGATCCTGGCGTCGGAAACGTCGGATGCGCGCGCGGGCGGCCATAGTGGTGATACGCCGCGGCGGCAGCGCGAGACCCCGCTACTCGCGCGGGTCAGTGACGCCGATCGAGAGGCCCACCGGGCCTTCATCGCCACGCTCGGCGACAAGCCGATCTGGAACGATTACCTGCCGCCGCCAGCGCCTGCCGCAGCACCGGCGGCTTGATTCAAGACAGGTCGGGGCGCAGTTCCGTCATCCCCGCGCAAAGGCTTCGCCTTTGTCGCTGCAGGTGCGAGCTCTTGCGAGCCTCGAAGGATGCACGGCCCGGCTGGCGGCCGTCGATCCTTCGAGACGCCTGCAAGCGCGGGCTCCTCAGGATGACGGATCACACTTCCGCGCGTGTTACATTTTCTCGAGTTTAGAACTCAGCTCGGCTTGACGCCGGGAGCAGCCTGGGCGGCCGCCTGCCGCTCCATGTTCTGGCGGTAGAGACCGAGGAAATCGACGGGGTCGAGCAACAAAGGCGGGAAGCCGCCGTCGCGGACCGCGGTCGCGACGATCTCGCGTGCGAACGGGAACAGCAGCCGCGGGCACTCGATCATGACCAGCGGGTGCAGGTTCTCCTTCGGCACATTCACGATCCGGAAGACGCCGGCATAGGCGAGGTCGAAGCTGAACATCACCTTGCCTGCGGTCTCGGCCTTGCCCTCGATCGAGAGGATCACCTCGTACTCGTTCTCCGACAGGTTGTTGGCGGAGACGTTGATCTGGATGTTGATCGCCGGCTGCTGTTGCTGCTGGCCGAGCGAGGCCGGCGCATTCGGGTTTTCGAACGACAGGTCCTTGGTGTACTGCGCCAACACATTGAGCTGGGGAGCGGGCTGTTGTTCGACGGGGGCGCCGTTGCCATTGGTCATGAAAATGTCTCCTGGAGCAGCGCTCGATGGACAGAATGTCCGACGGCACGCGTTAAGGTGTTGAGAATGCCGATGCCGGGCGAGTGGCTATCATAGGCCCGGCTCGGTCCACAAGGACGACGAACGGGCGCGTTCCGGCGGGTCCGCGGCAAGTTCTCCCGGCAAAGGGCGGCGCGCGTGAGCCTGTCCAATCTCTTAACAGCTTCCTAAATTATTGAAGATACGCGATTTCCTGAAAAGGAACGGTTTCCCCCGGGGGTCAAAACGCGCTACACTTGCCCGTGCCAAAAAGCGCCATTGGCCGGGCATAGTTTCGTGCCTACATCTGCGGACTCTATCGGTGATGTAATCTCTGCTGTTCCCGACCGGGAACGCTTTGACGGCCGGCCCGTTGCCGGCAGAGACCAGAAAGCGAATTCGACGTGGATATCTACACCATCATCTTCCTGGCGCTGGCCGTGTTTATCTTCCTGCGCCTGCGCAGCGTTCTCGGACAGCGCACGGGAAGCGAGCGGCCGCCTTATGATCGCGCCGCGCCCAACGTCGTGCAGCGCGGTCAGGATAACAACGTCGTTCCGATCCCGGGATCGGTGATCGACCAGCCGGCCTCGGCCGCGCCCGCCGAGCCGGTCGAACCGACGGAACACTGGAAGGGCATCGCCGAGCCCGGCACCCCACTGGCGCAGGGTCTCGACGCGGTGGCCGCCCAGGATTCCTCGTTCGATCCGCGGCATTTCCTCTCAGGCGCCCGCTCGGCCTATGAAATGATCGTGCTGGCCTTCGCCAATGGCGATCGCCGCGCGCTGCGCGATCTGCTGTCGACCGAGGTCTATGAAAGCTTCGAGGCCGCGATCAAGGACCGCGAGAAGCACGAGCAGAAGACCGAGACGCGGTTCGTCTCGATCGACAAGGCCGAGATCGTCAGCGCGGAGGCGCGCGACCGCTCGACCCAGCTCACCGTCCGCTTCGTGTCGCAGATGATCTCGGTCACGCGCGACAAGGCCGGCACCATCGTCGACGGCAGCCCGGACAAGGTCGCCGACATCACCGATATCTGGACATTCGCCCGCGACTCGACTTCCCGCGATCCGAATTGGAAGCTGGTTGGCACTGGAAGCGCTCACTAAGCATCTCAGCTACGGGCGGCTCGCGGTCGCGTGCTGCGCGCTTGCGGTGCTGTGCTCCACCGCAGCGATCGCCGCGCGCTACCGATCAAGCCGGCACCCTCCGCCGCGGCACGAGCATAGCCACCCGATCCCCTATCCCAATCTGGAAATGCCGCTGCAGGTCAGCGGCAGCCAGTATGAGCCGCTCGCCTGGTCCAACGTCGCCGGCTGGAGCGCCGACGATCATCTCGCGGCTTACCAGGCGTTTCGCACCAGCTGCAAGCCGATCGCGGCCCAGCAGGGGGCGCCCGCGGATTCGAAAGCGCTCGGGAGCTCGCTGCGCGATCCCTGCCGGATCGCCAAGGGGCTCGCGCTGAGCGACGGCGTTAGGGCGAAGGACTTCTTCGAGCAGAACTTCGTGCCGCTGCGCATCTCGCGGCTCGGCGAGGACGCCGGCTTCGTCACCGGTTACTACGAGCCGGTGCTCGATGGATCGCGGACCCAGACCGACGTCTACAACGTGCCGGTCTATCGACGCCCGTCCAACCTGTTCGTGCGCGGCAAGACGCAGAATTCGGTCGGCCTGCCCAATGGCGGCGCGGTGTATCGCAAGATCGGCCGGCGCAAGCTCGTGCCCTATTACGACCGCGGCCAGATCGAGGACGGCGCGATCGCCGGCCGCGGGCTCGAGATCTGCTGGCTGAAGAGCCAGACCGATCTCCTGTTCGCGCAGATCCAGGGCTCGGCGCGGATCAAGCTCGAGGACGGCACCACGCTGCGCATCAATTACGATGCGCATAATGGTTATCCCTATACGCCGGTCGGACGCGTCCTGATCGACCGCGGCATCATCCCGAAGGATCAGATGTCGATGCAGAAGATCAGGGAGTGGATGGAGCAGAACCCCGACGGCGCCAACGACCTGCGGCGGCAGAACCGCTCCTACGTCTTCTTCCGCGAGGTCCCGCTGTCCGACAAGGACGAGGCCGTCGGCGCGCAGGGCGTGCCGCTGACGCCGGGCCGCTCGATCGCGGTCGACAAGGCGCTGCATGTCTACGGCACGCCGTTCTTCATCGCCGGCGAGCTGCCGATCGAATCCGAGCAGTCGAAGACGCCGTTCCACCGGCTGATGATCGCGCAGGACACCGGATCGGCGATCGTCGGGCCGGCGCGCGCCGATCTTTATTTCGGCGCCGGTGCGGAGGCCGGAAAGGTCTCGGGCCGGCTGCGGCACAACATGCAGTTCGTCATGCTGGTGCCGAGGGGTCTCGACCCCGTCGCGCGCGGCCACAAGCTGCCTGTTCCGGATGAGCGGCCCTCGGCCAAGATCGCAAAGCTGTTTCCGCAGACCGAGCCGCCGAAGGACAAGCCGGCGGCGAAGGCTGCGGATGCGCCGACCGCTGGTATCGCTAGAAGCGCGGCGAAAGACTCAGGTACCAGCGCCGCCAAGAACCCGGCCGCGAAGGATGTCGCGCCCGCAGCGCCGGCGGCAACGACCCCTGTCGCGCAGGCCGCGCCTGTGGCAGAACCGGTGCCGTTGCCGGTCGCCCGGCCCGATATTCCGCAACCGGAGAAGCGGCGCTTCCGGCGCTATCGCCATCACCGCGATCAATGAAACGACCCGCGCCGATCCCCGATCTGTCCGCTCCGCCGCGGCGCAAGCGCGCGCTGAGCGAAGAGGAGCGTGCGCTCTGGGAGAGCGTGGCAAAGCAGGTCAAGCCGCTGCGCAAGCGGCCCGCGGCCGCGAAGGCCCACGCCGTCGCGTCTGATCCGGCCGTCCATCACGGCGCGGCCAAATCCATCCCGGTCAAGCCGGCGACAACGGTCAAGGCTGCGCCGGCGCAACGCCCGCACGTGCCGCCGCTGGCGCCGATCGGCCGCCGCGAACGTGCAAAGCTCTCGCGCGGCCGGCAGGAGATCGATGCGCGGCTCGATCTGCACGGCATGACGCAGATGCGCGCGCATCGCATGCTGTTCACCTTCCTGCAGCGCGCGCACAGCGACGGGCTCACTTTCGTGCTCGTCATCACCGGCAAGGGCAAGGTCGGCGGTCTCGATTCCGAACGCGGCGTGCTGCGCCGCCAGGTTCCGGAATGGCTCAGCCTGCCGGAATTCCGCTCGCTGGTCGTCGGCTTCGAGGAAGCGCATATCGGCCATGGCGGCGAGGGCGCGCTTTACGTGCGTGTCCGGCGCGCGCGCTGAGCATGATCAACGAAAACGTTAGAACGGCCTGACGATCCCGACGCGCGGGATCAGCGTCACGATCCAGCCGAGGATTGTGGTCTTGCTATCGTCTGACGGGATCACCGGCACATCCTTCGACGCCGGCAGCATCCTGGTGGCATGCAGCATCAGGAACATGCAGACCGCCCAGTTCGAGATCCAGCGCGAATAGTCGAACACGGTCACGAACATCACGAAATAGCCGGCGCTGATCACAACGAGCGCGCCGAGCACGATCCGGCGATGCAGGTCGCTCGCGAGCGCGCCGATCAGCCGCGCGAAATAGCGCCACAGCGGCGTGTGCAGCCAGATCAGCAGCGCAAACACCGGAACCCCCAGGATGTTCGAGGGCATGCGCGCCCAGGTGTCGGCGAACTCCTTCGACAGCGGCTGGTACCAGATGTAGCCGAACTGAAGCAGGTCGGTGCGTGACGGATCGGCCATCCGGCTCTGCAGATGACGGATGAATTCGTCATAGGGCACGTCGACCGTGCCGGCGAACTGCGCGACAAGGAACAGGATGCCGACGCCTGCAAGCGCCGCGATGCCGATTGCGGCGCTGCGTGGCGTCACGCGTTGCACCAGGTAAAAGCGCAGCACCACGATCGCCGCGATGGTCGGCACATACATCAGGACGAAGATATGATGGACCAGGATCAGCAGGATCGAGAACAGCGCGGCAATCAGCACATACACCACTGAGCGCGCCGGGATCAGCAGCAGCACGATCGTCAGCGCACAGCCATAGATGTCGAAATGGCCGAGCGTGTGCATGAAGTTCTTCAGGAAGAACGGCGAGCCCGCGATGAAGACAAACAACGGCCAATGCGCGTCGTTGAAGCCGAATGTGCGGCGGAACAGTTTGATGAACAGTCCGAGCGTCAGCAGCCAGATCGCGCCGGCCAGCGCGAACACCAGCCATACGGGCACCTTGTCGGTGAACAGCGACACGATCGCCCCGACCAGCGCGCGCTTGGTGAAGCCGTAATGATAGTCGACGAGCAAGTGGATGTAGGGAACGAAGGGCGGCAGCGCGATCTTGTGCAGGAACACGCCGACCAGCACGGCCGCATTGACGGCCAGCATCAGGTGCCAGGGGTTTTGCCACACCCGCAGATTCATCGATCGCCCACTCTCGTCGTCCCGGGCAAGCGAAGCGCGACCCGGGACCCATAACCACCGAAGGCAGTTCTAGAAGGAATGTCGGCCCGAGTCTTTGTCACCGCGGACTGTCGGGGTTATGGGTCCCGGCTTTCGCCGGGACGACTACGGTGGCCGCCTACAAAATAAACCGGCTCAGATCGGCGTTCTTGGCGAGGTCGCCGACATGCTTGGTGACGTAGTCGGCGTCGACCTGGATGGTCTCGCCGTGGCGATCGGGCGCGGTGAAGGAGATCTCGTCCAGCACCCGCTCCATCACGGTCTGCAGCCGCCTTGCGCCGATGTTCTCGACCGTGGAATTCACCGCCACGGCGACATCGGCCAGCGCGTCGATGGCGTTGTCGGTGATGTCGAGCGTGACGCCCTCGGTCTTCATCAGCGCGACATATTGCTTGATCAGCGACGCCTCCGGCTCGGTCAGGATCCGGCGCATGTCGTCGCGGGTCAACGCCTGCAGCTCGACGCGGATCGGCAGGCGGCCCTGCAGCTCCGGCAAAAGGTCCGACGGCTTGGCGATGTGGAACGCGCCCGAGGCGATGAACAGGATGTGGTCGGTCTTGACGGCGCCGTGCTTGGTCGAAACCGTGGTGCCCTCGATCAGCGGCAGCAGGTCGCGCTGCACGCCCTCGCGGGAGACGTCGCCGCCGGCGCGGTTCTCGCGCACGCAGATCTTGTCGATCTCGTCGAGGAACACGATGCCGTTGTTCTCGACCGCGTTGATCGCCTCCTGCACCAGCTGATCGGTGTCGAGCAGCTTGTCGGATTCCTCGTTGACGAGGATTTCGTGCGAGCCCTCCACCGTCAGGCGGCGCGTCTTGCTGCGTCCGCCCATCTTGCCGAAGATGTCGCCGAGCGAGATCGCGCCCATCTGGGCGCCGGGCATGCCGGGGATTTCGAACATCGGCATGCCGCTGCCGCCCGACTGCGTCTCGATCTCGATCTCCTTGTCGTTGAGCTCGCCGGCGCGCAGCTTCTTGCGGAACGACTCGCGCGTCGCCGGGCTCGATCCCGGGCCGACCAGCGCGTCCAGCACGCGTTCCTCGGCGGCAAGCTGGGCGCGGGCCTGAACGTCCTTGCGCTTGCGCTCGCGGGTCTGCGCGATCGCGACCTCGACGAGGTCGCGGACGATCTGCTCGACGTCGCGGCCGACATAGCCGACCTCGGTGAACTTGGTGGCCTCGACCTTGAGGAACGGCGCGCCGGCGAGCTTGGCCAGCCGCCGCGCGATCTCGGTCTTGCCGACGCCGGTCGGCCCGATCATCAGGATGTTCTTGGGCAGAACCTCCTCGCGCAGGGAACCGGCGAGCTGCAGCCGCCGCCAGCGGTTGCGCAGCGCGATCGAGACGGCGCGCTTGGCGTCGGTCTGGCCGACGATGAAGCGGTCGAGTTCAGAAACGATTTCACGGGGAGAGAAGTGAGTCATTGGCTCTAGCTAGGTTGGAATCGCGGTCTCGGCAAGCGGCAGTCCTCCAAGGCATGATCCCCTAAAGGATCGGCGGCCCAGCCTGCCACTGCCGGATCGCCTCGAACGGGTGGATCAGCATGATGATGTTCAGTGTCAGATTGTCGCGAATGTGAAGCAGCAACACGGTTTCGAACAAAACGCCGAGCGCGACGGTCGCGGCGATCGGCAGCTTGCGCGCCAACAGGAAGCCGATAACCATCGCGAGCGTGTCCGACACCGAATTGACAATCGTGTCGCCGTAATAGTCGAGAGAGATCGTGCCGGCGCGGTAGCGCTCGATGATCCAGTTGGAGTTTTCGACGAGCTCCCAGCTGCCTTCGATCAGCATCGCGACAATCAGCCGCCCGGGCCAGGCGAGCCGCGGCAGCAGGAGGAAGGTCAGGCCATAGAACAGCAGGCCATGCAGCACATGCGACAGCGTGTACCAATCGGCGATGTGCTGCGAGTTCTCCGAGCTCTGAACCGTACCATGCCAGAGCTTGACATAGCCGCAGGCACAGATCGGCAAACGGCCCATCGCATAAAGCAGCGCCGCCTGCAGCACGAGCAGCGCTGCCGCGATCGCCAGCCAATGCCACGCTGAAACGCCGGTGACAGGCTTGTGCGCGATCGTCATGCGTCGCGCGCCATCAGCAGCGCCGGCCCGTCCGGCGTATCGACCATGCCCATCCTCTGAAAACCCGCCTTCTCATAGGCGCGGATCGCGCGCGCATTGGCCGGATCGGGATCGGTGACGATGCGTGGCGCGCCTTGTGCCAGCCGGTCGTCGACAAAGGCGCGGATCAGCGCCGAGCCGTGGCCACCGGCCATCATGTTGGGCTCGCCGATAAAGAGATCGATCCCGCGCGTGCCCTCGGGCTGGAGCCCGAAGCCGGAATTCCACGCCGTCAGGTCGTAGCACTGGATGTAGCCCAAATCGGACGCATCGGCCGCGACGATGAACTGGTCCATGGCCGGCTCGTCGAGGTCGCCGCTGACCAGCGCATATTGCTCGGCCGGATCGCCCCACCATTCCCGGACATGCGGCAACGCCAGCCACTGCTTGATCCGCGGCAGGTCGGCCGGCGTCATCGGGCGGAAATGATAGGGGCGGGCCATGCTCAGCCGCCGATCGTCTCGATCGTCACGTTCCGGTTGGTGTAGACGCAGATATCGGCGGCGATATCCAGCGCGCGGCGGACAATGGTCTCGGCGTCCTTGTCGGTATCGACCAGCGCACGGGCTGCGGCGAGGGCGTAATTGCCGCCGGAACCGATCGCCATGACCCCGGATTCGGGCTCCAGCACGTCGCCGGTGCCGGTCAGCACCAGGGAAACGTCCTTGTCGGCCACGATCATCATGGCCTCCAGCCGGCGCAGGTAGCGGTCGGTCCGCCAGTCCTTGGCGAGCTCGACGGCCGCCCGGGTCAGTTGCCCCGGATATTGCTCCAGCTTGCTTTCCAGCCGCTCGAACAGGGTGAAGGCGTCGGCGGTGGCGCCGGCAAAGCCGCCGATCACGTCGCCCTTGCCGATCCGGCGGACCTTCCTGGCATTGGCCTTGATCACGGTCTGGCCGATCGAGACCTGCCCGTCGCCGCCGATCACCACCTTGCCGCCCTTGCGGACCGTGCAGATCGTGGTGCCATGCCAGACCGGCAGCTCATTTGGGGATGCTTGCATAGGTTACCTCTCTTCCGGGCTGATTTAGGCGGTCGGGCAGGGGGTTACAATCGGGGGATTTCGGAGCGTTTTCGAGCGAAGTGGGTACCGGTTCGCGTGAAGAAAACGCGTCAGAACTAAATCGACAACGAATTCCGGTCACCATGGCCCCAAGTTGGGGCGTTTCGAGGTCATCCCGCAGTAGCGAAGGTGACATCAGCCTGTTAAAAGACCGGCGTTTTCGGCACGGGAAAGCTCAATCTTCATGCGCACCGCAACCATCAAGCGCAAGACCAAGGAGACCGACATCGAGGTGACGGTCAACCTCGACGGAGCAGGCGTATCCACGGTTTCGACCGGGATCGGCTTCTTCGACCATATGCTCGACCTCCTGGCCCGGCATTCGCGCATCGACATCACGGTGAAGGCGGATGGCGATCTCCATGTCGATTACCACCACACCACCGAAGACGTCGGGATCGCGCTCGGACAGGCCGTGAAGCAGGCGCTCGGCAACATGGCCGGCATCACCCGCTACGCCTCGATCCACATGCCGATGGACGAGACGCTGTCGCGCGTCGTGATCGACATTTCCGGCCGCCCCGTGCTGGTGTTCAAGGCCGAATTCCCGCGCGACAAGATCGGTGAGTTCGACACCGAGCTGGTGCGCGAGTGGTTCAATGCCTTCGCGATGAACGCCGGCGTGACTCTGCACGTCGAGACCCTATATGGCGAGAACAGCCATCATATCGCCGAATCCTGTTTCAAGGGTCTGGCGAGGGCGCTGCGGACGGCAATTGCGATCGATCCGCGTGCCCAGGGCGAAGTGCCCTCGACCAAGGGTCAGCTCGGCGGCTGATCTCTGGAGCATGATCCGGAAGAGTAGATGCCGGTTTTCCGAAAGATCATGCATTAAATAAGAGTCCATCCTCGGCGGAGCGTTCGATGCCGGTCTATACAGTGCATGCCCCCGTGGCCAACGGCGCCGATCTTGCGGCGGCCGACAAGTTCGTCTTCGTGCGCGACGGCTTCCATTTCTGGGCCGCGATTGCGGGCGTGATCTGGCTGGCCTGGCATCGGCTCTGGCTCGCGCTGATCGGCTGGCTCGTTCTTACTTTCGTGATCGATTACGCGCTGACCAAGCTTGGCGTCGGCCGCAGCGCGATCTTCTTCGTCGACCTGGTGCTGATGGTGTTGCTTGGGCTCGAAGCGGCGAGCTTGCAACGCTGGACGCTGTCGCGGCGCAAATGGCGCCAGATCGACATCGTCGTGGGCGACGACGTGGAGGCCGCCGAGCGCCGTTTCTTCGCGCGCTGGACCGCGCGGCATCGCGGCGCCGTCAACGACCAGCGGTCGGTCGATCGCGGCGCGCCGCCGCCGACCCGCGACGTTCCGGGTCAGTCATTCTCAAAACCCCCGTCGATGCCGCAAGGCGGCATCATCGGATTGTTTCCGGAGCCAGGAGGATCGCGATGACCGTTGCAATCATCGATTACGGCTCCGGCAATCTGCATTCGGCGGCCAAGGCCTTCGAGCGCGCCGCGCGCAGCATGGAGGATCCGCAAGCCATCAAGGTGACGCGCGATCCCGACGCAGTGTATCGCGCCGATCGCATCGTGCTGCCCGGTGTCGGCGCCTTCGCCGATTGCCGCCGCGGCGTCGACGCGGTCGACGGCATGCTGGAAGCGCTCACCGAGGCGGTGCGGGTCAAGGCGCGGCCGTTCTTCGGCATCTGCGTCGGCATGCAGCTGATGGCGACGCGCGGCAAGGAGCACGTGATCACCGAGGGCTTCAACTGGATCGGCGGCGATGTCGAGAAGATCGAGCCGCGCGACGAGAGTCTGAAGGTCCCGCATATGGGCTGGAACACGCTCGACATGGTGCGCGAGCATCCGGTGCTGGAGCGGCTGCCGCTCGGGCCGAAGGGACGTCACGCCTATTTCGTGCACTCCTATCACCTCAACGCCGCCAATGAGGCAGACGTGCTGGCGCGCGCCGACTATGGCGGGCCGGTGACCGCGATCGTCGGCAAGGACACCGCGATCGGCACCCAGTTTCACCCCGAGAAGAGCCAGCGCTTCGGCCTCGCTTTGATCGCCAATTTCTTGAAGTGGAAGCCGTGATTCTCTTTCCAGCGATTGATCTGAAGAACGGCCAGTGCGTGCGCCTCGAGCAGGGCGACATGGCGCGCGCCACCGTGTTCAATCTCGATCCGGCGGCGCAGGCGGCGAGCTTCGCCGCGCAGGGCTTCGAATATCTCCACGTCGTCGATCTCGACGGTGCCTTCGCCGGCAAGCCGATGAATGCGCATGCGGTCGAGGCGATGCTGAAGGCGGTCACCATGCCGGTGCAGCTCGGCGGCGGCATCCGCGACCTCAAGACCATCGAGGCCTGGCTCGACAAGGGCATCACGCGCGTCATCATCGGCACCGCCGCGGTGCGCGATCCCGAGCTGGTGAAGGGCGCGGCGAAGACATTCCCAGGTCGCGTGGCCGTGGGCCTCGATGCGCGCGACGGCAAGGTCGCGGTCGAAGGCTGGGCCGAGACCTCGCATGTGACCGCGCTCGAGATCGCACAGCGCTTCGAGGATGCCGGCGTCGCCGCGATCATCTTCACCGACATCGCCCGCGACGGCCTGCTCAAGGGCCTCAACCTCGACGCGACCATTGCGCTTGCCGACCGTATCTCGATTCCGGTGATCGCCTCCGGCGGCTTCGCCTCGATCGACGACGTCAGGGCGCTGCTCGAGCCGCGCGCCAAAAAGCTCGCCGGCGCCATCGTCGGCCGTGCGCTCTATGACGGACGGCTCGATCCGGCCGCTGCCCTTCGGCTGATCCGCGGCGCGTAGGAGGAGATCATGTTCAAGGTTCGCGTGATCCCCTGCCTCGACGTCAAGGACGGCCGCGTGGTCAAGGGCGTCAACTTCGTCGATTTGCGTGACGCCGGCGATCCGGTCGAAGCCGCGATCGCCTATGACGCCGCCGGCGCCGACGAGCTCACCTTCCTCGACATTACCGCCACCCATGAAAACCGCGGCATCATGCTGGATGTGGTCCGGCGGACCGCGGAAGCCTGCTTCATGCCGCTGACCGTGGGCGGCGGCGTCCGCACCGTCGACGACATCAAGACCCTGCTGCGCTCCGGCGCCGACAAGGTCTCGATCAATTCGGCGGCCGTCAGCCGGCGCGAATTCGTCAAGGAAGCGGCCGAGAAATACGGCGAGCAATGCATCGTGGTCGCGATCGACGCCAAGCGGGTCAAGCGCGCCGGCGGCTCGGACCGCTGGGAGATCTTCACCCATGGTGGACGCAATGCCACCGGGATCGACGCCATCGAATACGCCCAGGAGGTCGTCGCGCTCGGCGCCGGCGAAATCCTGCTGACCTCGATGGACCGGGACGGTACCAGGCAGGGCTTTGACCTGCCGCTGACCCGGGCGATCGCGGACAGTGTCCCCGTACCGGTCATCGCGTCCGGTGGTGTCGGCAATCTCGACCACCTGGTCGACGGCGTCCGCGAGGGTCACGCCACCGGCGTGCTGGCCGCGTCGATCTTCCACTTCGGGGAATTCACCATCCGCCAGGCCAAGGATCACATGGTGCGCGCCGGCCTGCCGATGCGGCTCGATCCCTAGCGCGAGCGTGGTCCGGAAAAGTGGAAACCGGTTTTCCGAAAAGACCACGCTCAAACGGAGTGGTTGAGGACTCCTTGTCACAAAAATGCTAAGTCCCCACCTAAGGGATGGCACCCGTGCGGTGCCGCTGTGCATGCTTGAGTTGAGTTGATGTCGCGTTTCACGGTCCACGATCTGGCCGCCACCATCGACGCCCGCGCTGCAACGGGCGGTGAGGCGTCCTACACCCGCAAGCTGCTCGACAAGGGCGCGGAGCATTGCGCCAAGAAATTGGGCGAGGAAGCGGTCGAGACCGTGATCGCCGCGGTCGAGAATGACCGCGATCACCTCATCGCGGAAAGTGCCGATCTCGTGTTTCACCTGCTGGTTCTGTTGAAATCACGCGGCGTGAAGCTGGAGGATGTCGAGGCCGCGCTGGAGAAGCGCACCTCGATGTCGGGACTGGAAGAGAAGGCGTCGCGCAAGCGCGACTAGCGCAAATGATCGAGCGCATCGAGAGGGGCGGCCTCATGGACATCCGGGCACCAGATCAACAGTACAACCCCTACCGCATCTTCACGCGCCAGCAATGGTCGCATCTGCGTGACGATACGCCGATGACGCTCGAGCCCGGCGAGTTCGACCGCCTGCGTTCGATGCACGACCGCCTCGATTTGCAGGAGGTGGAGGACATCTACCTGCCGCTGTCGCGGCTGCTCTCGATCTATGTCGATGCGACGCAGCGGCTGTATTACTCGCAGCGTCAGTTCCTCAACATCCGCGACCGTAAGATGCCCTACATCGTCGGCGTCGCCGGATCCGTCGCGGTCGGCAAGTCGACCACCGCACGCGTGCTGCAGGCGCTGCTGGCGCGCTGGTCGCCGCGGCCGAAGGTCGATCTGATCACGACCGACGGTTTTCTGTTTCCGAACGCGGTGCTCGAGCGGCAGGGCATCATGCAGAAGAAGGGCTTCCCGGAAAGCTACGACCTGCCGACGCTGTTGTCGTTCCTCAGCGACATCAAGGCTGGGCGGCGTCGCGTGCGCGCGCCGGTCTATTCGCATCTGACCTACGACATCGTGCCGAACAAATGGGTCGAGATCGACCAGCCTGACATCCTGATCGTCGAGGGCGTCAACGTGCTGCAGACCGGGCGGCTGCCGCGCGACGGCAAGGCGGTGCCGTTCGTTTCCGACTTCTTCGACTTCTCGGTCTATATCGACGCCGACGAGGCCGTGCTGCGAGAGTGGTACATCAAGCGCTTCCTGGCGCTGCGCGACACCGCGTTCACCGATCCGAGGTCCTACTTCCACCGCTATGCGCCGCTGTCGGACGAGGAAGCAACGGCGACCGCGATCGCGATCTGGGAGCGCACCAACCTTGCCAATCTCGAGGACAACATCCTGCCGACCCGCCCGCGCGCGACGCTGATCCTGAAGAAGGGCGCCGACCACGTGGTGCAGTCGGTCGCGCTGCGCCGGCTGTAGTCGGCACCGCATCTCAGCGAACGCGCCACATCACAGCTGTCGTCCCTGCGAAAGCAGGGACCCATAACCACAAGCGTCTGCAATTTGCAGGGCTGTGGCCACAGCGGGCGCAAAACTAGCCTCGGTGGTTATGGGTCCCTGCTTGCGCAGGGACGACGGGCATTGTGCGGTTACTACGCCGCGATATGCCGCGCGGCGGCGAGGCCCGCGAGCGCTTCTTCCAGCTTCTCGCGGTCGAGCGGCTTGATCAGAAAACCGTCCATGCCGGCTTCGAAGCAGGCATAGCGGTCTTCCACCAGCGTATTGGCCGTCAGTGCCAGGATCGGGGTCCGGCGGACGGATTGCGCCGCTTCATGGGCGCGGATCTGCTTGGTGGTCTCGATGCCGTTGAGCCACGGCATCTGGATATCCATCAGCACGAGATCATAGGGCGTGCCGGCTGAGGTCGCCGACAGCCAGGACTCCATCGCCCGCTCGCCATTGGTGGTGATGACCACGTTGTGGCCGAGCCGGGTGAGCAGCGAGCGCATCAACAGCGCGTTGATCTCGTTGTCTTCGGCAACCAGGATCGACAGCCCCTTGTCCGGCAACACGGATGCTGGCGCAGTGGGCGCGGACTCGGCGGCCGCCTCGATCGCAAGGCTCGGCGCGGCGATTTCCGGCGATGCGGTCAGCCGTGCGGCGAGCGACGACGCACGCAATGGTTTCACCAGGTAGCCGGTGAACATGGCTGACTCGGAAGCCGAAAGGTCCTGCCGCGTCGCCGGCGTGAACATCACGATGCGATGGGTTGCGTGGATGCGGGCGGCGTCGGCAAACGCCTCCATCGCCGGGGTGCCGAGCGTGTGGTCGATCAGCACCGTGTGCCAGCTGCGCTCTGGCAGCAACGCCTCGGCGACATTGGCATCCGACACGATGCAGGTCTGCGCGCCCCAGCGCTGCAACCGCCGCGAGATCAGCGAGACCTCGATGCTGTGCGGCGCCACCAGCATGATCGACTGTCCCGTCAAGTCGGGCGCGGCGAAGCCGTTGGCCTCGCCGGTATCGGCCGCGACGAGCGGGATCGACACCTCGAAGGTCGAGCCGGCGCCCGGCGTGCTTGCGAGCGTGATGCGGCCGCCCATCCGCTTGACGATGCGGTCGCTGATCGAGAGGCCGAGGCCGGTGCCGCCATAGCTGCGCGCGATCCGATCGTCGGCCTGCTCGAACTCCCGGAAAATACGCTGCTGCGCTTCCGGCGCGATGCCGATACCGGTGTCGCGGACCAGGAAGCTGATCTCGTTCGGCCAGATGCCGGGTTCGACGATCAGGGCCACGCCACCGGTCGCGGTGAACTTGATGGCGTTGCCGGCGAGGTTGAGCAGCACCTGACGCAGCCGCGCGGCGTCGCCGGTCACCTGCATCGGCAGCCGTTCGTCGACATAGGCGGCGATCTCGATGCCCTTGGTCTGCGCGCGCGGCGCCAGCAGCTCGGCGATGTCCTCGATCAGGCCGGACAGCGCGAAGGCGCGGTGTTCGAGATCGATCTTGCCGGCCTCGATCTTGGAATAATCGAGCAGCTCCTCGATCAGCGCGAGCAGCGCGTCGCCCGATGTCTTGACCGCCTTGACGTAGGTCGTCTGCTCCGGCGTCAGCTGCGTATCCATCAGCAATCCGCTCATGCCGATGATGCCGTTCAGCGGGGTGCGGATCTCGTGGCTTGCCATCGCAAGGAAGCGCGACTTGGCGCGGTTGGCGGCGTCGGCCTGATCGCGCGCTTCGGCGAGCGCGTGCTCGCTCTCGGTGCGGTCGGTGACGTCGCGGCCGACGCTCTGCATCTCCGCAGGCGCGCCGGCATCGTTGCGCACGAGGCCTTCACGCCAGGCGATCCAGCGCGGTCCGAGCGGTCCCTCGATCTTCTGGTCGTAGACCCGCGTGCCGTTGGATTCGAGCGCGGTGTCGCCTTGTTCAAGCACCTTCAGCGTTGCGCTGCTGCCGATCAATTCGCTGCGGGAAATCTGCGCCAGCTCGCAATAGGCGTCGTTGGCATAGGTGATGAGCCCGTCGAGGTCGCGCAGCACGATCAAATCGTCCTGCGCCTCGAACAGGGTGGAGGCGCGCTGCTCGGCCTCCTGCAGTTCCCAGTTGCGGTCGGCCATCGCTTCATTGTGCATGGCGATGGTGCGCAGCCGTTTGCGCATCAGCCGCAGGCGGATACCGAGCGTCACGATCCAAAGGCAGGCGAGCGCGAACAGGAAGCTGACCCCGATCGCGAACGCATTGGGATCGTAGCCGCTTTGTTGCGAGAGCGCGCCCGAAATGAACCCGAAGGCGCTGCCGAACGCGACGGAGAAGATCGTGAACGAGCGGACGATCGTCGCGACCCAGGAATGGCGCCGGAGGAAGCGGCGAAGGCGCAACTTGATCCGGAAGAAACGCCCCATCAATGGTGACCCTGAGACAGCTTGATCTGGCGCTGACGATGCGTCGGCCAGCTTGCAAAGTGCTTGAAATTGGTGGCCATTTCGCGCTGCCCTCAGAACAAGGTTAGCGGGGGGTTAACTCTGCCATGACCCGGTTCGGAACGCGCGCGTCAGGCGCGGGCGATGCGGCTTCGAGGCGGCGGTGTCCGCCGCGGGCGCTGACGATCAGGGCCGCGGCATCGCGCACCGAGAACGTCTTCGACTGCACGAAGACACGGTAGTCGGATGGGCCAGCATCATGCGTCAGATAGATGACCGGGCCGGTTGCCGAGGCGTCGCTGGAAATCCCGATCAGCCGCGCCGCCGCGCTGCGCTCGCAGGCGCCGGCCTCGGCATCGTCGATGTCGTCGATCACGGTGAAGTCGGCGCCGTCGGCGCTGTCGGCGATCTGGACCCGGACGGTGGCCTGGCTGGGGTCGTCGGTGAAGCTGACGTGAAGCTGCGCCAGCCAGGGGATCGATGCGATCTGCATCGTGGCGCCACCCACCTCGATGCAGGGCCGCGGGCCCGGCAGGAATTCGGCGCGGGCAAGGACCGCGGCCACGGCAAGGGGAACCACCGAGGTCAGAATCTTCAAACGCAACATGACACAACTCGCTCGTCCCAAGCTTGCCGCGGATCGCGGTGCTTATGGTTTGCGGAGCGTAAACAAAACTCGTTACCGCCGCGTTGACGCGAGGTATTCCGGCACGAATCGGAACAGGGCTTAGGTTAGGATCACGCGGCGCGACGCAAATCGTCGGCCAATGCACGATAGGACAGCGCTTCGGCGAGGTGCAGCCGGCCGATCGTCTCGGCGCCGTCGAGATCGGCAAGCGTGCGCGCCACCCGCAGCACGCGGTGATAGCCGCGCGCGGTGAGGTGCATGGTGTCGGCGGCCTCGCGCAGCAGCTTCTGTCCATGCGCGTCGGGCTGCGCGATGGTCTCGAGCAGCGAGCTCGGCGCTTCCGCATTGGTGCGGACATGCGGCATGCCGGCTGCCGCATAGCGCGCGAGCTGGATGTCGCGCGCGGCCGCGACGCGGGCGGCAACCTCGGCCGATCCCTCCGCCGGCGGCGGCAGGATCAGATCGGCCGCGGTCACGGCGGGCACCTCGATCCGCAGATCGATGCGATCCATCAGCGGGCCGGAGATCCGCATCTGGTAGTCGGCGGTGCAGCGGTCGAGCCGGCCGCGCTTGCAGGAATAGCCGGGCTCATAGGCATGGCCGCAGCGGCACGGATTCATGGCCGCGACCAGCATGAAGCGCGCCGGATAGGTGACGCGGTGGTTGGCCCTGCTCACCGACACCTCGCCGTTCTCCAGCGGCTGGCGCAGCGAATCCAGCACACGCGGATCGAACTCCGGCAGTTCGTCGAGGAACAGCACGCCCTGATGCGCGAGCGAGATCTCGCCGGGCTTGGCGCGCATGCCGCCGCCGGTCAGCGCGGCCATGCTGGCGGAATGATGCGGGCTGCGGAACGGGCGTCGCGCGGTCAAGGCGCCGTCGCGGATCTCGCCGGCAACCGAGGCGATCATCGAGACTTCGAGCAGCTCCGACGGCGACAGCGGCGGCAGGATCGAGGGCAGTCGCGCCGCCAGCATCGACTTGCCGGCGCCGGGCGAGCCCATCATCAGTATATGGTGGACAATAAAACCTGGAAATTGTAGTATCTCCAGATGGATACTTCTCACGAAAACTCTTCGGTTAAGGCGTTTTCCTATATCAGGATGTCTACTGACGCTCAGCTCCAAGGCGATAGCCTCCGCCGGCAGCTCGATGCCTCACGAGCTTACGCTGAGAGGCATGGCTTACAGTTGACAGAGCTGAAAGACATGGGTGTCTCCGGCTATCGTGGCGCGAACATTGCGTCAGGTGCACTGGGCGTTTTTCTGGCAGCGATCCGAGACGGGGAAGTTCCAAGGGGTTCCTACCTACTCGTGGAATCAATTGATCGATTAAGCCGCCAAGCACCAGCGAAAGCTCTCCAGCCGTTCTTGGAGGTGATCAACGCGGGTATCGTATTGGTTACATTGAACCCGCTCGAAGTCTTTACAGAGGACAATCTCGACTTCTACCGACTCCTAATGGCGCTCACGATCATGCAGCGCAGCCACGAAGAATCGGACGTGAAAAGCCATCGCCTGAAAAGTGCGTGGGCGGCAAAGCGAACGAGCGCTGGCCAAAAGAAGTTAACGGCCCGGTGCCCGAGCTGGCTGCGTCTTTCCTCCGACCGCAGTCGTTTTGAAATCGTTGAGGATCGAGCAGCGATAGTCCGCAGAATTTTTGATGAAGCTGCGAACGGATACGGCACGTACACAATCGTGCGCCGCCTCAACGCAGACGGCATCCCTACCTTCATGGGAAAGGGAGGCTGGCAGACCTCAACGGTCAATAAGATTCTCAGTAGCCCTGCTGCAGCCGGCACGTTCCAGCCGAATCGCATAGAGGGTGGGCAGCGTCTACCCGAAGGTCAGTCAATCCGGGGCTACTTCCCGCAAATCGTGCGGCAAGAGGTTTTCGAATCGGCTCAGCGCGGCCGGCTCGAACGAAAGACCACGCCCAATAAGGAAACAGGGAAGAAGGGTAGCGGTGGGCCTAAGGGTAAGCACTTCGCGAACCTGTTCTCAAAGCTGGCGGTCTGTGACTACTGCGCCGAGCCAATGCACTACCAGAACAAAGGACAACCACCCAAAGGTCGATCATACCTCGTTTGTTCGAATGCAATTCGGAAGAAGGGCTGCGAGATGACCGGCCGCTGGCGCTATGATCAGTTCGAATTGACATTCCTGTCCTTCGTCGAACAACTTGATTTGGCGTCCTTGGTGTCGTCGAGTGAGCATTCGTCGAAGCGCAATGAGGTTGCGTTCCAACTCGATGCCGCTGTCGGCAGAATAAAACTGCTGGAGGACGAGCAACGCAGGGCTTACGAGATCGGGTTAAAAATGGCGGACTTCGATAGCGCATTCATTGCCGATCGGATCAAGAAGACCGAACGCGACTTGGCAGATGCGACAAAGGTCGCGGAGCAGCTTCGCCATGAAATTTCGATCCTCGACCAGACAGCACTGACCTATTACCGCAGCCCTGATCAGGTCGCCGAGTTGATCGAGCGTGTGCGGGCGGCGAGAGGGGGTGACGTTTACAAGCTCCGCGCCCAGATCGCATCGAGGCTGCAATCGTTGATCGGCGAGCTGCGCCTGACTGTTGACCCCGACACTCAGCGCTTTGAGGTGGTTTTCCGAGATGGCCAGGGAATGACACTGTTCGTCGATCCTGAAGAACCGACGAAGTTCGTCCAGAAGGTCAGCGGTAAGGCGCCGGATTTCGACGTGCTTTCCGCTGATGGCAGCGTTGTCCAGCTTCCGGCTGACGAACCAGCTCTGGACGGGAAATAAAGATTCCCAAACAGGTCACTCAGAGAACTTAAATTCCCCCGGCGGAAGAATGATGGCTTCGGGGGCCCGGGTAAGTAGCCTGTTTAAGGCGCCCCTCAGTTGGCCGTTCACTCCGGATTTTCGTACCGGGTCTTCTCCACTTGTCTAGCTGGACTTCTTTCGTGGCATGTTCAATCTTAGGTCGTTGGCCGAATGCAGCGCGCAGCCTGCTAATTTTCAGAACACGGGGGATTCAATGAAGGACTATTGCGTCGGCGGATCGCGCTCAGCGCTCGTAAACAACTCCCGGCCAGCAAAGAGGCTCCCTCACCGAACTGAAGTCTTGCAATTTGCTGGGGCTTAATGATGGGCGCGAAGCAGCAAAAATATCCCGCCTCGCTACGCAAAAACTTAACTGATCAACTCGGGTTCCTCCTCAATCGCAGGGCCGATGAGGACGAACTAACGTTTGACAAGGCTTTTAGTCAGATCGCCCTAGACATTCTTGGGTACGAGCCGGGATCAGGGACCTGGTCCGATGGTCGGGGCGATTTCGGTGTAGATTATTGGATCGTCGAGGAAAAAGCGGCAACGATATTTCAGTTCAAGAGTCACGATTTCACGGCGGGCCTAAATTCAGAGCTGCTGGCCGATAGTTCATACCTGGCCGACTTGCCTCGCATACGGAAGTTGCTGGAGCACCTAAACGAGGTGCCAAAAGAAGCAAACAAAAATGTACAAGAGTTTATCAAGGAAATCGGCGTTGCCATCCACCGCTACAGCGCCAGCCCGACCGCCAAAGAGTCGCCGTTTGAAGTCACAATATTCTTCTGCTGCCTCGCGAACGGTCTCACCAAACAAGCTGCCGAGGAGTACTCGCGATTTAGTACGCCAATAAACATCACTTGGTCGAATCAAGCGATTCACATATCGACCTTTCCAATTTTTATCGATGAGCTCATTGCAGAACGGTGGCGCGAATCCAACACAGATTGGCGGACAGCAAACGGCGAGCGAGATGATAAGGTCGAGCTACACGTACGCGGCGAAATGATCTCCTCGGCAAAGTCGGCAGTTTTTTTCACGAAAGCGTACGATCTCGTTTCCGCTTTCGATCGGTTTGGCTATCAGCTTTTTGAACCGAACGTGCGATGCGAGCTTAGGCGCTCAAAAGTAAACGAGAAAATCCGAGAATCCGTGAAGCATTCACGGGGGCGACGAGAGTTCAAGCATTTGAACAACGGCATTACGTTGATCTGTTCGAGTTTTCAGAAAGTAAATCGGCAGGCTCCCATCATACGAATAGTTCAACCCGGGGTTATCAACGGCTTACAGACCGTGAAGTCGATTCACGATGCATTTGATGAGCTCAGTGACTCGGAAAAGGCTCACTTTGAGCAAGACTGCGAGGTTCTTGTTCGACTGCACACCCGCGAGGCCGTTGCTGATTATAAGGAGCTGGTGAAGTCGACAAACAATCAGAATCCAATGCAGCCGCGCAATCTTCGATCGAATGAGCAGGAGCAGATTTATTTTGAATCGCTGTTTGCGGACATGAATTGGTTTTATGAGCGCAAGGAAGGTGCTTGGAAGGCGTTCCAAAGCGATTCAAAGCTCTGGGGCTCGTTAAAAGGGAAACGTGTTGCCGACTTCAAGATTGAAGGACGTGCGGGCGGCGTTCGGAACGTTGACAACTTGGAACTTGCGCAAGCGTGGTTATCTTTCATCGGCTTTTCGAACGAGGCAATTCATAATAAGAGGGATATCTTCAGCGACGAAAAATTCTACGATCTCGTATTCAAGCAGCGCGTTACTAAGCACGGCTACGATTCCAACTTCGCTTTCAACGATCCCAGCGTTCGATCAGAGGCAGAGCAACAAGCTCCGAGCCCGCAGGCATTGTTACTGTCAGAGCTGTTGCGTGAGATCGCGGACGGTTTGACGCCGACACGCAAACAAAACCGAGATGACAGCGTTAAGCGACTCAAGCTGGATAAGCTGAACAAGGAGGAGCAAGATGCGGAGCTTGTTCGTGACAGCCTTTATACAAGGGGCTTGGTCCTAGCTGGAGCCAAATATTTGTTCGTCGATTTTTGCGGATTGGTGTTTTTTCGGTCTTTGGGATTGGATGTTTATAGAGCGGCGAATTGGCTTCTAAATTCAGGATCAATGAAGCCGTTCTTCGTTGGGCGGGATTTGAGTCCCATGCAGGCGGTGATAAAGTCCGATGACTTCGAAGTCGACGACGTCATAGCGGTCCTGTGGGGAGTGTACAGTTATTGCCTCGAGATGATCATCGAGCAACCAAGCTGGCGACAGCAATTCGAACAAGCGGCAGTGCGCTCTCGTTTTAATTATTCGGATTACAATCGACGAACGTTGTTCGGTCAGTTGGAGAATCTTGATCGCGTCTATCAAAAACGAGCAATCCCCCAGCCTTGGTCAGAGGGCATCGAAAAGCATCGGGGCATCTTCGCTTATGTCAAGGCAATGTGCGGAAGGAAGTGACATGAGCTGTAACGGCTCGGAACCAACATCCGTCTAGTAGACATGACGCCCGGTCACCAGCAGGCTTTGCCCGAGCCACACATACTAGATTACGACTGGCGGTATACGTCTGAGACGGTGACGATCCTCTCAGAGCTCGTGCGCAATTCGGACTCTGTGCTGGCAGTTGGCACACCATCACTGGCTCGGTATCTTGAATCGATTGGTCACGAGGTGCTCCTAGTCGATCGTCAACCGATCCACGCCGTTCGCAATCATAGACAAATGGAACCGGGCTACGGCCCGCCCGATTTCAAGAAGAGGACTATCGCGGTCATCGACCCCCCTTGGTACCTCACGGATGCTAGGGTTTGGATTGCGTGGACAGCACACGGCATCGAACCCCGAAGCCAGATGCTCGTGTCGCTTTGGCCCGACACTACTCGCCCGACGGCCGCGAAAGAGTTTGAAGAACTAAAATCCTGGATTAGCCAGTGGGCTGAGTTCGAAATCTTGGATGTGGTCCCACGATACAATACGCCTTTGTTCGAAGCGGTGGCTCTTAAGGCCAGCGAGAGCCCTTCAATGGGACGGAGCCCTCGCTATGGTCGCCTAGTGTCCATTCGCCCCAGGACCCTCCCCGATCTTCTGGGCCCCCCAGAATCGCGAAGCACATGGATTCGGTTCGTTGTGGACGATTATCAGTTAGCGATCTGCCTCAAGGAAAATCAATCTCTGACGTGTCCGGTTATCCAGCATCCCATCGCAAAGCATTGGATTTGGCCTTATGTCAGCAAGCGTGCTCGTGAGCGAGATCTGATAAATCTTTGGAGTTCGCGCAACGAGGTAGCACTTCTTAGGGATCCCAAGCTTGCTGTAGAGACATTGCGCAGAGCTCTGAAGGCGGCCGATCCAGGGGCGTTTAGAGATCAACTGGGACCGTATAGCCGGCTACACGATTTGAGCATTCCGCGCCCCCCTTACCGAAGGTTATTGGAATGGCAGCACCAGCAATAGCGCTCCGCTTTCGAGATACGATACCAAACGTCGACACCATCCGCGCGCATCGATCGGTTTTGCACGATAAGGGTTCTGTTTGGTGGGGTTGGTGGAAGAAGGACTTTGAAGAAGCGCACCTAGCGTTCCTGGCGGACCTTCAGGCGATCGGTTCGTTTGTAGTCTCGATAGTTGATCGCTCCACCCAACGAATGTTTCGGGCCAACGTATCGCGGCTGCAAATTGGTCGTTTGGAAGGGGCCGAATTAGACTTCGTCCCGGACTACTACCTCGACTACGAGGAGCGTGTCTTTGCATGGTTCATGTTATCTTCTATCGAAGAGACCAGTTTTGACAATGAAATGGCTGCACGCTTCGGCGATCATACGCTGATATCGCTCGCTACCGCGGAAGATAATAGAGCCGAAAAGCTCGCCGCGGACACTAATGTTGGCAGCAGGTCATGTATTCTACATCTTTCAGATCTGCACTTTGGGTCCGACTACGCATTTGCAACTCAGCGCGAAAAGCTGAACATCGGGGATTCTCGGAGAACACTCACTGACTGTCTGTCGGCTGATCTTAAGCGGATAGGGCAGCTCCACAACATCGCTGCAGTATTGGTCACCGGTGACTTCACGACTGGCGGGGATTGGAGAGATGAGACACGTGAGAATGTGCTCCAAGAGTTTGAGGCATTGCGCGACGTTCTAGGATTGCGTCCTGAGCAGATTATCGCCGTGCCAGGTAACCACGATATTGTGAGATATCCGAAAGGATCCTCGGTCGATATTGCCGCAATCGTCCTAAACAATCAGACGACGTATCAGCACGAACGTGAATTTCGAACGTTTGTCGATGAGCTAATAGGACGTAATTGGAAAGAGTCGCTAAACTACGTCCACCGGATTCGTCTCAAGGATGCGGACTTGCTACTTTGCTTGCTTAATTCTTGCACTATCGCAGCGACGGAGTGGACGGAGTACGGTTTCGTCGGGACAAGCGGCATCGATGCCATCGGCGCCTTAAGAGATGAACCGATTAATCGGCCCACGTTCAAATTTGTTGCACTTCACCATCACTTGTTGCCGGTTGCTGGCGTCGAAGCTCCGAACTCTAAAGGGGTCACGCTATCGCTCGATGCGTCTGACCTCTTAGATGCGGCGCAGAATGCGGGAGCGCACGTCGCTCTTCACGGCCACGAGCACATGCCACGCATAGCCCGATACCAAACGGTTCCCTTGCGAGCGGCGCCGGTTACTCCGCCGCTCCACGTAATTTCAAACGGCAGTGCAGGTGGAAAGCGGATGCCGGGCAACGAACGCCATGCGTACTGCCTCTTTGAATTGGGAGCTGAAAAACTGCACTTATGGATGCGCGAACTTCGATTTGACGCTAAGGAAGGTGGAGGTCTCTTTGATGGTTTGCTGAATACCGAGCCGCAAATGCCTTAACGCATTGATGGCGAAGTGAGCCAAGAGTCAGATTTCACTACGCCTAGATTTCCTGATCGCGGTCGTTCTGACATCGTGATTTGCGCAAACACGATCGTGAGACTGCATGTGCGCGGCGAGCCGTCGCCGTTGGAGGTAGTTCTTGACCGTCTGCGGATAGAACCTCCGACCTGTCGCCGTCATAATTCCCATATCGTTTAGCCGCCGCGCAATCTCACTGTAGGACTGCCGCAATATATCCGCATCCAATTTCGCCCTGAGTTGGGATGCAAATTCGTCAGCCGCCTTGCGATTCTTCGCAGCCAAATACTGACCATTCAATCCAAGAATCTTCCCTCGACGTTTCGCCTCGGCCAAAGCTGCTTTCGTTCGTTCGGAGATCAGCCGACGTTCCTCCTGGGCGAGCGCTGCAAAGATATGAAGCTGGAAGTCCGTTGCGTTGGGCATCTCAGCGCAGACAAGCCCGATCCCTTGCTCGAGAATGCTGGCGATGAAGCTGACGCGGCGGGAGAAGCGATCGAGGCGGGCAATGACGATTTTTGCGTTCTCGCGCTGAGCCAACTGTATTGCTCGCTGCAATTCCACGCGCGAATCGTCTTTCCCCGATTGCACGTCGCAGAATTCCGCGATTAGCGTTCCAGCACCCGCTACGAAGTCAGAAATCCTACGATGCTGCGCCGCCAAACCAAGTCCAGACTTGCCTTGGCGTTCGGTGGACACTCGAAAATATGCGACGAATCTAGTCAAATAAAATCTCCTAGCCGATAAATCCAGGAGTCTGCTGGTCAAGACAACGGCGTGGGCCGGAGCGTCAGGTCGAACTTGTAATCCCCAGAACCAACTCAAGTTCTCGACGAATATGGGCCGAGAAACCAAAGAAGTTCAAGTCTTGGTTCATAAGCCAATTTCGCGCGTCAATAACACCCAGCGATTTGTTTGGGCAGAGGCTGTTCAACCGCTTTGCGGTCATTCGAGAAATGCCCAGCGCAACAAAGCTGATCATTGTCCGATCTGATGCGCCCACCTCCAAGTAAAGTGCAAGCGACGGAATGCTCGCAGCCAAGTCATCGAATCCCACGCTTGAAAACACGTGAGCTAAAATTGCACTATAGCAGCCGAACGCCCCGACATAATTGAACCGAAGTTCCTTTTCAACTAGGTCCAGCGTCGCACGAATGTGAGTATTTATCGACGCTTCTTGATATCGGGCTCGGTCGTCAATCAACTCAGGGATAGGCGTTCCCTGCATCCATTTAAGCAGCATGACAGCGAAGAATCTATTTTGCTTTTGGCTGTTCGTTTTCGGCAATATTGTTCGATGGACGAGCTCGAGAACTCGCACATACGAGTCAAAGGCGGTTCCTTCACGGGGATGAGCGGGCAAGAAGCGCCGGGCTACTTCCCGTGAATTAGATGCCATTGCAGAAGCAAGATAGTTGAACAAGTCCTGCTGACGATGTGCCGAGATCGTTGGGGACAATCTGAGCAGCGTAGGAGGCAGAGTAATTAGTTTGTCCGCGACTGACAGGGAGCTTTCGAGTTGCTGTCGTGAAGCCGGATTGGGTGATGCATACGAGCGGTCAAGCGTCGCAGCTATTCGTCCGCTCTTGTAGTCAGTCAGCAATCGTACAAACGCAGTCTCCAGTTCGCCCCGTTGGCCAATCGCGTCTTTCACATCGTTCCCGATAACCGCATTAAGATCGGACGAGCGGAGATCGATGGCCTGCTGCATAGCCGGCACGATGGGAGACAGGCGTGGACCGGATAGTGGCTGTTCCTTCCATTCTTCATAGTTCAGTAGGTATATATTTCCTTGGAATTCCTTCCGAAGGCGGCCGGCACGACCGGAGAGATTCCAAAAATCGATCGATTGGAGAGGCGTGCTCCTCTTTCTCTGTGGAGTATGCATAAAGATGTTCTGAGCGGGCATGTTTACACCGGCGAGAAGCGTGCTCGTGCAGACAAGGTATTGCAGCTCTCCAGCAGAAAAGGCCTGTTCGACAGCGTTCCTTAGAGCGGTCGGGATATTTCCATAGTGAAACCCAACGCCGTTCATAACTGTGGCAGCGAGCGCGTATTTCGGGTGAACGGCTTCCTTTGCCAAGTTTGATAGATTTTGCAGAGCCTCGGAATCGGGTTGATGATGCCCGTTCAAAGCCCGCAACGAACTTATCTGAAGGGCGATCTTTTCAGCATCGGCCTGGCCGTCTGCATAGACAATGGACTGCTTCCCTGAACCAAAGCGGTGTGAGAGATGCACCAGGCAGTCGATCTTCGATGCTAATGTATGGCCTAGCCTAGCTGTTCCAACTTCGTTGCGATGTGTGCCGTCTCTGGCGAAGAGCTTAACGTCACCTTGCTTAACGCCGGTCACCTCAACTTCGATGAAGTTTTGAGACACTGTGGCCTCATCAGTCGAGCAAGATTGAATATCCGATCTACCGGTCATCCGACCGAAAATCTCCAGGTTCGAAACCGTCGGACTAGCGAACAATAGCTGCGTTTGGGGTCGGCGAACTACGAGCTCGTCAATCACGCCCTGGAGCAGTATCCCTCTATCACCGTCTTGAACGGAGTGTGCTTCGTCAATGACGAGAAAGTCGACCACTCGATCAAGATCGTTATTTAGGAGAATTTGCAGCCGTTCTTGAGTGAACACGAAGACGACCCTGGCTGGCAATTGCTCGTCGGCCTCTGGAGGCACGGTTATGACCTCCACGTCCGACACTGCGGCGTCAGCAAGGGCCACTTTTAAGTCGGCCTGAACCTGGGAAATCAGGGCCCTCGTTGGGACTACATAGCAAGCACAAAAGTCGGCTCGCGAAGCGTAGGCGTTCGAGATGAATGCTTGGAGAATGAATGATTTCCCGGTCGAAGTTGGCGCAGATATGGCGATCGAGGATCCGCTGCTTAGGCTGTCCCAGAGCGACTTTTGGAAGTCGGTAAGAGAAAGCAGGCTGCTAGCAACGGATACTTCGTTACGACGGCGTCTTACAAACTCTTCTTCGGCGACAACCCAAGGAGTTGAAGTCAGCGCGTTTCCAATCGGACCATTCGTCAGCACACTCGGGAAATTGCCAAGTCTGACAAGCACCGCGCGCACGGCAGCATCCAAACCATCAATGCTACCTGCGAAAAGTTCATGGACGTACGTAGCCAGGCGATACGCCGCCAGGCGTTGGGAGGTTTGGGAAGAACAAGCAAGAATTGCGGCGGCTTCCACATATCGGCTAGCACTGCTCCTCTCGATGGAGATTGATCGCTCACTGAGATCAACGCCAGCAGACCTAGCTATCCAAAGCCGCTCCAGGACATCCAATGCTTGAGGTAGCCGTGGATTGCTCCAAACCCTGTTGATAAGCGCATCGATCATTTCGACCATCCAATCCTAAGCTGCCAGTCATCCCGCAAGCTGGCCACGGATTCCACAGGAAGGAAGAAGACCTCGAGTCTATGGTGACTCACATTTTTAGAAGCCAGCAATGATTGCAGCGAAACCGTTGCTTTCTTGAGCTCATCTTCCAGCTGGTTTGCGAAGAACGATTCAATTTCGTCTGGTTTGACTTTGGTAAGCTTTCTAAAAGCTGAAAAGTCAAACCCTATGAGGCAAGTCGATGCGTATAACTTCTGATCGTAGCTCTCGCTCAATGGGTCGAGGTATTCGACAATCTTTTCTTGCGCTTCTTGCGGTAGACCGGTTGTACCGATGAAGCGTCGAACCAACCTGATATCTTCCTTGAGTTTTGAATGTTCTAGAGCGGCGGAAATCGAGTCGACCGCATCGCTAAGGGCACTCCCAATCGTTTTATGGATCTTAGCTTCACCCCAGAAGAATACTAACTTGCCCGTTTTGGTGTCGAACTTCACGTGGATGCCGTCTGAACTGTGAACCGGCATCGACGAAGTCGTTTTCATCGACATTTTCGCCAACAATTGCGGCGCTTCGAGAATCCACTCAGTTAGGAGGTAAAGAAGAAGCTCCCCGCACTCGCCGTTCCTATTTGTCGATTTTTGCGCCTTGATGAAGAGCTCGGCAGCGGCGTCACGCAATCCAATATAGGCAAGCATTTTATCCTGTTCGCTTGCGCTTTTGACCTTCGTATGTACGGCTTCGATTTCTGATCGACTGAGCGCAAAATTGCAGATGTAGAGCGAAATGTGCTCTAACAGCTCACCTACTCTTGGCTTGGCGCCTTGAAACGGAAGATAGTGCCCACGAACCGTGATGTAGTCGTTGGCGCAGGTCGTCGGAGTTAGGGAGCGGATCAACTTTGAGAGTGATGAAAAATTACCTTGCAAAGAGGAGACGATGTCCGCGGCGCTAATATTAACGGGTTGCGACACAATGGGCCTGCAGCCTCCCTCTCATTCGTACTGTCGATGGAGAACTATGCTTCAACCGGCTAGCGAGGGGTTGACGCAGACTTTATACGAAAAGTCGATCCGCGATCCGTCACGCCGGACAATTGCAAAGCACTTGGTGTTGAATTCGGACGCCCTCATCACCTCAAAATGGTGTATGCCATTCCCGATTTTGGCGGCGGCATCGGGGTGACGCTTTAGCAGCTCAGACAAAAACAGCGCGTCTTCCTCTGATACCCACTCGTCAGGCCCATACTCCGAAAGTATATTTTTGCAATGCAAAAGGGCTTTCTGTTGGGTTGGAAAGGCAAGTGAGCCAATTTGCAGCGGTTTAGCCTTAGCCATATTGCAACTGTTGCGCAGATAACGGGATTCTTGGTGATTATTACCGACACAACTGAGGCGTGCAACCCCCCAGTGAGCTATAGCGGAGCGACTGCGGCGCTTGCCAGCCGTAGGAATCTTTGACTGTGCAAGCTTCGCGCCGGGTAGCCCAAAAAATGCTCGGTTATGTTGCGCCGCAACGATTCAAACATAGAAGCAAATGCAAACCTTCAAACATTATCCAGCGTTTATGTTTGACGCGCCCGCTAATCGCCCGGGACGATATATCTCGGCCACGTCTGCTCCGAGGCCGGCGCACCGAGAGCGGCGGTGATCCGACATGGCGGCGGTCGGACCTTATGATGAGGCGAGATCCTCTAGGAACTCTCGGCGTTTGCGATCGATGGAGCGACGGCGTGCCTCTACGGTGCGTCGACATCCACAGCGCGAAGGCAAATGGAGCTGCTTGCTCGGGTCGACACCAAGGTATCGGCCCCTTGAGCTCCTCGTCTGCTTTCTGGCAGCGCTGCAGAGTCCCAACTATTTGCCTTGACTTTATACTAAGTGGAAGTCGCTCTGATGCGCCTGCAACTGCGCAAGTGTCACGCCAGTCAGCGTCACCGTGTCACCGTGAGCATCGGAAATGATCGCTCCCTGCGCACTGTTGCTGGTGTGCGCCAGAACGTCCGAAATGCTTGCAAAGATAGACTTATCGAACTGAATAGCGCTGTTGTTGACGTTGAAATCGGTGATCGTATTTGTTCCAAAATTGGGCCGGAACACGAAGGTGTCGGGTCCACCCCCGCCAGTAAGGGCGTCACCGTTGCCACCTACGAGAACGTCAGGATTTGTGCTGCCGATCAGGATGTCGTTGCCGGCGGAGCCGTCGAGCACGTTTGGCGCAAGACCGTTGCTCGCCAAGGTCGTGTTAGCTCCGCCCTGATAGACCATGCTCGGATTAAAGAGCAAGACGCTGAGAGCCGAAGTGGCCGAGCCTCCATGTCCATCTGACACACTGTAGGTGAAGTTATCCTGGGCTACGATTTTTGCGGGGAGCGAGCCTTGATCTGCGCTGTAGACGTAGCTGCCGTCTGCGTTCAAGGTCAACAAACCATAGCTGCCATAGATACCATGTCCGACATTGGCAAGCGATCCGTTCACCGCACTGACGGACAAGTGGTCGTGAATGTCCGGGTCACTGTCGTTGGCAAGCACACCGTGTGCCGCATCTGCTGAGACGGTTTTACCTTTCGCCACGCCATTGCCGTCGAGCACGGCGATGGGGTTGTCATTCGAACCATCGATAGTGACGACTACATCCTGCGTAACGGTGCTGCCATCGTGGTCGTCGATCACCACAGGTGCCGTGATCGTTATACTCTCGCCGGCACCGAGGAAGTCGAGCATCTTGTCCGTGATGCTGTAGGTCCAGTCGATTTTGCCAGTGTTGGTGTTGCCAGTCTCGGCCGTGATCTGCAGCGCATTCTCAAAGGCAGCAATCTGCACCGGCGTAAGCGTATAGGTATGGCCGCTGGCGTCTTGGTACGTGACGGTCTCATTCTTGCTGTCGATCATAGCTGTCGGCCGGTCGGTCAGATCGGGATCGGCAAGGGCGATTGAGCCGCCAATACTGTCGGTTGCGTTACTTCCTGTCGTATTCGGCAGCTCGGTGACTGTACCCGTTGTTGTGGTATGGGCGCCGTCGATCTCTGGCGGATCATTCAGGCCAGTTATCGTGATTGTCTCGGTTGCCCTGCCATCTGTGCCTTGGCCGTCACTCGCTTTGAAGTGGAACGACAGAGTCGTACTCTCGCCCAGCCCCAAGTACTTGTATGAGCTGCTGGGATCAAAGCTAAACGTGCCGTCCGAATTGAACGTCAGCCCTGCAGGCGTCGACCCGTCGACTGCATAAGTGATAGTGTTACCCATCAGATCGATGGCTGAAATTGTTCCATTTAGAATGGTGTTTTGGTCTGTTGTGGCCGAACCATCGAAAGCGATTGGTCCGAGGTTCTGGCCAGGACTCTGCGTCTCGGTTTGTGCTTGTGTGACTAGGTGGTCGAAGTTGGCGCCAGTGAACAGGTTTACGATTGCTTCAAGCTTGGTCAGGCTTCCTCCGGCGTTGGCGATAGCCGTCGATGCTGCGCCTTGCTCCACCAGCTCAACACCCGCTGCGTCGCTGAGCAACTGATCGCCGGACGTCTCCGTCTGCAGCAGGTGGTCGAGCGCCGCATTGCCGGCCGCGACCACCGAAGCGACGGCGTCCGCCACTCCGGGCCCGAGTGTCAGGTTTTCGGCCTGCGCGACCTGGGTCACCAACGCGCTCACTGCGGCCTTGTCGCCGAGGTCGATGCCTGCGCCGTCCAGCGTCGAGGCCAGCGCGGAGAAGCCGGCCTGGAGGCTCGCCGAGAACAAGCCGCCGGCGCCCGCCAAAGCCGACGCGATGGTCTCGACCGTGTCGTAGACCTTCGCCGAAGCGACGACGGCGGCCGCCCCTTCCGCGCTGCCGCTCTGCGCGGCAGCGATCGCATCGAACGTCGTGAGGTCCAACGTCGTCGCCAAGCCGAGCGCCGACAGCACCTTCTGCTGTGCCGCGGCACCCGAAGAAATCTCCGTCAACAGCGTCGTGAGTGGGCTGATCACGGTCGCCCCGGCGGGCGCGCTGAGCCGACCGGCGAACGTCAGGCCCGTCGACACATCGGTCCCGCCGACCGCGACCAGCGGCCCGGACCCGTGCAACGTCGCATAGGATCCGGTCGAATCCGTGGTCGCGAACGGCTCGCCGGGATCCGGAACGCCGTTGCGGTTGTCGTCGGAAAAGACCGTCGCGCCGGAAATATACCCGTCCTGCTCGTTGGATACCGGAATGTCGGCCGGCGCGCTGATGAGCGGAACGATGTTCTTTTCAATCCATTGGTTGACGGGCTGCTTCAAGTAGGTGTCCCAATAGGAATTATATGCGGCGGCCCCGGCGACTTCCGCGCCGAGCAGCACCGGAACCGGCAAACTTTCGATCGCGACGCCGGCCGCCAACAGAAATCCGGCCAGAACGCTGCCCTCCACGGCGGCGACGGCGACGCCGGCCAGCACGACGCCGGCTCCGGCCGCGAGCACGCCCGCGACGGCCACTTTCATCATCAGATTGACCGCCTCGGTCGTCGCCTCGGACCATGTCTGGAGGACCTGCTGATCGGAAGCGTTCGGATCGCTCAAGGTCTGTTGAGCCTTCTGAAAGATCTGGTTCGCCTCGGCGGTCGTGGTCAGGGCCGTAAAGACCGGACCGAACGTTTCCTTGAACTCGTCGAACGAACGCGAATCCTCGCTGAAGACGGACACGACCAGCTTCACCAATTTTTCGGTCGCCTCGGCGAACGCTTTGGCGTCGCCCGCGACCTCCACCGGCGAAACCGGCGAGGGGATTTCCTCGATGTCGACGCCGCCGGAGGCGTCCAGCGTGATCGAGGCGTCTAGATAGTGCCCTTCCAGGTTCAGCGAAAAGACGGTGCCGTTGCCGACGACCGAAAGCTGATTGGTCCCTTCGATGAGTACTCCCGACTGCAGCGACTGCACTTTGACGCCGGACAGGTCGATCTCGTCGCCGGCCGCGAAGCCGCTGATCACTCCGGTCGGCATTGAGGTGCCGTCAATCTGGAGAGTCCCACCACTGCCGGTAATTGGGTCAGAGCGGTCAAACGCGATCGACCCACTATCCGCGCCTTTCAATTCCAATCTCGAGTTGGCGCCTATGGACGCCGAACCGCCGTTCAGGTCTCCTTCGACAACCAGGGTGCCGCCGCCTGAAATCGAAAGCGTTTCCGATCCCGAGCCAGCGGTGAAGGTGCTTGTCCCTTTGCCATTGATCGTGACAGTGTTGTTTCCCGTGCCACCGAGAGTGATGGTGTAGTCGCCGCTTGTGCCTGTGATTTTGTTTTTGCCATTCCCGTCGATCGCGACGAGGTCCGGTCCCGCACCCAGCGTGATCGAGTAATCGCCGCTGCCACCGATTACCGTGTAGAGATCGCCTGCCTTCGATCCCGTGGTAAACGACTGGCTGCCCGACAGGATAACAAAGTCGTTTCCACCGAGACCGTTTGTAGTGTCGGCGCCATTGGCGATGGCTCGCTGTTCATCATATGTAAGATGTCCAAAATCGACTATCTCGTCACCGGTCGTAAACAAATTGTCTATCGTTAGTATGGTCCCACCTTCACCATCATATTTTGGGTGGAATACGGCTTGACTCGAAGAGCCTTGATCCGAGAATGCGTAGGTGAGATCAGCGGTCTTTCCTGTCACTGGATCAAGCAGCAGCTTTATCGTTGGGGTGCTGGAACCAAGCTCACCGATAAAGACGCCATGGAGATGGATCGTATCTCCCATCTGCAAGCCAGTTAGGTCTATCGATCCGGAATACGACGAGGCGAACAGATCGAGTGTTTCGTTCGGCGCGGTGAAATTGAAAGTCGTCGATCCCGCAGCCAACCAGCCCGTTAAGGTCGCGGAAATTCCTCCGATTCCGATGTCAATGGAATTGTGCCCGTTCCCCCTAAGAGCGACACTTCCGAGTCCCTCTCCTCCGATGATCCGACTATTTCCATCGCCTTCGATGTCTACGACGTCGCTGCCGCCGCCGAGCGCGATGTTGTAGCTGCCGTTCCCTCCCGAAATTGTGGTGGTGTCGCCGACATGGTCCCCGACAACAAAGGTATGTGTGAGATCAAAGGTCTTGTTTGTATCTGTTATTGGGACCGTCGTATCGCCAGGATTAGCATTCGGCAGCGTAATAGTATCGCCACCACCCAAAGCGTCGTAGAGATCGGCCCCACCTGCAACTGCGGACTGTTGAGTCCAACCCAGATTATTAAAGTTGACTGTGTCGGCGCCGCTGGTGAACCATGTGTCGTAGAGATTGTCGTAGGGAACGCTGACAGAAACCCAAACTTGAGCGGGACCCCAGTCGGCAACGTACGTCTGGCCATTTACGACAAAGTCGAAGGTCAACTCCGGCACTTGTGTGGGTGGAGTAAACGGTGCATCTGGCGTCGAAACTACCAACTGGGTGATGGAGGCTTTTTCATATAACAGTGTGTAAGGCGCATTTTGGAGATCATTCGGTGTGAAATAAAGTTCAAATTGGCCGTCCTGAAATATTACAGGGAAGCCGTGGCCATCAGTTGTGAGGGCTGTCTGGAATGCTGAGTTATAGCCTACCGCCCCGATTGTAGTAACCTGATACACGTATGGCGAAGGAGCAGGTGTACTTGGATCCCAAAGCCCGACGCTGACGTTAACTCCAGACGCGTCCGAGCTCGACCAGCGCTGATCTAAGTAAACCCAGAGCCCTTGCATCTGTGTCGGAGCCGATGGATCAGTGTAAAATGCTGGGAAGCTACCTCCGCTCCAAGTCACTGTGTAAAGCTGGTACGAAACGTCAAACCAGATTGTGCTTGTCATAGCTGTCATCTCTTAATGGCGTTGTGACAAAGCTGAATTTTCGCGCCAACGCTGCGTGCGGGCGTTCTTCTAGAAAGTATGTAGGGATCGTCCCTTAGAGCTCGGGGCGACTTTAATTAAAAACGAAATTCAATGATCAATTTAGGATTTATCGCCGGATTTGCTTCACCCAAATGGGGTATCGCCTTTTGTTACGCCGGCCGGTCCTTACTCCGAATACCAGATGCTCGGTCAATCCGGCCTACCAATGTCGCCCAGCCCGCAGAGAGCGTCATTCCGCGGCCTGTTAGGCATCTTTCGCACATAAGGTTAGCTCGATCGGTGGGCCCGGATCTGGGTCCCCGTCAAAAGGCCGACAAGCTCGGCTTGACGACTTGTGCCGGTCTTCGCCAGAACGGACTTGAGTTGTTTGCGCACGGTCTCCTGGGATAGATCGTTGGACGTCGCAATTTCTTCGACACTACTGCCTTCGACGAGCCTTTGCGCAACACGTGCTTCCGCCGGGCTTAGGTCGAAGAGGCCGTAAAGGATGTGAGCGGGCGGAGCCTTCGGACTGCTTAACGAAGTAACGACCAATATGTTTGCTGCGCCGGTAAAGATATCCCGTGCCTGCCGACGCACTGGCAGCAAATGGGCAACGCAGGCAGAACAATCGTCGGTTGCTGGGACCGGTATTGAATACGTGCTCAAGTCCAGCCCGTTTCGAACGGAACTGGTGAGAGAAGCCTGAAGCAGCTCGTTAGCCGGCCGATGCGAAATGGCGAGGCGCCCTCCCGCCACCGTAATGAACTGCGTATACATTCGTTCGAGAAGAGAGTTGGTCGATAGAACACGGCCATTGGCTGCGAGCACGGCGCCAGGCAACTCGAGTCGGCCCAACGTCTCTGTCATAGCCCGCGCTCGTTCCAGGCCGAGTCTAAGCGACAATAGCGCAGAACGAGCGAGATGTGGGCGCAAAGAATCGAGCGCTGGAAGCACGCCTCGATCGACGTGCCCCTTTTTGTAAGAGCGCTCGATGTTGAAAATGATGAGATCGCCAGATGGTGCAGGTATTACCGTTCCGGTCCCGACGCCGCCACCGTACTTCCGCAAACAGTTCACGTAGAGCGGATCTGTTTCGGCTTCCTCTCGCGTGACGATATCAAGGTCGACAACAAATCCGGAGTAGTTCATCGGCTGAAGTCTAGAGGCCCGTATATTCTGCCGCATCCATCCCTCGTTGATGAAAGCCGAGAGCATTGGTGAAAGGCAGTCCGATGAAAGCGCTCGAACGGATTGCTGGGGATCCGCGGCAATTAGAATGCCACCGTCACAATGTGCGATCCCCGCTAAGCGGTCGAGTACGTCGATCCAAAGATCGGGGATAACGGAAGCTTCGTAAATTCGATCAATAATATCATCCACTGAGCTTGGCCCCGCGTGGTTGCAACAACATCCTCAAAAAAGCGGAAGGGAGCGCTTCTCGTTTTCGGCCGGTTCCCTTAGGTCTGACTGCGTACAGTGGGGGCTCAGAAGCGAAACCAGCTCTGCTTGACGCCAATTTCGATCTTCGCGAATGTCCGCTTGAGATGGGTTCTGCCGGTCTGTTTTGTGGTCCGACGCGTCGTCCAGCGACGATCCTGTCGCTCGACGCAGTGAGCTTTGCCTCTATCGGGGTAAGCGAGAATCCCGACTGCAAGAGCTCGGCAAACGCACTTTCAATGCGACTTAGATCACGAAGCCCCAATGTCAAAATACCTTAAAAAACATTAGGCTAATGGGTCCGAATATGTGGGTCAATACGGATTTAATACGGTTGAACTCTCTAATCAGCGAGCCCGACCTTTTTTAAAGAGTAGCAATTCCGGGTTTAACTGGCGGAGCACCTGGATATTGAAGCGATCCTCGTGAGGATGCTTGCCAAGATCGATGACCTCTGTGTCCAGCGCGATGAGCTGAAGAAGAGCCAGCCCGGTCCAACAAAGGGCAAGGTCCTCGGCGGTCGGAGGTGGTGAGGTGCAAGAATTGAGGTGGTACGATCCGAGCGACGAGAACCCACCGTGGATCAAGGCGCTCGCGGAGGTTCGCCATTTGGCCACGCGAGAAGGGTGGCGGTACCAGCACGTTCAAGCAATCATCGTCGCGATCGACCAATACGCGGAGGCAGCTCTCGGCAACCGGGAGTTCTTCCTCAATCGGCCGTACAGCATTGGCGACCATAGAGCAGGCAAAATCCCCTGACCTTTCGTATAGGACCGTGGCATCCGGAGACCCTGCGGTCTACGCCAAGCAATCGTATTTGAAAACGGAACTGCGACTGAGGCTTGCTGCGTCGGAGACCCCACCAGTGAGCGGATCAGTTAAAGCCGTAAATGGCCTCGCCATGGTCAGTCACAATCCGAATCTTAACCGGGTCGCAAAACCCAAGCGAAACGTCGTACGTGTCGCCCAACGTGAGCGTCGTATTCGGCTTAACTATAGCGCGACAATCTGGGTGGGAAGCCGTATTGCCTCACATATCGATGCTCCCGGGCGCGATCAGTTGCCTCATTTATTTTGCTCCTGGCCTGAGTTGAGGAG
>NZ_JASAUT010000119.1:0-9043 GCF_029952935.1 Bradyrhizobium sp. Mp19 | reverse complement strand
TCCAGGTCATCTGCTTCTCCGATGGCTTCGAACACCTCGAAGAATCACAACCTGCTGAAATCACCCAACTTTAATTTCCGGTCAGCCTCTCAGCACGCTTACAACGTAAGATTATCTGCCATAATACAGGAACAAATCTTCCACCCTCGAAGACTCGAACAATCCGTCCGCGAAGCGATTGCTCGCGACACGATTAGGTCTGTGCCTGATCAGCTGATTCTGATGGCGTCATTGGCGTGGGAGGGCGAGAAGACTGCGCTGCAGCGAGATCCCAGAGCATATAGGTCGCAGCCTCGCCGTAGCACGCTAACTTTGCGCGCAATTCCGCATTCGTCGTGACTGACCGAAAGCCGAACTGTTCCCATAGCGGCCGCGTGGCATAGACCGAGACCAACGCTAGAACTGCACCCGACGAGCGTGCGAGTTGTTCGAGCGTCCGGATATAGGCCGCCGCTACACCACCGCGGGCGAAGGGCAACACGGCCACGTCGTGCACGTAGAGGCAGTCCGCATCGTCGGGCAAGCTTGCTAGGAAGCAATCGAGCGGCGGAATCTGATACTGCTTCCAGGGGTGGGCAAGGCCGTAGCCGACTATCCCTTCATCCCCGACGAGCACGCGGCAGCCGTCGGGACAAAGCCGCATCTTCTCCGCAAACACGTCAGGCCGCTCAAAAAGATCGGGATGGATGCGCTCTGCGATCGCGATGATCGCAGCAATGTCGGTCGTGCTGGCCGGACGCCAACGAGGCTTGCTCACGTCTATCCTCATCCCCTCTCATTCGTCCAATCGATTCGGTCGCTACCATGGGCGCAGCGAAGAATATCGCTGCCATCGTCGCAGGACAACACGCCGCTCGGCTCCCGAATCGTGATCCGGTTCAGATACCGTTTCCCGCTCGCGTTACGGCGGGAGTCGTTGACTCGTCCGGAAAGACTACAAGTATGAAGCGCGGTACGGAGGTAAGTGGCGGCAATTGATCAAGTACGAAACGCTTGATGATACTTGAGGAAAAGGATCTCTCGGCTTTGCTCCTCCCGGCCAGAAGAAAGACAATGGATTTCTCTCCTTCGGCAAGTCGTGGCGGCAAGATCTTCCAGCGTCCACAAGCCCTGATCCATCAGCACTACGGACTGCGCCGCAGCGCCATCGTTGTCGCGCGCCATGGAAAACTGCCCCCTCAGCGTCACGAGGAATTGCCCCCTCCTCGGATAGCTGAGGAGAGAGTGAATGAAGCAGGAACGAATCACTGAAGGCTCGCCGTGGAGTGATCCACGGGGGCAAGTGATGAAGACGCCGGATGACGTGGCGGAGATGTTGCGCCTGAGAGCGTGCGGGGGGGTCTGAAGCGGATTGCGCGGCAGCTGGGCTGCAGCCATCACACGGTGAAGGACTACGTGGCGGGGGGCGGGGTGAAGCCGTTCAAGCCGCCTGAGCGGCCGAAGCGTCTCGACGGTCTTGAGGGTTGGCTGCGCGAGAGGCTCATTCGTTCATCGCGGCAATGCCGACGTGGTGCGCCAGGACCTCTTGGTCGAGAAAGGCGCGGCAGTTAGCCGGCGAACGCTGCAACGCGCCGTGCAACCCTATCGCCAGGTGCTGAAGGCGGAGGTGCTGGCGACGACGCGGTTTGAGACCCCGCCAGGCCGACAGCTGCAGATCGACTTCGGGGAGCGCCTGGCCGATATCGGAGGGGCGAAAGTCAAGGCATTCGTGTTCGTGGCAACGCTCGGCCACTCGCGACGGCTTCATGTGCGTGCGTTCCGGGCCGTGAGGCAGGAGCATTGGTTTGCCGGTCTCGAGAGCACATTCACGACCTTCGGCGGTGTGCGCGCGATGCCTCAGCAGGACCGATGCAGGTCGTCTACGGCGACCACGGGCGAGAACTCGTCACTACGAAGCATCGATCGCTGAAAAGATCGACACCGACATAACTGCCTTTCTCGATTGGTACAACACCGAAGGGAAAATCGATCCGCTCATCAAGGCCGCAATCGCGCGTCTGTGGTTCGTGACGATCGATCCCTGTGAAGACGGCAATAACGTATCGCGCGCGCCATTGCCGACATGTCGCTTGCGGCTCCGGAAGGAATTCCGCAGCGCTTCTACAGCATGTCCGTTCAGATATGACGTGAGGGAAAGACCGACTACAACGTGCTGGAGACCACCGACCTCGGACGTCACGCCGTGGCTTGAGGGTTCCTGGGCCACCCTGAACGCGCCTTCAGGGGGCAGAAACCATTCTCGCGGCCGTGCTTGAAAAGCGGACGTCTGGAAGTGGCAGTCGCGAGACGTAGACCGTATCGTGACCGGCTAGGCGGAGCGCATGAATTTGGCTAGCCTTACAACCAATGAGGGAGTGAGACGTTGCCGCAAGGACAGTAGGCCGGCACATTGAGCCGCCATCAACGGTGCTTCGACTGCGCCGCGTCGAAGCGTGGCGGAGAGTGCGGCTAGAGCGACTGCTCAGCAAGAGTGATCCGGACAGGACCAAGCGCATTCGCGCCGCGCGTCTGTATCTGGAAGCTGGCGCTCGCCGGATGGCCGCTGAGCGCGGGATCATTGATCGCTGATGTGGGAGTTCGACAGCATCCTGCGGGGCAAGCGATCAGCGGGACAACATAAAGACGCCGGGCGTCGTCGCGAAGTTGGCTTCGGGTGCAATCTATATGCATCACGGTACGCTGTCTCCGTGCGGAGCGCTTCGCGAAACTGGTTCGCAGGCAGATAGCTTGTCTTCCCCGATAGCTTCGTGGACATCTTGATCCAAGAGAATTCTGCCCCGTTATCACCGGCCCACTGTGCTGCTCTACTGATGGGCCAGCAACGTCGCGGCCGCGCCGCCGCCTGTCGCAGTGAGACCCGGGCCGCAACCCGATCGACAAGCCATCCCCGCATAAGCCAACCCACTGCAAGCGCCAGCAGATGCGTTCGCCACTGCGATCAAGGAATGCAGGGCAAAACGACTATCAGGCGAGTTGAAGGGCTTCGCCTAACCCAGTGTCCGAACACTCGCATCATCGCGGCTTTCAGAAAGGCGATCTACAATACCTTCATTTGATAGTGCTCCTGACGACAAATCGCATGCAGATTGCGAAGCCTTGACCAACAGCAGTTGTCAGAAGCCAGACGCCAGCGTAGCCAATTAACAGGCGTTCGCTAACATGGTCACGGCGCAGAAAGCCCGAGACGCGATAAGGTCGAATAAAAAACAAAGCCGCCCGCGCGGCGGCACTTCTGTGTGAAAGAAGGCGCAACTTGTTCCGCCCCCGCCGATGTTGCCACAAGCGCGACATTGCACGCGAAGGTGCAACGACCGTCCGCCCCCGCTGCCGCATTGGGCGTCTTTCTCTATCTTTCGCTGACGATTGCCGCGATCAGTTCAATGCCTGAATGGGGCTGCAAGAGGCGGGCATTTTTATTGCACACGTTGTCATGAGGCTCATCGTGCATGCTTCATGTCAATGTGAAAAACCGGCGCGCAGACCGGCCGCATCAAGATGGACGTGCGGCGAGTGGACCGATCTGGATAGCGAAAAAGCTATAAGTCCCGAGTCGTAGAATTCGAGTATATTGCCGATCGTTGCGCCCAACACGGCGCTGCCGGTCAGGTCTGAAGCTGACTGATCTCGATGAGCGTGTGACCGAACGGTACCTTAAGTACCGAGCGCGGAAGCTGTGCATCCAGGCGGGCGACCGGGCGGCGCTGAAGCGGTTGCTATCGGTGTTGCGCGAGGCGGGCATGATTGCACCTGCGCCACTGCCGCCGACCACCCCGGAGCACCAGATATTCGAGGGGTTTAGTGATTATCTGCGACAGGAACGCGGGCTGGCGCCGAGGTCCATCATCTGCCACCTGCCATCCATTCGCCGCTTCCTGCGTGAGGTATGCCCTGCTGGTGCCCGCGATCTCGGCAACATCAGCCGGGAGGGCGTCACCCGCTACATCGAGCGCCACGCCCGGGATGGGAGCGCGGAATCCGGGAAGCGGATGTGCTGGTCGCTGCGCGCATTTCTCCGATACCTCCATCATAAGGGGGTGACTCGGCTTGCACTGGCGGATTGCGTACCGTCGGTCAGGCAATGGAAGCTCGCAAGCCTGCCGACCTATCTGTCCGCCGCGCAGGTCCAGAAGGTCCTCGATGGTTGCGATCGGGCCACCACGATGGGACGGCGGGATTATGCCATCCTGATGCTGCTGGCGAAGCTCGGTTTACGGGCTGGCGAGGTCGCGACCCTCACCCTGGATGATATCGACTGGCGATCCGGCGAGATGCTGATTCGCGCCAAGGGTCGGCAGCGAGCGCGAATGCCGATGCCTCCAGACGTCGGTGCGGCCATCGTTGCCTACCTGCGGGATCGCCGTTCGACGTCGTCGTGTCGCCGGCTGTTTCTGCGCACGCCGGCGCCTCACGTCGGCTTTGCATCCGGTTGCGCGATTACGGTGATCGCCAAGACCGCCCTGGAGCGCGCCGGCGTCCGTGGCTACGCCCACCACGGCGCCCACATCTTCCGACACAGCCTTGCTACCGAGCTTCTCCGATCCGGCGCCACCTTGTCAGAGATCGGCCAGTTGCCGCGACACGAGAGCCATGACACCACGCGCATCTATGCGAAGGTGGATATCCAGAGACTCCGCACATTGAGCCTGCCGTGGCCGGGAGGCGCGCAATGACCACTCTGCGATCCGCACTCGAGCAATATGTGAGCATGCGCCAAGGGCTTGGATACAAGTATCAGCAGCAGGCCCGGCGGCTCGCCAATTTCGTCTCCTTCATGGAGGAGCGCAAGGCCGTGACCATCACCACGAAGCTCGCCGTCGCCTGGGCGACTCTGCCACCCGATCGTCACGCATCCTGGGTCTTGCGATTGACCGATGTACGCGGTTTCGCGCGCCATGTCGCGAACATCGATCCCGGGACGGAGGTGCCACGCGCCGGGATCTTGCCACCCCTGAAGCGTGCCAAGCCCTACGTCTACAGCGATGCGGAGATCGAGGCGTTATTGAAGGCGGCACGTGCCCTGCCTCCCGCAAACGGACTGCGGCGCTGGACTTATCATTACCTGTTCGGGCTGATCGCAGTGACGGGCATACGTCTGTCCGAGGCGATCGGGCTTGAGCGTGCCGATGTCGATCTCAAGGAAGGCTTGCTCACAGTTCGAGAGAGCAAGTTCGGCAAATCACGCCTCGTGCCCTTGCATCCGACGACCCGTGCAGCTCTCCGCAGCTACGCCAAACGGCGAGATGCTCACCTCGGGTCGTGCTGCGGTACGCACTTCTTCTTGGCCGAGCGCGGTGGCCGATTGCGGCACCAGTATGTTCACCGTGTTTTCTTGTGCTTGTCCCGCGAGATCGGCCTACGGCGCCCGGGCGACCATAGCGGGCCACGCATACACGATTTCCGGCATCGCTTCGCCGTCCGCACACTTCTCGGCTGGTATCGCGACGGGACCGATGTCGAGCAGCAGCTTCCGGCGCTTTCCACCTATCTCGGCCACACCTGCGTGCGCGACACCTATTGGTATCTTTCGGCCTGTCCGGAGCTGATGGAAGGGGCCGCCCGCCGTCTCGACCGGCGCTGGGAGGTCAAGCCATGAAGCCAAGCAGCAACCTCGCCGCGCTCATCGAGCGTTACTTCACCGTGCGGCTCATGCACGAGCGCAATGTCAGCGCCAACACGATCGCATCCTATCGAGACACGTTCCGGCTGCTGTTCACGTTCGCACAGGCGCAGCTCCGCAAGCCGCCGTCGGCCTTGGCCCTCGACGATCTAAACATGCCCTTTATCAGCGCGTTTCTCGCTGATCTCGAGACGAAGCGGGACGCCAGCGTCAGGACGCGCAACCTGCGTCTGACAGCGATTCGCTCCTTTTTCCGGTTCGTGTCTTTCGAGGAGCCGGCTCACAGCGCCCTGATCCAGCGCATCTTGGCGATTCCAAGCAAGCGTCACGACAAGCGCCAGGTGCATTTCCTGGCACGGTCCGAGATCAAGGCGATTCTTGCCGCTCCTAATCGCACGACTTGGCTCGGACGTCGCGATTATACCTTGCTGCTGCTTGCGGCCCAGACCGGCTTGCGCCCGTCCGAGCTGATCAGCCTCGACAGGGGTGCCGTCCACCTCGGCACCGGCGCGCATGTGCGATGCGTCGGAAAGGGTCGAAAGGAGCGATGCACGCCACTAACCGCGCACGCGCGCGGCGCCCTCCAGGCATGGCTCAAGGAACCGGCGCGCCACGGCGCAAACGCGCTGTTCCCCAACATGCACGGTGGTCGGCTCAGCGCCGACAGCGTCCAATCGCTCCTGGCCAAGCATGTGCGTGTCGCCAGCGAGAGCTGTCCGTCACTGGCGTCCAAGCGGGTATCGCCGCACGTGCTCAGGCACAGCGCTGCGATGGAGCTGCTGGAAGCGGGCGTCGATTGCTCGGTAATTGCGCTGTGGCTCGGTCATGAGTCGATCGAAACGACGCAGACCTACCTGCATGCCCATCTCGCACTCAAAGAAGCGGCCCTCGCTAAGCTCAAGCCGTACGCACACCGCAAGCGAACCCGCTTCCAGCCGAGCGACCGCCTGCTCGCCTTCCTTGAGGCGCTGTAAGATGCCAGACTATGCCGAATGGAAGCAGGACGACGATCGCTCGACCAGCGGCAAATCCGCGCGAACGACGGGCTCTTCCCAAAACCATTCGGCATAGTTCGGCGGTCGGCATAAACGGCAAAACTCCATGAACTCGATCCTCAGATCTATCTGACGGACGTGCTGGAGCGGATTGTCTCCGGGCGAACCAAGAGCCACCAGCTCCACGAGCTGCTCGTCTGGAACTGGAAGGCGGCCCGTGAGCGCATCGCACAGGCTGCAGCATGAGCCCACGTCGCCCTAAAGCTTCATCGTCGATGGCGGCCGCCGCCATGCCGCTTGCGGAGCTCGAGCAATGGCTCCAGGCTCGCGTCGATCAGCATCCTGCCGCCACCGGTCTCCCCATGCTCGACGGCTACGTCGCCGCGATCGTGGCCGGACCGGTGTCGATGAGCCCGCTCGATTGGATATGCCCACTGCTTGCCATCGATGCCGATGCCTTCAACCACGGCGGCACCCCGGAGTTCGCTGCGATCTCCGCCGTCGCGCTGCGTCATAACGAGATCAGCCAGATCCTTTCCACCACGCCTAACCAGTTCGCCCCGATGCACCGGCGTCAACCCAACGGCGTCGTCGATCCGCGACCATGGTGCCAGGGATTCTACGCCGCGATGCGGCTCAGGCTGTCGGCGTGGGCGCCATTGCTGGACGCCAGCAACGTCAATCACCGCCTGCTGCTGCCTATTCTGCTTCACTGTCGCGACGATCAGGCCGGTCCGCTGCTCGGACCGCCACGGACCGGCCGCGAGACCCGAGACTCTCTGCGCAACGCCCACCTCGATATTCCCGCAGCCGTCGAGGCCATGCGCCAATACTGGATGCCGATCCGCTACGCACGCTAATCACCGCCGACGTGGGAGCTCATACCGGTTACGAATGGCAGGCTGCGCGCCTTTCGAATCTAGCCCTGTAAAACGACGAAACAGCTTCGACTTGTTGAAGATGTAACCGAAGAGCGGAAAGAGCTCAGTTGGTACGCCACGTACGCAACTTTTTCTTTTGCTACAGGCTGAATTGAATTACTTGAAGCCAGCACGCGTAGACCTCTTCGCATCACCTGCATTCGGTGAATCAGGATCATCTTTTAGCCAAATTGCAAATTTGTTTTGCGAGATCCGCCAGGAGATTGGCGGTGCCTAAGCGGTATACTCTCCTACCGCTGCCCTAACGGGCGTTTCCTCCCTTGACTTGGCCGCCGGTCCTATGGATCGGCGGCTCACTTCGGTATCGGGTCAACGCTTTCAGCATTGACGGAATCATAGATCAATCTGGAGCTCGACGACGACGGCGCTGGGGGGCCATGGTGTATCGGGATTGAAACTATTTATGCAGCATAGAGGTGTGCAATTCAGCATTCGAGAAGTATTGCCGGGCGAGTGGCGCTACAGTTTCCAACTCGATGGCAAGACGATCAGTGGCCGAACCCGAACGAGGTTGGAGCTTCTTGCGGTTCGTCGGGTCAAGGATCGCATCAATCGTGAATTGAATCGCGGCACGGAACATGTGAGTTGATATAGAGCTGCGCTCCTGTTCCAAATGCTATTGGGGCGAAGCCGTGGGCGCGGATTCCGCCATTCCGCCACCTGCTAATCTATCAGTGCACATCCACCGATGATAACGAATTTTCATTTTAGACACGGACCGCTAGCTAACTAAGGGGGCATTGCGTGCCAACATACCTGGCATCTTACGATATAAAAGAAACTAGCCCAGATCCACATTCCACGTTTCTCAAGCAAGCCGCGGCCCACAATTGGAAACTTTGGATACTCGCCACCAACAACATCTGGTATCGCCTACCGAACACCACTCTTGAAGGCACCTTCGCGAATATCGAGGCGGCGAAAGCAGCATTGGAAGCAACTCGCGCCGCCACCGAAAGGGAGATGGGACGGACCGTAACGATGAACAAATGGATCATTGTCGACTACGGAGCATCGAGCTTTAATTCGGATCAAAGACAGAATGTGTGACTCAGCTATTGGAGCAACCGTTCCGCCTCAGGGCCATAGGGACTATCGCATAGCGCTAGCTAAGATCGGCTTGCAACCTCGAGAGACAGCTCATAAAGTAACGTGTATTGAATGGAGCCATTACCATGTCCGACGAAAAAGACGGTTCGCAGCCCGTCAACCAAAATTATACTCCCGAAGTCATCAAAAACTACAGACCCGCGACGCTGCCAAACCAGCAGCATCCGGGTCATGGGGTAGACGGAAATTATATTCCGACGACCGATACGATTCCTAGTTCACCACCGCCGAAGCCAAAGAAGTAATTCGATTTAAATCCGGCGACGGAGATCTACTCTCGCGATTTGATCGGCGGGAATATACGTAGTCGTCCGTGAAGATCGGCTAAGCGATTGAGGCAGAATCGCATTTGCTGGTGTGGACTGTTTTTGGATTGCAAG
>NZ_JASAUT010000118.1:0-9766 GCF_029952935.1 Bradyrhizobium sp. Mp19 | reverse complement strand
CGATCATCATCGCGCCGCGACACTGACTCGCCATCCTGATCGCCGCGCTCTTCCGACCCAGATCGTCGCGCTATACCTTGAACTTGACGATGCTTTCTTCAACGTCCCTGAGAATGACCACGGCAGCATGCCGCTGCGCCTCGGTCATTCCGCAGATAAAATCCAGCGCATCCTGGTCGTAGGCGTTAGCTGCCACTGACATCAACTTGCGGTGGATGGTCTCCAGTTCCTTCGGAGGGTTGTAGTCTTTGTGGACCGCGATGTGACCGGAGAAGGTGCCGAAGGTGACGTCACGGGTTTCGACACCGTCTTTACCCCGACCCTTGAAGCCTGCCGGGCCGTAGTAGTCGTCGTTCTCCTCTGACTCGTCCCGGATGATCTCGGTGAGGGTCAGCTCGCCGCCGTGGTGTTGCTTCATCCGACGAAGCGTCTCGTGGACCTGGGGCAGGGTGTTGCGAATCTTCCGGTAGGCGCGAACTGCCTCTAGCGCGATCGGCTTCAGGCTGTCCAAGACTGTAACCTTCGGCGCCACCAGCGGCAGCATCGCGAGGAGGTAGTCTTCCTCACTATCCCGCTTCTCGCGCCACTTCCGCTCCTTCTCGGCCTCGGCCTGAACGTCGTCGTTAGCGCAGCAATTGCCGATGAAGGCGCAGAACTGGAGATCGGGAAACCAGACCAGTGACCCGGTCAGAAATCGGTTCGGCGTGCACATCGGGCATGGGCAATGGTCGGCCTCTGGCCGCTTGGTGCCGTCTATCGTTATGAGGTGCCGCAGGACCCGAAACCGCGCGTCCTTGGGGATCTGGTTTCGGTACAGGGACTCGATCAGCTCCGGCTGGGCGGTCTCCTTGATCCGCGCCACCGTCTCATCGATCCAGACGCCCGACGGACGGTCCTTGAACGTCCGCCAGGGTAACGTTTTGACTTCAGAACCTTTTACACCACGCGACTTACGGCCGCCTTTGGTCATAAATGCCCCGGTACTGGCATGAATAGGCCACTCGACAATCCAAAACCGGCCACTGCACAGGAACGTTGTCCTGTACGGCGCGTAGCCGTTCATGAGTGCAGACGACTATCTGGAAATGGCCAAGCACTATCAGCGAGCCAAGGAGACGACGCGGGACGAATTCACCCGGCGCTTTCTGGAGCAGATGGAGCGGAGCTACCGGATATTAGCCGCGAGCGAGGTGGTGCTAGAGGGCTCCAGAAAGACACAGGCGAAGCTGGACGAGAGCAAGCCCAGAAATGGGCCGGGCTTCGCTGATGGAGAATAGATCAGTCAACGAGCTGGAGCAGTTCGCGCCTGCAACCGACTTGGAATTGGATCGCGGAATTCGGCGGGCTGTTCTGGCGCTCCGCGCTGCCGGCATTGAGACGTTTGAATCATGTGAAGGCGGCCAAGGCCACGCCTTTCCCGATCCGACTATCAAGTTTCATGGAGGGGTTTGGGCAGGGTATCGCGCTTTTGCAGCCGCGATGGAATGCGGGCTGCCGGTGCTACGCATTCAACAGGTCTACGGAGTTTCAGGGGCTCAACTAGAGGGACCGTGGTGGGAGATTGTGTTCCACACCACGGTCCGCGAACAAAGAAACTAAACTAACTTAGCCGTTGGCAATGCTCGCATTTGGGCCGTCCGCCCGTACCGGAGGCGAGGTATTGCCGCTCGATATTGTTGCCTTCCGTGCACTTGTCGTTGTCGTGGTAGACGTTCTTCGTATTCGGTTTCTTTGAGTGAAAGGGAGGGACTTTAGCCATAATGCAGTCTCTCGGTTTACGAGCGCCCGGAATTGAGCGCTCGTTATACTGCATGTCATATTTCTACAACCTATGGGACTCATCCGATCGGATAAGTCACCATTAGGTTGCAGTGCATCAAGAACGGCCGCCTTGAATTACCGTGAACTTCCGACGCCGATCCGGAGGCGTCTCCGTGGGCAGCGCAGGGGCCACGGAGAGCGCCGCGTCCACAAGTTGCGCAACGCTCCAAGCCTTCTCCGTCACGCCCAGCGCCTTCGCTGGCGTCGTGCGCAGGGCTTCGTGGGTGCGGCAGAGATTGTAGTGGCAGACGTACAGCGCGACGGCCGCGATATGGTTCTCCAGTTTCTTTGAAAAGCCGTTGGTCAACCGAGTGAACCGACGCGACGACATGCGCAGCGAAAGGTTCTGCCGCTCAACGTAGCTGGTGGAAACGTACTGCTCGGGATCGCCCCGCTAACAGCGGTTGCGGCTCCTGCCCCGTCTCCGGTTGGCCTGAGCAAGGGCGCGGCAACGACGACGACCGCAGATGGGGACGGCAACGAAATTAGCGTCCTGCTTGCCTCCAACCGCCTGCAAATTACGGCCGATGTCGATGACAAGGGCCTTGAGAAGCTTGAGCAGATGCTTGCCAAGTACAAAGAGATTTTGAAGATGCTTCAGTGAAAGAGGCCGCCAACTGAGGCGGCCTCTTGGTCTCACATGAAAACGGCGATGGCCGCGAGGGCGATGGGACATATTCCAAGAACAACGATGCCGGCCCTATAAAGTAGGTCACCTGTCATGATACAACCCCTGCGTGGGGTGTGAGTCTATCGTGGGAAAACTCGGCAACGCTAGTGCAGTTTGTGCCACGCCTAGGAATTGAATCGTGCGCTACGTAAGACAAGACATGGCCGCCAACTGAGGCGCCCTTACTTCGTGAGCCGGTAAATGTCACCCGGTTTGAGGCGGAGGCCTTCGAGTTTCCGCTGTTCCTTCTCGGTCAATTTCATGTCCACAAGCTCCGCCGTCCAGCCTTCTGGCACCGCCGTGAGTACCAGCGTCAGGGCCTGATCGGGCTTAGCTCGCGCGATCCAGTACTGCCTCGTTGGTCCGTCCAACGACGAGTCGTCTGCGGTGACTTCCACGATGGTAAATGAGTTGCCGAACGACTCTGCCATAGCAATTGAATACGATAGCAGCCGCTTTTGTTTCTAGCTCGCTGGGCCGTCAGGCCGTCGCACAGGACCGGCCAAAAACTTATAGCTCGGCACCCAAGCTGAGTTCCAGGTTTCCAGCGTCACGCCGCACAGCGAGCATTCAAAGCTGCTGATCTCCCGGGCTGGGGCGGTGGACTCGGTGCGGTCGTAGACTGCGCCGCATTGGCAAGTTCGGTGATGGCTATCCATTCCCGCTTATGCGCCCCGAATCCAAAACAGGCTACTGCGTTTTTCAAACTAGGCCACTAGCGTCGGAAACAGGCCAGCACCAATGCCCCTATGAGAACGAACCCAGAAGACTCCTTTTGTTCTTGGTCTTAATCCGCCGGGCTGCGAATCAGATGCCTATAATTAGTATTGGAACAAGAGGGGGGCCGCAAGATTTGGGGTCCATTAACCCCTAGTAGTCCCGGTTATCCACTGTGTCAGACCGCGCGAAGTGCTGTCTTCAACGGATGGCCCAGACCGCAAGCCAGAGCCCGAACAGCCCGACCAAGACCACCGCCAGCCAAACGAGGCTTGCCGGTGACCTGGCTCTCTCGGTGATGCGCTCCCACAGGTTCATGCCTGATCGATTCAGGCCGGGAGTCGGCGGTCAAAGGGTATCTTTTTTCCGTTCCGGATTGACCGCGGTCGGGAGAACGTTCTCTTCTCTCATCCGCTCCCAAATCCACTCACCGGCTTCAACTTTCGCTCGCTTTCGCACGTAGCCGAGCCAGAGCCCATCCATCTCGCGGTAATTGTCATCGACGTAAAGATGGAAGGCTCCCAATTCGTGACTCTGCTCGGTGGGATGCATCCAATCTCCGGTAAAGTGCCGGGCTTCTTTGATCGAGCCACGCAACCGAATTGGTCTCTTGTCTGCAACGGCTGCGACCGCTTCATGGTTGAGGGGATGGGGCTCGATCTTACCTATGAGCAAACCTATCGAGCTTTTAAGCTTGATGACTTCGCAGTACGGCTTCTGCTCGGGTCCGAAGAGAAAAGTAGCTTTCCAAAGGCCGTCGATGCGCGATGGTCGCTTAAAACCCAGCCAAAATAAGATCGGCGCCGCGCGCTCGCTCAGCCATTCGCGCATGGTCACGCTCACGAGGAGGCTAGCAGAGCCAGTTATAAGCCCCGTCAAAATGGTCCAAAAAACCCATTGCATAGAAATCACCCCGAACACCGGGGGTATTAGTAGTATGACGCGACAACCCTAGCTAGTCCCGCGTAGGCGGGACAGCAGCCGAAAATGGTTGATTACCAATCTTAGGCTTCAGCTCTAGCGGCAACTGCCATAGCTGTGAGAGTCAGATGCCCATCACGGTGCCGGGTAAGCGGCCCGCCGTGTCCGGACCATCAAGAACAACCCGCATGGACCGCGAGTAGGAGGAGAAGAGGGATGGGGGCAGTTACTTGGGCGGTGTGCAGCATTGCTGCGGTCACCGCCCTCTGCGCTTGGGCGCTTGTGTCGTGCGCTCAACCATAGAGGTTCGGCCGCGTGGCCGGATAAGCAGAGGCTATTTGCTTTCCGGCGACATCACCTGGTTGAACAGGTTGGCGTAGAATTCTGCATCGTCGTGTTCGGCGCGCTTCAAGCCGTAGATCTCAGCCTTGAGGGCGTCCTTCTCCCCTGGCGTGTACAGCACCTTGGTTACTTTGGCGGCTTTGCAAATGTGCTCCACTTTGTCGCCTTTGCCACGGTCACTCTGCCAATAGCGTGAAGCGTGCTCCTTCGCCTGCTCATCGTCCTGGCCGTGGTCGGCGATAGCATTGAAAAGCATCATGTCGGCGCTGTGGATGATGTCGGCCTCGTCAACCTCCAACTCGTACAGGGTGCGGCTATCCTTTCCGATGAAATAGCGCTTGGCCCAAACCAGGTTGTCGAACGTGAAGAGGAAATCAGCGCGCAGGTTGGCACGGTCTCCGGCCTCGCGGCGTAGGATGCGCTCGGCGAACTGCTGCTTGCCCGATAGATCCTCCATGTGGTCGCCCGAGGGCGGCATGGTGTCTCCTTCGGCGAATGGGCGCTGGTCGATTCTGTAGAGTGTGCGGGTGGCCATGATGCGGGTTGGTCAGCTTCCGGTCTCGCTACCGTCTTTCACGGGCGGCGGAAACTCTTCAAGGATCATATCTGACCCTGCGGACTCGACTGTAACCTCGTCACTGACGATGATCGGTTCACCTCTTCGGGCCTTCGACGGTCTGGGCTTCGGGGTCGCCGCCGCGGCAGGCTGCGGCTTCGGGTGCTCGGCATCATACCTCGCAATCGATGCCCGTGAGCCAAAGACCCGAATGGCCTTCTCGGGCTCGTCACGAATGAAGTTCTCGATCGCCGAGATGCCTACGCGCGTCACGTACTTCCTGCGCAGCTTGCGCTCCAGAATGCAGTGAATGTTGTCGCCGTCGATTTTCAAATGCTTCAGGAGCTGGGTCACCTGAGACGGAGAAATCCGAGCGTCCCGACCATAGGCCTCCCTGACCAGCGGCAGAAGCTTCTGTGCGGTCTCGGAAGGCAGGTTCTTGTCGGCCTCGTCCAGAGGCGCATGGATGACGTCCTTGACCTCGACATTGCCCATGACGGCGTAGGCGGGGGCGCCTTTCTCCTCAACGACCGTGGCCTTATCGATGAAGTTCAGGCCTTTGGCCGTCTCCCTGGACATGTAGATGCTGGAGCGCGGCGCCGAGAGGTCAACGACCCCGGCGCTGCCCAGGCCAACCTTCTGCACCACCTGCAGCGTCTCCATCATCTTGCGGAGATAGCTGGCCTCGCGCTCCGCCAGCATGTTCTGCAGGTCAGCATAGCCGATGATCTTGGTCTGGCCGGCGTACCGGAAGTATATGGCGCTCTCCTGCAGGATCAGGACGTCCTTCCGGTTGCCCTTCTTGTCGGTGACCTGCTTGGTGCGGTTCTTCTTGCAGACTATGGGCTTGTGCAGGGCCTCGTCGGTGGAGACCGCGTATACGGCGTTGCCGCTGACCGTGTACTCCCTGATCGTGATCGGGATTTCGGGGTCGAAGTCGCTGCGGAGCGCGTTCACCCAGTCAGCCTCGTCCGGCATGTTGGTGCAGCCGACGATGCGCTTGGGCTTGTTGGTAACGCCGAAGATGATGGTGCCGCCGCCGGTATTGGCGAACGAGGCGAGGACCTTGATGTAATCCGAGACGTCGTTCGGCTCGAAGTTCTGCTTGAATTCCAGCCGCTTGCTCTCGCGGCTGGAAACGGCGCCGGTATCCTCGTCGAAGGCAAAAAGCTCATTGAGATCGTCGGGCAGCGCAGGCATTACGGCACCGTTGGAACTTGACCGCATCGCGATTTGGTCCGGACGGTGGGGCTTGCACCCACATCATCTCACCCATATCCTTCTGGTGTCACGCATCCGGATATTCGTAAGGCGAGCGGTCTTTCGTTAAACGACGCCGGGATTCTAGAACAAGGCCTCCAGTTGTCCTGGGGGCATCTCATCAAAGGATCGTTCTCCAACGAGGGCGATCCTTTGTTTTGCGTAGGCCTCCAGCTTCTTCAGCACGGGACGGATGTCATAGGCCGCGGGCTCACCTCGCCGGGTCCCCTTGACCTTGATGATGAACCCTCCGTCCGCGAGCTGCCGGATGATGGCCTGCACCGTGCGCGGCTCGATCCCCATGCGCGCCGCGATGGTCTTGGTGTGCGGGAAGGGCAGCACGGCGGAGTTGTGCCGGTGCATCATGATGTTGGCCAACACATTGAGTTGGGAGCTGTTCAACCCCAAATCGTGCTGGTGGATCAGCAACAGGTTCGGAAACGGCTGATAGCCCGCGTCGGCGATGATGCCGAGCCGGGCTTTCACTCTGCCGAATATCGGGTCGGCGCCCTCGATGGTGAGGTTCGTTTCCATACCGAAAATTCCTAATGAAAAAAACAGAGGGAGCAACCGTCTTTCTTTTACTATGTACATTTAAATGCGCAATTTGACTATTTTCGTTCACTATTTGTTTTTGTATCGCGTGTCGCGGATGTGGGATTGGCAGGTGGACGGCGGGACAACATCAGCGCAGCGAGCGGCCGGAATGCCGGCTAGCAGCATCGTCCTTTTCATCATCGGCTACGGGGCATTGCTGGTATCGGACGCCCGCGCCGATGATGTGCCGGATTGGGTAGTTCGCATAATGCGGGAGACCCACAAGCGGGTCGTCGTCGAGCATCAGGACTGGTACGCGAAGGACTATCGGTACATCCCGGCGGGGCAGGAGATCTGGGGCAACTGCGCCACCTTTGCCTTCACCGCCGCTGTTCTGGCGAACATGGCCGGGCATCCGGGTGAAGTCATTCCGCAAGGCCGTGCCCACGTCGTCGCCGTAGCCGATGGCTGGATCTTCGATGCGCGGGCTTACGAGCCGTACCGTTCGCGGTAGGCTATTTTTTGCGGAAGCGCTCCTTGGACGATTTGTGCTTAGGCCACCGCCGCTTGGGCGGTTCGTCGGGAAGCGCGGGGTACTCGTCGTGAGACCTGTGGGTGTTGATCAGCCGCGCTTCCAACAGGATTGAATATTCCTCCTTCGCCCAGGCCACGTCGGCCAGCATCTGATCGGTCCATTCATCGACCTGGATCGCCATCAGATCCTCTGAACCTCCACGCCGCCCGGTCTGCGACCAATGAGCGTCCGACGCAATTCCAATCGTGGTCTTGATGTGACGTTGCTCGTGAAGGAGAACGACGCAATATGAGCGAAGCATGGTGACTCGTGCCTGGCGGTACTGCTCATAGCCGCCGGGGAGTCCTCCCTGTGCCTCCACCTCGGTGGGGTAAGCCAAGGTCATGAATACGTAGGCGACCGTGGGGTCGGCGCTTACACGGGAGGGCATGACTACTCGCGCATACCGGTCGACCTTGGCGGCCCTGGAGGCCTTTACGAAACCGGAGAGGGCTTCCCCTAAGATACGGCGTGAAAAGCGACCTTCTCTTGCCATGTAGCGAAGTGCGTTGTCCGCGAGAGCAGCACTCGGAACCTCGCCCATTATGGAGACGTGAGTTCCAGAGAGCACATTCTCGGTGAACTGGCCGATGAGCTTGTCCCACACCCGGCTCTTTTCGTCCGCAAGCGACTTTGCGAGATATTCCTTCGACCTGACATAATAAGCCCATTCGCCCTGGATCGGCACCATCAGGTGCTTCTCGAAGGCGCGCTTCCGCTCCAGCTCGAAGTTATATATCCCTCCGGTCTTCATCCCGACATTAAGGTAGTGCGCGAGCAGTTCTTCCTCGCCATGAGCCACCATCAAGCGGTTGCTGCGAAGGTAGACGGCGCGCTTATTCAGATACTCGGCGAAATCGGAGACCGTATCGAGGTGAGTTAGAACGCGCTTGATAGATACCTCGTCGAAGACGTGAATGAACATGCCGCCTGGATTCACGTCGCCGATCGAGAAGTAAACGTATCCGCGGGACTTGGTGTCCAGATGGTCATCCCCCTTCATTGACGGCGCGATGATGAAAGAACCGCTGTCGTCCTTGTAATGGGTCTGCACCGCCTTGTAGGCGCCGCTGGCGACCACCACGCCATGCGTCCTTCTGGTCGCGGTCGAAGGCAGATCGATGGGAAGGCGCTGTGTGCAAGCCGGGTCGGTGTAGATCTTCCCCGGAAACTCGCAGATTATGCGGTTGGCGCCGTTGATCTGCTTAACCGCCTCCTGCACCGCCTTGCGGTAATATCGTGGCCAAGCCACCTCCACCGGCTGGCCTTCCTGATAGGCGATGTGCTTGTCGCTGAAGATGATGACGTCGTCCCCGCACACGACGAGCATGTCGCACAGCTCTTTGCCATCGCCTTTGCCACCCTGTTTCTTGTCGAAGAACAGGTTCGGGTACGACCAAAGTTTTAGGAATGCCGCATCGCCAAGGTCAGCCAGCAACCGCTCGGACGCGGTCGATCCACGGCTGCGATGGATGGCTGCGACCGGCTCGGCGGGGGTGTCGTCTGCTTCCATGCAGGGGAGAATCCTTTGGGCGCCGAAAGCTATCAGAAGTTGAGTAAAACCGGTATGTAGCGTCTGTACCCACAGAGCATGAATAGCGAATGATCAAGGTGAACGACGATCTTGAACGAGAAGTGTACGAGGCCATCGGCCGGTTCATTTTCTGGTTCTCGAAGCTCGAAGGCATGATGAAGGCGGACCTGGCCGGCATGCTCGATCTCGACAACGACTACCTAGACCCGGTCACGAGCGCCTTTGATTTTGCCCAGCTCTGCAAGGTGCTGGCGGCCATGCGTAGGAAGGGCTCCGCCCCGGATGACCAGAAGAAGGTCGACGAGTTCTACAATGAGGTATTTAAGCTCAACGATAGGCGAAACCAGGTTGCCCATGGCGACTGGACGCTGAGCGGGGCGCGGGTGGTGTCCCGGCACACACGAACGGCGACCATCCACTTCGACAAGCTCGGAGACCTAAACAAGCTCTCTGACCGATGTATGACGTTGGCTGTCCAGTATTACCGGTTTCTTCCCGAGCACAGGTACAAGCAGCAGACGCGGGACGTGGGCGAGGACTGACCCGTCTATTTCTCAGAAACGTCGAATAGCTTGCGCCGGACAGTTGCTTTTGTGACCAGGATTTCAACTGCCGACTTGCAGATTGTCCTGTTCCAATACTGCCGGACCAGAGCGTCCATGGCGTTCTCTTGTGGGCCGACACCCGTGGCCAGAGAGTAGATAGCAACATCACCGATGTGGCGGATGTCATCGACATGGATAAGCGATAAGCAATATGCCGCGCGGCAATCAGGGTGACAGTGCGTATTGCCTCACATATCGATGCTCCCGGGCGCGATCAGTTGCCTCATTT
>NZ_JASAUT010000117.1:0-10103 GCF_029952935.1 Bradyrhizobium sp. Mp19 | reverse complement strand
GCGATCATCATCGCGCCGCGACACTGACTCGCCATCCTGATCGCCGCGCTCTTCCGACCCAGATCGTCGCGCTATATGTCGACAGCCCGTTACGTCGTGCCGTGACCGACACCAGACGTGGCCCGCCATAGCTCTCGGTGACGATTCGCTGCTTTTCTTCCAATGTCCAACGACGTCGAGCGCCTGTCGAGACGACTTCAAGTCGGGAAACCTTCGGCATAGGCATATGGTCAGTCATACGCCTATGTCTTCATCCTCCATCAAACCGCACAAGGCGGTCCTCCCCGGAGCGATACGTCGTCTATGCCGAGTCGCTGGACGACCTAGCAGCATCAGCCAGACTGGCCAGCAGATCTGCAGCGCCAGCTCAACATCCAGCCGACGCTGACCATCCGGCCAGGTTTCCCCGTGCGGGTCATCGTTACCCGCGATTTGGTATTGGCACCCTACGGCAAGGGAGGAACGCCATGACGAAGCTCAAACTCGGTCCGCTACGCGACATCCCGGTCTGGCGTATCTTGATCCATCATGCGTTGCCGAACGCGGCCGTGCCATATTGACGGTGCTCGGGTTGCTTGTTGGGGGAGTGGTCACGGGCTCAATCCTTGTTGAGACGGTGTTTTCGTGGCCCGGGATGGGCAATCTGCTTATCACGTCGATCGGCAGCTGTGGTGCGCTACGGTGTGGCCCTGGGCGGCCATACGCCGCACGAGCTCGGGAAATTCCGCCGAGGATCGGCCCACCAGAAAGAACGTGGCTCGCGCGCATTCCTGTGCGAGCGCAGCCAACACCTTATCCGTGTTCGGCGGCCGCGGTCCGTCATCGAAGGTGAGGACGACTTCATAGTCCGCCATCTGCGAGTTCGGTTTGATTCTACGCTTCATCGCGCGATTCAAACACGGTGCACCTTTGTGTGTCGATATAATTAATGACTCAATACGTGTTATACAAAAGAATACAACTTAAACGTTGACATGGCCGAATGGTATTTCCTATCGTCGCATCCAGAAAACCTCGTACGGCAGGCGTAAGCCATCTTGCGCGCCGGCAGTTTGCCGAAGGCGTAACTGACGATCGTAGAGCGCTCCGTAGGGAGCGCTCTACGTATTTGAGCAACGCGGCCGGCAAAAGCCGGCATCTGATGGCCCCGGCACGCTCCGAAAAGGTGGTAATAACCCGTGCGAGACCTGATCATCGAAGCCTTTGACAGCGTCATCCGCTGCGAGATCGCGGAAGCAGACGACGTTCGCAAGGAAATCGCCCAGCGCGGCGCCTACTGGGCCGGCGACGAGATATGGAAGCTGGGCCGCCAAGTCGCCGCGCTGCGCAAGCGTATCGCCGAGCTGGAAGAAACCGACGCATGATCTCAGCAGACCGCGAGTATCTGCTCGATGCCCCTCTAGAACCGTGGCTTCAATCGCTTCGAGCGGCACCGTGCGCCGGTTATCACAGAAACCAGTTTCCTTCATGCGCGTGCAGATCGTTTGCCTCAGCAGTCATCCACTGCTCGCGCGGGTTTTCGCGGCTGATGCGCTTGCCGGTCTCCGGGACCTTTATGAACCTTTGGCGGTTCCAGATGATCCGCCCGGCGTACTGAAGGATGCCGTTCAAGCGCTTGCGGCTACCGTCAATGGTCGAGGCGTTCCAGGCGCCGCCACGTGGCCCGGGTACGCCTTTCTTGTTCAAGGCAGTTGCGATGTCGCGTGGCGAGTTGCCGCCTTCAACGGCTTCTTCATCTGCGGTGTTAGACTCACGAAGGCTTTTCCTTGCCGACGCATTCGATGAGGAAGCGTGACAGCGCTTCGAACGTGTCAAATCGGTTTATGGTGCGGCCCTTATAGACTTCCTTTGAGAACCAGAACATGCGACGACTGAAGGTGAGCCACGCCGAGGGCATCAAGACATAGTCGAAGATCGCTTCGTTCTTCTCGTCCAGCCGAACCGCGACAACCCATCCCTTCGGCCACCTCACGCGGTATTGCAGCGTCCAGCGCAAGGGCCGGTTTTCATAGTTGCGGCATCTCGCGACCCGAAAGACGACATTCACGACATTGTCGATTCGAAGACATTCAGTCGAAGCATTGAGGGTGGCACTGCGACCAAGTCTCTCGAAGGCGTCTCGAAGGCGAGCAGCATTGCTAAGCTGAAGGGCGGCCCACCGTTGGTGCGACGCGTATTTGTCAAACCATTCTTGATTGCCGTTGTACCCAATAAGACGGTAGATGTTCCGCAGCGCGCCGAAGTGCAAAACATACGATGACATGGACGGCAGTCCCGGACTTGAATTGATAATCGTCTTACTAAGCTTGCCTTTCTTCATCAGGACCTTACGGAGCCGAAGCAACATTTCCTCTTCGGGAATGCTGACGCGCCCCTCACCCATAATCTTTTGCGCGCGCCGGAATGCGTCGCGATGGACGATAGGTTCGATGGCATTCTCTTTTCTGATCCAGAGCTCCCTTGGGTTGCGCGTCACCTTGGCGCCAAGTTCTCTGCTTTTGCGATTGTAGGTCAGAACGCCGATATAAGCTTCGTTCCGGAGGAGGTCACCGACAGCCTTTCCAAGCCACGGTCTTCCCTGGCTATTCAAGATCCCTCGCTGGTTGAGCTCTCGGGCAATGGTGGCCTGCGATTTGTGACGGAGATATTCGTGGAGAATCCAATTCACGATCTCGACTTGATCGGGCGCACCGGGGATGAGCTTGACATGGTCGGTAAGCAAAGATTTGCGCTGGCCGATCGTTAAAATGCCCTTCGGTCTGCATTGATCGTCGACGAGACGTCGTTGGAACGCGTAAGCCGTAGGGCCGCCCATTTTGAAGCCGCGATGCGTCAGCCGGACTGACCCTGCGAAAACTTTGGCGGAGAGTTCCCGACTGAACTCAGCCGCCATCACTCTCTTAATATTCTTCATGATGCTGGCGAGAAGGCTTCCGTCATTGTCGAATTGCTCCGCGCAATAAGCAACCTCGACGCCCGCCCTGCGGCAGATGAACTCGTAGTGCGCGCTCTCGTCAACGTCCTGAAAGCGTCCCCATCGGCTCACGTCGAAGACAAGCAGATGAGCGAAGTCAGCGCGTCCCGATTGCACGTCTTCAACCAGTTCGGTAAGGCCCCCCCGGTTTTCGATTCTGAGGCCGCTTTCTCCCTCGTCACGATAGGTGTGGACGATGGTTAGCTTGTGAAGTTCGGCGTAGGTCGCGATGACCACTGCCTGATTCTCAATCGAGTATTGCTGGTAATCCGTCGACATGCGGACATACTGCGCCGCCCGTCGCGCTTTCTGCGACTGAGGCAGACGTTTCGCGTGTACAACAAGGGTGTTCCCCATGTTGCCTCCCCGCGGCTATATCGCGCCGCGCTGTATTGCGCATCGCAAACCATTTAGGCGCATCATCAAGTCCGCGCCATCGGAAAGTGTATTCAGAAAGAGTCAACTGCTATGTCGTTTTTCTTGAAAGCACGTTGCGGCGGGCGAAGCGAGCTGCAGAGAAATGCGGGTTTGCGCTTTTGGGCCCGTAGCCGACATGTCCGGCGCAGCTCTTTCGTCTGCTTCTGACGAGGCAACCAGCAGGATATCGTCGTTGTCCTTGTCGATGATGTTGAACGCCCATCCATCATGGCTGTGGCGATCGCCACGTCGGCCTTCTTCTCCTTATTGCCGCTATTCTTGTTGTAGACGTGGGTCTTGAAGCCGGCCTTGTCGACCATCTTCCAGAATGAGTCGCCGGGGAGGTGAACCCCACATACCGCCCGTCAGCTGGCAAACCGACAGCGCTGGCAGCAATTTAGGATTGGATGAATTCTTCAAGCTCGTCGATCATCGTTTACCGGGTTTGATTCCTCCGAAAGGATATCAATGGCCTCGAGCCTTGCGTCATACTCCTCGTATGTGCCGAGCAGGGCTTGGCCAACTGTCAAGTTGTGCACGGGATCGATAATCGAGGGGGAGTCGTAAGTTAGGGAGGTTGGTCCAGTAAATAGAACTTCTTCGCCACGCTCGTCGCGTCGCAACGTTCGGTCCGTACACCATTTGACGAGTTGCGTGACCTCTCCCTTCCCGGACTCAATGATGGGCGGCAGCTGCCGAACCGAGTAGAAATTCGTCCGCGCAGAATACATCTGCCGCGAATCCGAGCTCATGCGCTCGTCTGGTTGAGCGGTAAGGGTCAGCAGGCGCTTGCCTTTCGGACGCTCGAGCGTACCCTGAATTAGACCGCCTTCTCTGATCAGTCTAATGTGCGCCAGCTTTTTTGGAGCACCAAGAACCTCTCGTCCCGAGGCGAGAGCTGCATCATTTACCGTCACGTAAATGTAAGGGATGTAGTAGCCAGTCTCGCCGTCGGGATCACGAACTTGAATTCCTGAATAGCACTCCAAGTATGGCCCGACAGTGCTTGAGCGATAGCTCGCGACCCCCACAATGGCGATTGCAGGGTTTGCTGCAGGTGCTAGTTCCTTCGGCAATAAACAATTCGCCTCGTGCCCCACGCTGAACATAAGGTTTATGGCTTGGCAGCCGAGAAACGCACCGCCACGATTTTTGCCCCCATGGTAAAGAGGCGCATCAAGCGGAATGCCTTTGACGTCGGGCATCGCATCCTCCTTGATCTCAGAACAATTCGCGCGGTTGGAGATTGAGCTATTCATCTCACCGCGCCTCTCCGGTTGTTGAAGCGCCCCTGAAGCGACTGTACTGCGCTGGCAGCGATGTGGGTTCGGTAGTCCGTGCGGCACATCGATCCGGTGATAGCGATCTTCGCTACGCGAGGCCGCAGTGCCGTTTCTGCGCCTTGCACCTCAATCCGCCGGATTAAACGATCCGAAAACATCCGACACGCTTGACCTTTTCCATTCTAGAAGCCGGCAGCTGTCCTGTGCTGCCGGATGCGCCTGATTGTGCATCCATTCCGGCGGAGCCTGCTCACCGATGATGACGTCAAGGCGAGTGGGTGATTCCTATTTGTCTATCAGTCGTTATGCAACGTCGATGCCAGGCACCTCGTGCGGTTTATACGGCTCACTGGCTGACGTCAAATTGGGTACGAGTGACCCGACAACTTTCGACCCTTGTTCTGTTGCCTTCCTCGCTTGTCCGATTGACGACGCGATGTCGAAAGCCCGACATGATCAAGTATCCGGACAGAAAGTCGATGAGGCTCTCTCACGAGTTTTCGCAACAGCCTCGATTAAACCAGATCAGCGTAACATTGTCGCTGCGCATGGTCGAAAACGCAGGCCCTGACATCGCCGTCTCGGTGGAGAGTCGGAAGACCTCCGGCGCCTGTGCAAGAGTCACGTGAGGCTGACTTCCCATCAGAGTCTCGGCGCGCCGATTGCACGGAATGGATACTCCAATTCGCAAGACTAAGGAGAACCTCATGCGTTCTGCGCCCCACTTTTCGATCCACAAGGAGCTCAGCACCGTTCGGCACCGGTATCGCTCCGCTCGCGGGTACCGATCCTATCTCCGAAACCGGAGGAAATTCGGTCGCAAATTGTCGGCGTCTAGAAGGCGGGGTAGTTCGGCAAAGCCAATGCAATAATCCAAAGGATGGCTAACGCCTGAGCGGCGGAAGCATGTTCGCGACGTGAAATCGTTATCGAAGTGCTTTAGCGCCAATTTACACGGGTACTGCGCACAGGCTTTGGGAATCAAAGATGATACGTAGCAGAGGGCAGATCGCCAAGAGTCCGGGGCGTGGTGCAGACCGCAACTCTTGGCTTGCCCGACTTTCAATGCTCGTTCTCAACCATTTTGATCAACACGCCCGTCATCCTTTTTGATGCTGAAAACCCCTGCACCGCCACTGATCGAGGGAACCAAGAGTTATGGGACGTGTGAGCGAAAAAGTCATTTTGGTAACCGGCGGGGCTCAAGGGATGGGGGCCGCTCATGCGCGCCTGCTGGTAGCCGAGGGCGCGAAAGTCGTGATCACCGATATTCTTGACAATGAAGGAGCGACTTTCGCGGCCGAACTTGGCCCATCCGCGATCTATGTGCGTCAAGACGTCGCTCAGCCAGGGGAATGGTGCCAGGCGATTGCGGCTGCGGAGGGCAAGTTCGGCGCGGTGCACGGCCTCGTCAACAATGCAGGCATAGCGAGTATGGCTCCCATCGAGCGGTTCCCGCTCGAGCAGTGGGAGAAGACCCTGGCTGTCAATCTCACCGGTGTATTCTTGGGAATGCAGACTGCCCTACCTGCGATGCGCCGCGCGGGCGGAGGCTCGATCGTCAACATCTCGTCGGTCGAGGGGATGAGGGGTAGTCCTGGGCTTCACGCCTATGTTGCTTCCAAGTTCGGCGTGCGGGGCATAACGAAGTCCGCTGCCTTGGAGGCCGCCGCGTCCGGCGTTCGCATAAACTCTATCCATCCGGGCTTCATCAACACTCGGATGACAGAGAACATCGATCTTTCCAGTTTTCCAATTCCGCTCGCGCGGCCAGCCGAGCCGCAGGAAGTGTCACAGGCAGTCTTGTTCCTGCTTAGCGACGAGTCCTCTTATCTTACCGGCTCCGAAATCGTCGTCGATGGCGGTCTGACGATCGGCGTCCCGCAGAAGGGTCAGGCGGTCGAAAACATCTTCTGACTATCAGCGGACGGATTGTCACATCAAACGAGATCGAATGTCGCGATGTATTACACCAGTGGAAATTACGAAGCTTTTGCTCGGCCCCGCAAACCCGCCGGCGTGGATAGCAAGACAGCATGGTTCGTTGGTTCGGGGTTGGCTGCGCTCTCCGGCGCGGCCTTCTTGATCCGCGACGGGCAGTTGCGTGGCGACCGTATCACCATCCTCGAACGACAGACGGTTCCGGGGGGCGCGTTGGACGGTTGTCAGGATCCGGAAAGGGGATTCGTGATTCGAGGTGGTAGAGAGATGGAGGATCATTTCGAGTGTCTCTGGGATCTGTTTCGTTCGATCCCATCGCTCGAACTTGAAGGCGCCAGCGTGCTCGATGAGTTTTACTGGCTGAACAAGGATGATCCGAACTACACACTACGGCGGGCGACGGTGAAGCAGGGGCAGGATGCCCATACCGATGGCCTCTTCACACTGAGCGAACAGGCCCAGAAAGAGCTGATTGCCCTTTTTCTTGCCACTCGTAAGCAGATGGAGACCAAGCGCATCGACGAAGTGTTCGGAAGAGATTTCTTCAACAGCAATTTCTGGCTCTATTGGCGGACCATGTTCGCCTTTGAAGAATGGCATTCAGCCCTCGAGATGAAACTTTATCTGCATCGATTCATCCACCATATCGGCGGCCTGCCGGATTTCAGTACGCTGAAGTTTACCAAATACAATCAATATGAATCGCTCGTTCTGCCGTTATCCAAATGGCTGTTGGCGCAAGGCGTCAACTTTCGCTACGGGGTCGGAGTCACCGATATCGATTTCGACATAAAGCGTGGCCGCAAGCAAGCCACAGCCATCCGCTGGCTGGAGAATGGCATTGAGGGCAGTCTCATTATTGGCGCCGACGATCTTGTTTTCATGACGATCGGGTCGCTGACCGAAAACTCGGACATGGGGGACCATCACACGGCCGCCAGGCTCAACGAAGGACCGGCGCCCGCCTGGGATCTGTGGCGGCGTATTGCGGCCAAAGATGCGGCCTTTGGACGCCCAAATGTCTTTTGCGGCAATATTCCTGCAAGCAAATGGGAATCGGCGACGATCACGACCCTGGACAAACGCATTCCAGCATACATCCGCAAGATCGCCAAACGCGATCCGTTCAGCGGCAAGGTTGTCACAGGAGGCATCGTTACGGTGAAAGATTCGAGCTGGTTGCTCAGTTGGACCACAAATCGCCAGCCGCATTTCAAGCGCCAGCCCAGCGATCAAGTCGTCGTCTGGGTCTATTCGCTATTCGTCGATAAAGCCGGCGACTACGTGAGGAAACCGATGCAAGATTGTACGGGCGAGGAAATCACGCAAGAATGGCTTTATCACCTCGGTGTGCCGGTTGCGAGTATACCGGAACTCGCCGCTGGGGCCGCCAAGACGGTCCCGGTGATGATGCCCTACGTCACTTCCTTCTTCATGCCGCGGCAGGCGGGCGACCGGCCAGATGTTGTGCCGAAAGATGCGGTCAATTTCGCCTTCATCGGCCAGTTCGCGGAGTCGGGTGAACGGGATTGTATCTTCACGACGGAATACTCCGTTCGGACCGCGATGGAAGCCGTGTATATCCTCCTCAAGATTGAACGTGGCGTGCCCGAGGTATTCAACTCGACCTATGATATTCGCAAGCTGCTTGCAGCAATGGGTAGACTGCGCGACGGCAATGAAATTGAGATCCCGGGACCTGCGTTCCTGCGCGAGCTCATTCTAAAAAAGATTGAAGCGACTGAGCTTGGCGAACTACTCAATAAATATCACCTGAGGTGATTAAGGCAGCGGACGCTGCGGCTTCGCTCGGATAGAGAAGCGCTGTCCTGCGCCGTGACGGCTCGGACTCGCCAAGGCGCGGATCAAACGTTCGCGCCGATCTTCCAGGCAACCTTTAGGCGTACTCTGGAATTCGGTGTTCTTTCGGCTTGATGTTATTCTCGCCACACGCATCCGATTAACCTCTTGCCACGAGGTGAGGGCGAAACTAGCTAGTGGCTCGTCACAGTGATCTTGATGGTTTGATACCGGCCAGCTTAGGATAGGCAAGTTTTCTGGCGGCACAAGGACTTCGATGCTTCTGGGGATGCAGGATTCGGCGGGTGGCCGTCCGGACATGTGCGAATAGGTATAGATGAACGCCAGATAATGGCCCTGCTTCTCGGTAAAGCGTGCGCCTGGTTTTTGACTCATGGATCGATTCATCCGTGCCTCCTTAGTCGTCCGTGAAGAACAGGTAAGGGGCTGATCTGGAGTCGTTGTTTTTCGGCTGCGGCGATTTTGTGATTGCAGGCTTTGACAGTGCGGTAGCTCGGAACCTGCAATTTGCAGTTTGAGATTCCCTCGAATCGCACGGCATGATTCGGCGCTCGTATCGGGAGGAGCCGATGCGACCGAAGAAGCCGAAGGCGACGGACGAAGGTGATCTGTTCCGGGCCAGGCTCAAGCAGGTCATCAACATGGAGCACGAACTGGTTCAGCACGCCGGCAAGATCAATTGGGACTGGATCGACTATCGACATGAAGGCGCCGCGCGGGCTCGACAAGCCGCTGTTCCAAAAGCTCGTCGCCGGCGAGTGGATCGACCGGCATCAGAACCTGCTCATCATCGGCCCGACCGGCGTCTGCAAGAGCTGGATTGCTTGCGCCTTGGGCCACAAGGCCTGCCGCGACAACCGCTCCGTGCTCTGTCAGCGGCTGCCGCGGCTGTTCGAGGCGCTTGCCCTCGCGCGGGGCGACGGCCGATGGTTGGGTTGCCGATGAGCTCCGCGCTTTGACTTCCTTGTAGACGTTGCTGATCGACATCGCGGATGTTGCGACACCGCGCCATCGACGAACCGCGTTCGGATGCGAGATCGGCGTGATAGCCATCGATCTTGGCGAGCATCTCCTGCACGAGCGCCGGATCAAAGTCGATAGCGACTGCTGCTGACTTTGCCGTCGTTTGTCCCTGTTGCGTTGCTTGGCCTCGGCGAGCTCTCATGCGCTTGACCTTGCCGATGATGGCGTTGCGAGATACGCATCGCCACCCCTCGCAGACACCGAGTGGCCCGCGCTCCACATGCATTGCAGAAGCGACACCTCCTCAGAATCCCATGCCGATGTGGCTTGATTGACCATCGTTCGTCATCGTCACGAGCACGAGTCGATGGTCGTTTTGATTGTCGCCAAAAGCAGTGCGTGTCGATGTTTACGCTTGTTCGCCGCTATTCGATGTTCGGAAAGGTTTTTGGCTGCGACGATCGGCCTGCCTTATAAAATAGGCAGACGAACGTGTATTTATGCCTGCGGTTGCATCGTGTCCGGAAAGTTGATCCGCTTACGTTAACGGCTGTTGACAACATGCGTTAACGGCGTTGCAATCACCAGCACGACAAACGGCGGTGAGTTTACCAACTAACAACAGCAGCTAGTACCCACTTTTCTTGGAACGTGAGTCGTGATTCAAGGTCGGGATGATACCCGAAGCAAGAGAAGTCCGCCTT
>NZ_JASAUT010000116.1:4857-10389 GCF_029952935.1 Bradyrhizobium sp. Mp19 | reverse complement strand
CTCGCCCGTAATTTTTTGGCCGCTGTTCATCTCGCCGCTCTCGTCGCATATTGGCTCAATTGAGTCTGGACCCTAATTGCTGAGATCGAACTAAATGAATCGGCGGCGATCTGTGTTGAGCAGATGGACGACGAAATCACGCTCGTCATTGCAAGCATTGTCGGCGTTCACTTCCAAGTGACAGTGGAGCAGGCGCTTGAGTTGTCGCGGGCCTTAGCTGTAGCTGCGGAGAATGCGGAAAAATTCCGTAAGTCAGCCAAGACGTAGCGGCTACTTCTTAATCGAGTGCTCTTGCATAAACCGCGCGGCCCTAACGCGCGCTCGCTCCATCATGTCTTCCTTCGCTTTCGCAGTGGCAAGCTCTGATTCAAGCCGCTCGAAGATCGGGAGATAGACTTCACCGCCTTGTGGCGACTGATCCATTAGGATCGCAAGACAATCCAAGCAACGCTCCAGTGTATCGACCGTGATTGGTTCGTCACTGCGGATCGCGAACCGTTTGGTCATCATTCGCCTACGCTGTCCGCGTCAATAGGGAGCTTGCTCCGCTCCCACTCCAATAACTCGGATAGAAGCCAGAACCTGGTGCGGCCACCGAGGCGCGTCGACGGTTGCGGAAAGGCCGCATCGCGCATGCGCCGGAATAGCCAAGTGTTCGATACGCTGCCGTAGCGCTCGCGAACTTGCTTGGCGTTGAGATACTGATCTGTCGCGAGGGCGTTGAGATCAACGGTCGACACGGGCGCCACCGAATCGTTGCTGCCGCCGCACGCTGGAATGGGAGTGTGGCTTTACAATAGGGCAGCACCCACATCCCTATGGACGCGCCGAAGCGCCCCGATAGGTGTGGGCAGCTAGGCCTTCGGTTTCGCCAGCCTCACACCAGGGCCGCCATCGATCGATTGACCATCTGCCAGGAAGATGGCGCCGGCAGATTCGAGGGCGGCGCGGATGGCGGCTATCGAATGACCCGGTGCCGTCGCGTCGGTCTCAACCCTCGTCACGGTGTTTCTGTGCACACCCGATTTCTCCGCAAGGTCTCGAACGGTCCAGTTCAACAAACCGCGCGCCGCCCTAATTTGTGCACTTGTCACCATGGTTAATTCCTGTATAGTGCATTTGTCACCATAGAGGTGATAGATGCACAATAAAGGAACCCGCCCAATGCTGCAAGCCGCCTCATTTCCGTCCGCTGAACGACCCACCACCCTTTCGCAGTTTCTCTACACCCATCGCCGATTGACCGACCTGGCCCGTGGGCCGCTTCCCAGCGAGATCGTTGAGGAGATGACCCACACCGCATGCGGAATTGCGGAGAGGATCCTTGAGGCGCCCGCCGCAGACTGGCGGGATCTGAGCAAGAAAGCCCTGCTGCTGCTCGACGAATTGCCCTACGAGCAGGAGTGGCTCGATCGTATGTGAATGCGGATCGAAATTTGACCCCTCAATCAGTCTATCTCGTGGGCTAACGTCTTGATTTTTCAAGTGCCGGAAAAGTGACCCCGGCGCCGATCGGCGTCGGACCCCCGCGCCGATTCACAGAAGCATGCGAAAACCATCGAGGCTCGCGGCGAAGACGTTGTCCAGCCGCATCAAGAAGCCGGATATACGTCAGTAGTTGTGGCCGTCGATCCTGATCAAGTCGGTCGTTGCAATCGGGCGGGGTCCATATGGGGTCCGGACGCCGATCGGCGTCCCAAGTGCTTGATGGGTCAATGTTCAGCGTCGATTCACAAAGATGTTGGCTGGAGATAGTCCTCGCCGCGAAAGCTGGCCGTACGCCTCACCGATGAGGAGCAGTATTTTGTCTCTGAATCTTCGGTCTATCGGCTGTTGACGGCGAAGCGCGCAGGCACATGCGCCATGCTGTCTTGGCGCGGCAATTGTCGTCATCAGGTTCTCGACAGCTTCCCCATTTAAGTTTAACAAACATACAGGGCTGATCCCCTTGGAAGAACATCCGCTGCCGATGCTCACGGTGCGTGCCTGCCGGCGCTGTAAAGGGCGGTTTGTTGCTGATTGCCCGGCATGTCAGATCGATAGCCCAGGTTCATATTTGAAGAGGACGGATGGATTTCCCCTTGACCAAGTCGGTGCATGAACAATCGGGCAGCACGGGTCCGCAAGAGAGCTCACCCGCGGCTCCGTCTGCAGCCGCGGCGACCTTTGAGCGGCAATTGAGAGAGATCAGCAGTTCAGGTGTGGGTGGTGGAGCAATGCCGGCCGCCGCTGCGCTGCAGCCGGCTCAATCAACGGAGGTTTTGATAGGGAGGCAGTGCAATCAGATCCTTTACTCCGAGGATGCTCGCCTTATCTCGGGGCTTGAGAAGGCCCTTACGAAGGGCGGGGCCGCCAAAGGCACCACCAATAACTATTTACGTGTTCTTCGCGGCTTTGGCCATTGGCTCTCCGCAAATAACAAAAAGGGCATCTCTGCTCGGCTCGACGACAAAAAATCGCTGTCTCAAGATGCGCGCGAGTTCAGCGGAGAGGGTGAGCCCTGGAAACTTCTTACAGCAATAGGTCATCTCCGAAATTCGCAGTCGACCGGCGAAGTCGTGCCGATCACACGCCACGTTGAGGTAAATCCTTATCAGCAGGACGCGGAACTCATCAAAGAGTACCAAAACGAAGTAGCGTCAGAGATGGGCAAGAGGGATGCAACCGCTCTTCGCAATTTCAGCGACTACCTGCGTGACAACAACAAGAAGGGTATTGTTGGTCGGCTTCGCGGCGAGTTGTTAAATGAAGATGTTAAGAGCTATAAGAAAGTCTCCGCTTTTCGTTCGAAAATCGGTGTCGCGCTGGATCGTCTCCGAAAATCGTCGGCCGGCGCTAAGGCGATGGATCTCGAGCGCAATATTGATCCCGAAGACGCGGCCCTGAAGGAGTCGAGGCAGGTCGGCGACGCCGCTGCGCAGCACAGTTCGTCGCAGAAAGCTGGCAGTTGGCCAGAGGAATTGCTTCCTGCGGAAGGCCATGATCAGAATTTGCTTTTGGGGCCGATGGACGAACCCGGCGCGTCGTCCTCGGCGCCGCAGCCGACTCAGTCAACTGGGATTTTGAGAGGGAGGAGGAGACGGCCTCTTTATCCCGAGGATGCTGCCCTTATTTCGGGGCTTGAGAAGGCCCTCATCAAGGGCGGGGCCGCCGAAGGCACCGCCAAGGACCATGTACGTACTCTTCTCAGCTTTGGCCAGAGGCTCTACGCAAATAACAAAGATCCCATTGCTGCTCGGCTCGACGACGAAAAGTCACTGACCGCTGATGCGCGCGAGTTGTTCGAAAAGCGTCCCGCGACACTCCATAGGGCAATAGACCATCTCAGGACCTCGCGGTCGACGGGCGGAATCGTGCCGATCGCAGGCCGCACTGAGTTGCATCCTTATCCCCAGGACGCGGCACTCATCAAAGAGTACAAAAACGAAGTAGCGACAGATGCCGGCAAGAGGGATGCAACTGCTCTTCGCAATTTCAGCGACTACCTGCGTGACAACAACAGGCCGGGCATTGCTGCTGGGCTCGGCACGTCGTTTGATGGAGATGTCGAGAGCTATAGGAAGGTCGCCGGTGCTGATTCCAGGATTGGTGCCGCACTGGCTCGTCTCCGAAAATCGCAGGCCGGCGCTGAGGCGATGGAGCACGAGCGCCATATTGATCCCGAAGAGGCGGCCCTGAGGGAGTCGAGGCGGGTCGGCGACGCCGCTGCGCAGCACATTGCGTCGCAGAAGGGTGGCAGTTGGCCAGAGGAATTGCTTCCTGCGGAAGGCCATGATCAGGATTTGCTTTTGGGGCTGATGGATGAACCCGGCCCGTCGTCCTCGGCGCCGCAGTCGGCTCAGTCAACTTGGATTGTGATAGGGAAGAGGAAGCAGCCTCTTTATTCCGTGGATGCTCCCCTTATTTCGGGGCTTGAGAGGGCCCTCATCAAGGGCGGGTTCAGCAAATCCGCTGCCGAGCAGCACGGAGGTTCCCTTCGTAGCTTTAGCCGTTGGCTTTTCGCAAAAGAAAAACCGAGCATTCGTGATCGGCTCGACAATAAGTCGCTGACCGATGGCGGTGAGGTGCTCGAGTTCACCGGAGAGGGTAATCCAAAGAGACTCGTTCAGGCAATCGACTATCTCCGGACCTTGCGGTCGACGGGCGAAGTGCCGATCTCACGACGCGCTAAGCTGAATCCTCACCCCCAGAACGTGGCCTTTATCAATCCCGAAGACACGGTACTGATGGAGCCGAGGCGCGTCGACGCCGCCGCTGCGCAGCACAGCGCGTCGCAGGAAACTGGCCGTCGGCCAGAGGAGCTTCCCGCGGAAGGCCGCGATCAGGATTTGCTTTTGGGGCTGATGGACGAACCCCGCTCGTCGTCATCTCTCGAGCCAGCCGCGCGCCATGACCAGGCACCGGATCCCGGAGAGCCCGACCGCCAGCAGTCCCCGGACGAGCCGATGGCTGCGCTTGCCAGGAGCAACCGCCTGCCAAGCGAGGAGGTCCTCATCAACGATGAGCATGACACAGCTGAGTTGAGGCCAGCGAAGAGGCAGAGGACCCTAAACAATCCGCAAGGCGTTGCCGGCGAGCGGCAGCTGAGCGAGATCGCCAATTCAGGCGGCCAGCCGACACCGGCGCCTACCCATCAACAGGGTACGTCGTCATGGGAGACGCAGCCGATGCTGCTGCGGAGCGGCTACGAAGATGTCACGGCGCCGCATGCGGTCGCGATGTACGTCGGGGGCGCCGCTGCGCAGCACAGCGCGCGGCAGCGAGCTGTCAGTCGGCCATTGGTCCTCCCGGAAGGTTACGATCAGGATCTGCGCTTAATGGTGGAAGACGGCCCATCGTGGCCCGAGGTTCCTCCTGAGCAGGCGCAGGACATAGTCCAAGCTGGGCAGGAACCTGCCCGGCCGACCGTGGAAGCAGCGCCAACGCACTCTGCCAGGGCTCGCTCAAATACCTACGGCGGTATTGAGGTGTCGTTTAATCCGAATTCGCCCGCATCATTTGAGTTGCGTGACAATGCTTGGAGCCCGGCGCCTGGCTTTCCGCCGCCGTTTGCCGGGCCGGTACCGGGGCATCACCAGGGCGCTCAACAGCTCGGCTCGCCGCAGGGGCTTTCTCCGGTGTCCGCCCACTCGGACGATGACGCTTTGGCGTGGTTGAGCGAGGAGCTTGCGCGGCAGATGCAAGAACCGGCATCACCATCAACTGCCAGGGCTCAGGATCTCTATCGTGGATTTGAGGCACTCCTTGATCCGGATGTGGCCGAGTTGGATGACAGTGCTCACTTTGCGCCAGCGCCTTCTGCCAGGGCTTGCTCAGACACCTACGGCGGTCTTGAGGTATCGTTTAATCCGAATTCGCCCACATCATTTGAGTTGCGCGACAATGCTTGGAGCCGGGCGCCTGGCTTTCCGCCGCCGTTTGCCGGGCCGGTACCGGGGCATCACCAGGGCGCTCGACAGCTCGGCTCGCCGCAGGGGCTTTCTCCGGTGTCCGCCCACTCGGACGATGACGCTTTGGCGTGGTTGAGCGAGG
>NZ_JASAUT010000116.1:0-4758 GCF_029952935.1 Bradyrhizobium sp. Mp19 | reverse complement strand
GAGCTTGCGCGGCAGATGCAAGAACCGGCATCACCATCAACTGCCAGGGCTCAGGATCTCTATCGTGGGTTTGGGGCACTGCTTGATCCGGATGCGGCCGAGTTGGATGACAGTGCTCACTTTGCGCCAGCGCCTTCTGCCAGGGCTCGTTCAGACACCTACGACGGTCTTCCATTGGTTGATCTGACCGCGCCCGCACCGTCCCCATTGCGCGACGATATCGTGCGGCGGTTTCCGATCACCTCCTCCGATGCTCAGATCGGGGCGTTGAATCCGATAGCCTTGTCCCATAACCGCGGGCTGGTGCTCGAGGACACGGAATGGCTGGGCGACGAGCATATCCTCAGGGATTACCAGCTTCAGGAGCTGGATTTGCAGAGGAGCGATTCGGATCTCGCCGCCCGGACGCGGTTCGTAGATCCCCTCGAAGCGCTGCGGCTGCGCCTGGGCGCGGAGAGCGACGTGCTACGCGTATTCCATCGCATCGTCCATGATCGGCGTGATAACGATACAGCCGACTTCCTGTTGCTGCCAGTGAACGATGCCAGTGCTACGGACCGCGGCAGGCATTGGTCGCTGCTGTTCGTTGATCGCAGCAACCGGCAACGGCCTGTCGCCTATCACTACGATTCCTACGGGAGATACAACGAGACGCATGCAAGACAACTCGCAGAAAGGCTGAACCTCGCCCTGCAGCCCGCCGGCATGGCCCAGCAGCAGAACACTTGTGATTGCGGCGTCTTTGTCGTGGACGGCACGCGGGAGCTGGTTAGGCAATTGGCGCAAGGACGGGAGCCAGACCAGCTGAACCTCAGCAACGTCGTTGCCAATCGGCAGGCACTGCAAGCGCGACTCAGGGGTTGATGTCGCCGTGGGCGGACCCTCGCGGCGCTTCTCTTTGAGCTTGAATGACGGCTGGAAGAAGTTCACCAGCAGGCGCGCCGCGGCGTAGAGACGTGCCATCACGCGGGCCGTCTCGCCCCCGTCGAAGCGCCCGTATCCGACGAGCCGCCGGACCACCGACAGCGCGATGCGGTTGTCGGCAAGGGCGAGCGCGCGACGCTGCGCTTCGGAAAGACCGGTCAGCTGACCGGCGCCTCGAGGAGACCGAGCTTTCGCGCGGCCAGGTATCGGCCTTCGCCCGCGATGATCGTGCCATCGCTGTCGACGAGCAGCGGGTACCGTCAAGTTAACGAATTGGAGCGGCCGAGGGGTAGACGACCGGCATGCCGACCGCCCGGGACCCTCTTTATCGCCGCCATCGCTTCCCATCGGAAGTGATCAGCTATGCCGTTTGGTTGTATTTCCGGTTTCCCAGCGGCTCATGAAGAAGCTCTTGAAATCCGCCGGCACGCCGCCGCGCGTGATGATCACGGACAAGCGTTCGCACGGCGCTGCGAGGGCGAAGATGGGCTTTTTCGTCGAACATCGCCAGCACAGAGCTCTCAACAATCGGGCTGAGAATTCTCATCAGCCGACGCGGCAACGCGGCGGATCATGAAGCGTTTCAAATCGTCCCGTCAGGCTCAACGGTTTCTGTCACTTCACGTTCCAGGCATCGTAAGTGGATCCGTAATCCCCGGGAAATTGACGAAACCTCAGACTCTCTCCTCAGCAGAGGTGTATCCGCGCCTGCGCTTGGCGCGCTCCAGCCGTCCGAATGCTTCGCCCGCTTCAGCGCTGGCATCGAAAGTCTGCACCATCGTCTGGCCGGTCGTGCCGATCCGGCCCCAGTCGCGGATCAGCGAGACCCCGCCGAACAAGGTCGGTTGGATCGAAAGCAAGTAAAACCGCCGCATGTTGCGGGTGGTGTCGATGCGGCGAAGGTGAAGCGGCCCTAGCTTAAGGTTCGGCATGCATGGATTCTCGCTTCCTGTGGAAGCGAGGTCCAATGCTTTCTATGAATCGATCAGGGCCAAACGATTCATTCTCTCGCTACATCAATTGCACCAGGCGGGTGTCTTCGGACTGTGGCGATGATGTGGAGGCTCCACGGCCCGATTTGAACCCCACCGTCTCGCGGCAAAACCGAGACCGCAGTCTGAACTGATCGAGAAGCTCACTGAATCGCGCCGGAGCTCGGTCCAAGCATTGTCGATCCAGCAGCCTCAGCAAGGTTTGAAAGCTGACTAGGTGACATCGGTGCAGCCGTTGAGCGATCGACGGAGCAATTGCGGACGAACGGGAAATCGAAGTCCGGACACGGGTGAATTATGGAATGACACCCGGGCACTTCTTTGCCGGTGCTGCTGCAGAGAATCAAGCGCGCGATGTGGTCGGACATCGCCGACCTGCGTCTGGCAGCCCGACCAACCTTATGGGGTGTTGAAGAAGCGCGCGGCCTCTTAAAGGCCGCATTCTCTGTGGTAGGGCAGTATCTGAAAGCGCGTATGGCCGCGCAACCTGAGGCGAGAGGAGGATTCCGATGTTCGAGGCTAAAGACTATCGCGTGTGCTGCCATCACTTTGTCACCCCGACCGACCGCGCCGTCTACCCGGCGCAAGAGCCCTTACTAACCTACTCTGAGGCCCTCCGGCAGGTGCAGACCGAGCAGGCCAAGGGCTACATGGTGGCCTGGGTCATCGATCGCACCGGAGCAGGCGCCACCAATGAGATTGGTGGTTCGAACGCATCGGTTCGACGTTGATCGTAAGCGCAGCTCTGGCCCTTGGATTGGCGCTTGACGTCTGTTTTGATTACGGTGTGAGCCGGCACGGCTTCCACTTTTCCGACAACGTTGACGCTGGCCTCAAGCGCCTGCCTGTCGTCGAACCACTTTTTAGAGCTTGATCACATGATCGCAGCCGCGCCGAAGATCGAAGAGGCTGCAATGCCGTTTCCACGCCGAGTCACAAGCAGAAGAAACTCAACCAGGACTCGCGCTGGTCAGCGTCATCAGAAACTGTGCACGCTCGACAGGACGATCGAGCCAGTGCGTCGAGGTCTATTCCTGCATAGGAGGACGCGGCGAGGCGGCGGGAAAGTTGGAAGGTTGGGATCCAGCAAGGTCCCGATTCGCGCGCTGTACCTCGGCGGTCCCAAACACGAGGACGCAGAGAGGTCTGTTTTGGGCGCGGGATTTTGGCTGGGACACGAGCCCGTCAGAGCGTTGCCGCCGCCGCTCTGAAATGGTCGGGAAACCTTCCGATCGTGCGAGACTCTTATCTAACCTCACTTGTGATCCGCTCCCCTCGAGACTTTTGGAAGATATCCCAACTGCCGTTCCAGAGCAGCTAAGGTTCGACGGGCCGAATCCAATCTCGCAGTCGCCTCGACCAGGTCGGCCCATGTTTTATCCGACCGTGCAACCGCCGTGGAGCCGGTCTCAAACAGGTTGTTGTTGAGATGCGGGGCCGCTTCGCCTCGCAGGGCACGCTCCAAATCGAGCAGGGTGCTCGTCAGCGCTCGATGCGCGCACGCGTCCTCTCGTTCCAGGTTTTCCGCCACGTCGAGCGCCGCACGATAGTGTCGTATCGCTGCAACGACTCTGCTCTCGAGGTCGGGCTCATCGCTCATCTGCTTTTCTCTCCACGAATCTTTGAGCAATTTGTGTCGGTCTGAACGAGCAAAAATTGTAAGCGGAGCTTTTCTCCCATTTGATTGACTGGTTTCGCTTCGGCTTTCGCTCTGCGATCCTTGGCTTGTCAGAGAGCCGAGAGGAGACTGAAGGCGATGGAACAATCGGGGGAGGAAGCCGAAGCTGATGGCTTTGTGGGGAAGCTTACGCGCCGGACGCGTTCTGGATGCCGGTTATGGTCTGCGGAGATCAAGGGGCGCGCTGTTTTCGAGAGCATGAAGCCCGACGCCCGGGTATGTGATGTCGCACGGCGTTATGGTGTGAAGGCCCAGCAGTTGACGACGTGGCGCAGATTGGCGCGTGCTGGCCGGCTCGCATTGGTCACGGACGACGCGGCGGATTTCGTGTCGATCGAGCTGAGCGATCCAGTGGCGTCAGGCAAGAGCGAGGGGCCCGTCGAGATTACGATTGGCAAGGTTTCGGTCCGCCTGGATGCGGACGTGTCGGCGGTGCGGATCGCGGAGATCGTGACTGCGATCGAGCGCGGCGCATGATCATTCCGGCGCAGGGACTGCGGATTGTGCTTGCTGTGCGTCCTGTTGACTTCCGGTGCGGGCACGACGCGCTGGCCGGTCTTGTGCAAAACACGCTTGGGCTCGATCCGCATTCGGGCCTGATCGTGGTTTTTCGTTCGAAGCGCGCCGACCGGCTGAAGATTTTGCTATGGGACGGCACGGGCCTCGTTTTGGTCTACAAGCGCCTTGGCCGCGATGGTCGTTTCGAGTGGCCGCAGATCAGCGACGGCGTCATGCATCTGACGCGCGTGCAGTTCGAAGCGCTGTTTGAAGGGCTGAACTGGAAGCGAGTGGGCGAACGGATTGTCGCGACGCCAGCTGCGGCGAACTGACTCAGACCCGACAACCTGTTTCGCGCGGGGCTTTGGGATGATAGCTTGCGGATGTGCCGCCGTCCCCCATTGATCCCGCCCGTCTTGCAGCGCTGCCCGCCGATTTGCGCGCGCTCTTCCGCGCGCAGGAAGCGATGATTGAAGCCGAGCGTCGTCGCGCAGACGATGAATGCTCGGCGCGCCTTCATGTCGAGAGTGAACTGGCTGCGTCCAAAGAGAGCGTCGAACGCCTCGAACTGCTCGTGAAGGAGTACGAGAGAGCTGGCCCCGGTTGTTTGGACAGCGCCCCGCTGGATTTAAGTGGATTCCTGCCGGGTTATGCTGAACGCGGGGC
>NZ_JASAUT010000115.1:0-10881 GCF_029952935.1 Bradyrhizobium sp. Mp19 | reverse complement strand
CGAAGCTGTCCACTCCCGCGCGCCCCCAGAAGCCACGCAAAAAAATGCCTGACACTGGCCTGCACCCGCGCACGCCCGATTGCGCAAAGCCCTCGCAAGCGGGAGAGGTAAACTTCAGTGCTGCTCCAGCTCAATCCAACTCCAGTCAGCCACTCTCTTCACCTCCGCAAACACCTCCATTCCAGGCTGTGGCGGAACCCGCAAACGCGCGGAACGGCGTCCCCCGCGCGCTTGACAAAATTTGGCGACAGGATGAACATACGCTCAACACGTGGGCATATGCTCAACGTGACATAAGGGAGGTCACCTTGAAAAACGTCCTTTGCGCCGTTGCGGGCGCGGCTGCTGTTTTGATCTCTGCCCCCTCGATCGCCCAGACCACGCTGACGGTGGCGACCGTCAACAACGGCGACATGATCCGCATGCAGGGGCTCACCAGCGAATTCACCGCGAAGAATCCCGATATATCAGTCAAATGGGTGACGCTCGAGGAAAACGTGCTGCGCCAGCGCGTGACCACCGACATCGCCACCAAGGGCGGCCAGTTCGACGTGCTCACCATCGGCACCTATGAGGTGCCGATCTGGGCCAAGAAGAGCTGGCTGGTGCCGCTCGACAAGCTCGGCGCCGATTACGACGTCGGCGATCTCTTGCCCAAGATCAAGGATGCGGTCTCGGTCGACGGCAAGCTCTATGCCGCGCCGTTCTACGGCGAGAGCTCGATGGTGATGTATCGCACCGACCTGTTCGACAAGGCCGGCCTGAAGATGCCGGAGAGCCCGACCTGGGACTTCGTGGTCGACGCCGCCAAGAAGCTGACCGATAAGTCCGCTGGCGTCTATGGCATCTGCCTGCGCGGCAAGGCCGGCTGGGGCGAGAACATGGCGTTCCTGACCGCGATGGCCAATTCCTACGGCGCGCGCTGGTTCGACGAGAAGTGGGAGCCGCAATTCACCTCGCCGGAATGGAAGAAGACGCTGACGACCTATGTCGACCTGATGAAGCAGGCCGGACCTCCCGGCGCGAGCTCCAACGGCTTCAACGAGAACCTCGCGCTGTTTAACGCCGGCAAATGCGCGATGTGGATCGACGCCACGGTGGCGGCGTCGTTCGTGACCAATCCGAAGGAATCCAAGGTCGCCGACAAGGTCGGCTTCGCGCTGGCGCCGAACACCGGGCTCGGCAAGAACGCCAACTGGCTGTGGGCGTGGAGTCTTGCGGTCCCCGCCGGTTCGAAGAAGGTCGAGGCGGCCGAGAAGTTCATCGCCTGGGCGACCGGCAAGGACTACACCAAGCTCGTCGCGGCGAAGGAAGGCTGGGCCAACGTGCCGCCGGGCACGCGCTCCTCGCTGTACAAGAACCCCGACTATCTGAAGGTCGCCCCCTTCGCCAAGCTGACGCTGGCCTCGATCGATGCCGCCGATCCGAACAAGCCGACGGTGAAGCCGGTGCCTTACGTCGGCGTGCAATACGCGGCGATCCCTGAATTCCAGGGCATCGGAACCCAGGTGGGCCAGCAGTTCTCGGCCGCGCTCTCAGGTTCGACCACTGTCGATGCGGCGCTCTCGGCTGCGCAGTCCGTGACCGAGCGCGAAATGAAGCGCGCGGGCTACATCAAGTAAACCTGCCTGCGACTCGATAGCCAAGGCGCGTCAAACGCCTTGGCCGCCTGACCAGCTTAGACCTCCCGAGCTGGGTACTTGCGACCATCCTGTCCCGCAGCGGGATGGTCGCTCCTTTCCTTAAGTAAGGAGGCGGGGATGGCGACCCAGCAGACCCAACTGCTCGCACGCACGCTGCTCACGCCCGCCGTGGCGCTGCTGTTCATCTGGATGATCGTGCCGCTGGCGCTCACGATCTATTTCGCGACCCTGCACTACAATCTGCTCGATCCCGGGTCCGAATCGTTCGTTGGCCTGGAGAATTTCCGCTACTTCCTGACCGATCCGGCCTTCCTCGCCTCGCTGCAGAACACCCTGGTGCTGGTCGGCTCGGTGCTCGCGATCACGATCATCCTCGGCGTGCCGCTGGCGGTGCTGCTCGACCAGCAGGTGGTCGGGCTCTCGATCGTCCGCCTGATGGTGATCGCGCCGTTCTTCGTGATGCCGACGGTGAGCGCGCTGGTCTGGAAGAACCTGTTGATGCATCCGGTGTCGGGCCTGTTCGCCTGGATCGCGCATCTGTTCGGGCTGCCGGCGATCGACTGGTTCAACGACGCGCCGCTGTTCTCGGTGATCCTGATCATCTCCTGGCAATGGCTGCCATTCGCGACCCTGATCCTGCTCACCGCGCTGCAATCGCTCGACGAGGAGCAGAAGGAGGCGGCCGAAATGGACGGCGCGAGCGCGATCTCGACCTTCATCTACATCACGCTGCCGCACCTCGCGCGCCCGATCACCGTGGTGATCCTGATCGAGACCATCTTCCTGCTCACGGTGTTCGCGGAGATCTTCGTCACCACCGGCGGCGGCCCCGGCCTGCAGACCACCAACATCGCCTTCCTGATCTATTCGCAAGCTCTGATCCAGTACGACGTCGGCAGCGCCTCGGCGGGCGGCCTGGTCGCGGTGGTGCTCGCCAACATCGTCGCCTTCTTCCTCGTTCGTATCGTCGGCCGGAATCTGGAGGCGTAACGTCATGGCGCGGATGGTCACGACACGGCGCAAGGTGGTCTCGACGGCGGCGGCCTGGCTGGTCGGCTTCCTGATCTTCTTCCCGATCCTCTGGATGGTGCTGGCAAGCTTCAAGACCGAGCTCGAGGCGTTCGCGATCCCGCCCTCGTTCCTGTTCTTCCACTGGACCACCGAGAACTACGCCACTGTGCAGGAGCGCAGCGACTATTTCCACCACGCGCTCAACTCGATCATCATCGCCGGCGGCTCGACGCTGATCGCGATGCTGATCGCGATTCCGGCGGCGTGGTCGATGGCGTTCTCGCCGACCAAGCGAACCAAGGACGTGCTGCTCTGGATGCTGTCCACCAAGATGATGCCGCCGGTCGGCGTGCTGGTGCCGATCTACCTGATCTACCGCACCTTCGGCCTGCTCGACACCCGCTCTGGCCTGATCTTCATCCTGTGCCTCGGCAACCTGCCGATCGTGATCTGGATGCTGTTCACCTATTTCAAGGAGATCCCGAAGGACATCCTCGAGGCGGCGCGGATGGATGGCGCCACGATCGGGCGCGAGCTGATCTATGTGCTGACGCCGATGGCGGTGCCGGGGCTCGCCTCGACGTTGCTGCTCAATCTGATCCTGGCGTGGAACGAGGCATTCTGGACCCTCAATCTGTCGACGCTCGAGGCCGCGCCGCTCACCGTGTTCATCGCGTCCTATTCCAGCCCGGAAGGATTGTTCTGGGCGAAATTGTCGGCGGCGTCGACGCTCGCGATCGCGCCCATTCTCGTGCTCGGCTGGTTCAGTCAGCGGCAGCTCGTCCGCGGCCTGACCTTCGGCGCGGTCAAGTAGCAGAAAGGCTTTCGCCATGGGTCAGATTACGCTGCAGGGTGTGCAAAAATCGTTCGGGCCGGTCCACATCATCAAGGGCGCCGATCTCGACATCGCCGACGGCTCCTTCGTCGTCTTCGTCGGCCCGTCCGGCTGCGGCAAGACCACGCTGCTGCGGCTGATCGCGGGGCTCGAGGATGTCACCGGCGGCGCCATCCTGATCGACGGGCGCAACGTGGTCGATGTGCCGCCGGCCAAGCGCGGGCTGTCGATGGTGTTCCAGTCCTACGCGCTCTATCCGCATATGAGCGTGCGCGGCAACATCGCGTTCGGCCTGAAGATGGCCGGCATCGCCAAGGGCGAGATCAACCGCAAGGTCGAGGCGGCCGCGGCGACGCTCAACCTGACGCCCTATCTCGACCGCAAGCCGCGCGAGCTCTCCGGCGGCCAGCGCCAGCGCGTCGCGATCGGGCGCGCCATCGTGCGCGAGCCGAAGGCGTTCCTGTTCGACGAGCCGCTGTCCAATCTCGATGCCGCGCTGCGGGTGCAGATGCGGCTCGAAGTGACGCGGTTGCAGAAGCAGCTCGGCACCACGGCGATCTACGTCACCCACGACCAGGTCGAGGCCATGACCATGGCGGACAAGATCGTGGTGCTGAACGGCGGCAAGATCGAGCAATACGGTTCGCCGCTCGAGCTCTACGAGAAGCCGGCCAACCTGTTCGTCGCCGGCTTCATCGGCTCGCCGAAGATGAATTTCGTCACCGGTGAGATCGCCAAGCAGCAGGGCGCCGCGACCATCGGGGTACGGCCCGAGCATTTGAGGGTCGAGCGCGACGGGCAGGGCGGCTGGCACGGCACCGTCTCGGTCGCCGAGCATCTCGGCAGCGACACTTTCCTCTATGTCGACGCCGGACCGCTGGGAATGCTGACCGCGCGCTATGTCGGCGAGCTTGACCTGCATCCCGGCGACCGGGTGTCCCTGATCCCGGATCCGGCGCGCATCCACCGTTTCGACGAGAGCGGAAAATCGATTCACGCGTAAAGCATGATCCGGACCCGGAGGGCCGCGTTAGCGCAAAGTGTGAGCGGTTTTCCGAACAGATCATGCTCAAAAAGAAGCTAAGGAAGAAGAAAATGTATCTCGAAAAATTCAGGCTCGGCGGCAAGACCGCCATCATCACCGGCGCCGGTCAGGGCATCGGGCTCGCCTGCGCCGAAGCGCTCGCCGAGGCCGGCGCCAAGGTCATCATCGGCGACCGCGACGCCAAGGTCGCCAATGATGCGCAGGCGGCGCTGAAGGCCAAGGGTTTCGACGCCGACATCGCGCTGATGGACGTCACGGATTCCGGCCGCGTCTCTGCGGTCGCCGACGAGCTGGTGCGCAAGTACGGCAAGGTCGACATCCTCGTCAACAATGCCGGCATCGCCCGCAGCGAGACGCCGGCGGAAACCGTGACCGACGAGCATTGGCTCAACGTCATCGACGTCAACCTGAACGGCACCTTCTGGTGCTGCCGTGCCTTCGGCAATCACATGCTGAAGGCGAAGTCCGGCACCATCGTCAATGTCGGCTCGATGTCCGGCTTCATCGTCAACAAGCCGCAGGAACAGTGCTTCTACAATGCTTCCAAGGCCGCGGTGCATCATCTGACCAAATCGCTCGCGGCCGAATGGGGCGCGCGCGGGGTTCGCGTCAACGCCGTGGCGCCGACCTATATCGAGACGCCGCTGAACGCGTTCGTGAAGAACAGCCCCAAAATGTACGATGCCTGGATCGGTGGAACCCCGATGGCGCGGATGGGGCAGGTCGACGAGATCGCCTCCGTCGTCTTGTTCCTGGCCTCCGATGCTGCAAGTCTGATGACCGGAAGCATCGTTCTGGTCGATGGCGGCTACACTTGCTGGTAGGGTTGCCCGGGGAGATCGTGCTCAACAGAAGATAGAGCGGTCATGCGGCAAGCCTATATCGGGGTGGACGTCGGAAGCACCAGCGCCCGGGCGGGCGTGTTCGACGAGTCGGGGAAGCTGTTGGGTTCGGCCCGCCACCCGATCCGGGTCTGGCACGAGCCCGGCGATATCGTCGAGCAATCGTCCGACGACATCTGGGCGGCCTGCGTCGCTTCGGTGCGCCACGCAATGCGGGAGGCTGCGGTTGCCGCCGAGCACGTCAAGGGCATCGGCTTCGACGCGACCTGTTCGCTGGTCGTGCTCGACAGGGCTGACCGGCCGCTCACCGTCAGTCCGTCCGGCGATCCCGCGCGCAATGTCGTGGTCTGGATGGATCACCGCGCGATGGACGAGACCGAATTCGTCAATGCGACCGGCGACAAGGTGCTGCGCTATGTCGGCGGGGCCATCTCGCCGGAGATGGAGATCCCGAAAATCCTCTGGCTGAAACGGCATCTGCCCGCGACCTTCGAGGCCGCCGGGCACTTCTTCGATCTTGCCGACTATCTGTCCTTCCGCGCCACCGGCTCGCTGGCGCGCTCGACCTGCACGGTCACCTGCAAATGGACCTATGTGGCCGGCGAGGGCGGCTGGAGTGAAACCTTTTTCAAGCGGGTCGGGCTCGAGGCGCTTGCGGCCGATCGCTTTGGGCGGATCGGCAGCGAGATCGTGCCGCCCGGCTCGCCGCTCGGCCGCGGCCTGTCCGAGGATGCCGCGCGCGATCTCGGCCTATTGCCGGGAACCGCGGTCGGTGCATCCTTGATCGATGCCCATGCCGGCGGCGTCGGCGCGATCGGCGGCCGCGATGGCTCCGGCGCCGAGGTCGATGTCTGCCAACGGCTCGCCTACATCATGGGAACGTCGGCCTGCATCATGGCGACGACCGTCGATCCCTGCTTCGTGCCCGGTGTCTGGGGGCCGTATTTCGAAGGCATGGTGCCGGGCTTCTGGCTGAACGAGGGCGGCCAATCGGCGGCGGGCGCTGCGATCGATCACCTGCTCAAGTCGCATCCGGCGCATGCCGAGGTTGTGCTCGCGGCGAAGCACGACGGCGTCGACGTCATCGGGTATCTCGAGAAGCGCATCCTGGCGCGCAGCGGCAATGCCGGTGCCGCGGCGTTGCTCGCGCGCAACGTTCACGTCCTGCCGGAATTTCTCGGCAACCGTTCGCCTTATGCCGATCCCGGCTCGCGTGCCGTGATCGCGGGGCTCGATCTCGACACCGACGTGTCGGCGCTGGAGCGGCTGTTCATTGCCGGCCTGTGCGGGCTTGCCTATGGCCTTGCCGACGTCATCGACGCCTTGCAGGCGCATGGCGTCAATGGCAAGACCATCGTGATCGGCGGTGGCGCGAGCCGCAGCCCCCTGGTGCGCCAGATCATGGCCGACACGACAGGCTACGCAGTGGCGCTGCCGCAGACCCAGGAGCCGGTGCTGCTCGGCGCCGCGATGCTGGGCGCGGTCGCCAGCGGTGCGCACAATTCGATCAACGCCGCGATGGCCGGCATGTCGGCGCTCGGGCGGTTGAGCGAGCCGACCAGGCCGGAGCTTGCCGATTTCCACCGCAAGAAGCGCGGCGTGCACAAGATGCTGCGAGAGCTTGACCGCGACAGCCGCGAGGCGATGAGGCGGGCGCCCGGCGAAGCGCCGACGTAAGGTTTATCCCATGCTGCTGAGTTGCGGAGATGCGCTGATCGATTTCCTGCCGTCGAAGACGACGGATGGACGCGAGGCCTTGACGCCCGCGGTCGGCGGCTCCTGCCTCAACATCGCGATCGGCAGCGCGCGGCTCGACGTTCCGACCGGCTTTGTCGGCGGCATCTCGACCGACACCTTCGGCAAGATGATCGCCGATCATGCCGCGGCGTCCGGCGTCGACCTTCGTCGCGCCACGCGCAGCAATCGTCAGGCCACGCTGGCCTTTGCGCGCGTCACCGGCACCGAGACGCAATACGCCTTCTACGACGCCGACACCGCATCGCGGAACTGGACCTATCGGCGCGATGCGGTCGCGCTTGACGGCGTCACCTGCCTCCACACCGGCTCGACCACGCTGGTCCATGACAAGGGCGCGGCGGAGACGCTGGCCTTGATCGAGGATGCGCGGCCGAACGTGACGATCGCGCTCGATCCGAACTGCCGGCCGAACCTCGTCACGGACAAGGACGCCTACCGTGCGCGCATGCTGACGTTCTGCGGCAAGGCCGACATCGTGAAGATGTCCGACGTCGACTTCGCCTATCTGTTCGGCGACGAGGCCTATGCTCCGAGGGCCGAGGAGCTGCTCTCGGGCGGCGCATCGCTTGTCGTCATTACGCGCGGCCATGATGGCGCCTGCGCCTGGCATCGCAAGGCCGGACCGGTCGCGGCCGAAGCACTGGTGGTGAACGTCGTCGATACGATCGGCGCCGGCGACAGTTTTCAGGCGGCGCTGCTCGCCGCGTTGCATCGGCTGGACCGGATCGCGCGACAGCGGCTGCGCGACATCTCCGCGGCCGAGCTGACACGTGCGCTGTCCTTTGCTTGCAAATGCGCCGCCTTCACCTGCACGCGGCCCGGCGCCGATCCGCCGCGGAGCCGGGAATTGCCGGCCGACTATTGGTAGGCCTTGTGCGGTCTCCGCCGGAGTCACTGCTCGCGGGATGCCGTCGCTTGACGCTTAGTCTCATTTTGCGTGCTGCGCCTGCGAAGGCAAACCTGTCCGGCGATGCGTGAAGGTGTCCGAAGCATCCGATATCGTTCGGATTTGATGCCAACCCATGATCGCTATATTTCGAACGTGCGAAGTCATGCTGCTTCGGCTTCGCATTGAGCGCATCGGTTGTCTTTGTGAAAGACCGCGCTAACATGGAACCCATCCATCGATACCGGTCTTCGTCCTTTCTTGATCGTCTATTGCAGCGCAACCAGGCCACGCAGCGGGTTGCGCGCTCGCCAGAGCGACCGGGCCTCGAAGGGAAGTAGCAGATACGCATCCCTAATATTGCAACCAAGAAATAACGGGGGAAGATATGTATGTGAAAGGGCTTGCGGCATTCGCCGCGCTCGGCGTTGGCCTGTTGTCGGGCGCCGCCATCGCGCAGGAAGTCAAGCAGGAGAAGCAGTCGGTCCTCGGTAACGCCAATGTTTCTCCGGTGACCCAGGAGCAGCTCAACGCCGCCGACAAGAACACCAGGGATTTCCTGCTTACCAACGGCAACTATGCCCAGACGCGATTCTATCCCGGCAAGCAGATCGGTCGGGACAATGTGAAGAACCTGCACGTCGCATGGATCTTCCAGACCGACGTCAAGGAATCGCTTGAGACATCTCCGATCGTCGTCGATGGCGTGATGTTCGTCACGACGTCGTTCAGCCATGTCTATGCACTCGACGCCAAGACCGGTCAGCAGCTCTGGCACTATGCCCACAAGATGGGCCCGATCACGGTTTATTGCTGCGGTCCCAACAATCGCGGCGTCCAGGTGCTCGGCGACCGGGTCTATCTGGCGACGCTCGATTCCAAGCTGATGGCGCTGAATGCCAAGACCGGCGAGGTGATCTGGACCACCAACATCGCCGATCCCGAGCTCGGCTACAGCGAGACGATGGCGCCGACCGTGGTCAAGGACAAGGTCCTGATCGGAACCAATGGCGGCGAATACGGCATCCGCGGTTTCGTGCGCGCCTATGACGCCAAGACCGGCAAGCAGCTCTGGAATTTCCATACCATTCCGGAGAACTCCGTCGGTGTCTGGGCGACCAAGGATGCCACCGGCCGCGACATGCATCGCAATATCCAGGCCGAGAAGGACATGCTCGCCAAGATCGGCGATCCCTATGCCAAGCTCGGTGGCGGCGTGTGGCAGAACCCGTCGGTCGATCTCGCGACCAACCGGATCTACTTCGTCGTCGGCAACCCGTCGCCCGACCTCGACGGCTCGAACCGGCCCGGCGACAATCTCTATACCAACTCGCTGGTCTCGCTCGATCTCGACACCGGCAAGTATGTCTGCCACTTCCAGTACATCGCCCACGACGTCTGGGATCTCGACGCGGTCAGCCCGACGGTGCTGGTCAACGTCAAGGACAAGAGCGGAAAGACGATTCCCGGCGTCATTCATGCCGGCAAGACCGGGCACATCTATGTGCACGATCGCAAGGACTGCAGCCTGATCCGCTTCTCCGAGGCGATGGTACCGCAGGAGAACATGTGGGTGCTGCCGACCAAGGAAGGTGCGCGCATGCTGCCCGGCGCCAATGGCGGCGTCGAATGGTCGCCGATCGCGACCGATCCGGGACAGGAGCTGGCCTACGCCATCAACCTGCACCAGCCGATGACCTACCACGTCGAGAGCTCGGCCTATCCGAACGGCAAGCTGTGGCTGGGCGGTGCCTTCAAGGTGATCCCGGGCGAGAAGCAGGCGGGCAACATCACCGCGGTGAACTACAACAACGGCAAGATCAAATGGCAGGTCAGCACGCCCGAGCCGATGATCGGCGGCATCCTCGCCACCGCCGGCGGCCTGGTCTTCACCGGCGAAGGCAACGGCAAGTTCGCGGCCTACAATTCGTCGAACGGCAAGGAGCTGTGGAGCTTCCGGGCCGGCGCCGGCGTCAACGCGCCGCCGTCGAGCTACATGGTCGGCGGCAAGCAATATATCGTGGTCGGCGCGGGCGGTAACACCCAGCTCGACTACAAGCGTGGCAACAACATCATCGCCTTCACGCTCGACTGAGCCTGGGCCTGATGCATCATCACGCGTGCAAACATTGACGGCGAGGCGGGACCGGTTCGGTCCCGCCTCTGTTTTCTACGGATGAGCAGATGTTCAGTAGATTGATGATTTGCGGCGTCGCGCTGCTGCTGATGGCCGTACAGGCATGCGCTGAGACGATTGAAGACAAGGTGCAGGTCTGCGCCGGCTGCCACGGCGAGAACGGCAAGCCCATCGACAAGACCATTCCGACGATCTGGGGCCAGCAGGCCGGCTATGTCTACATCCAGCTGCGCGATTTCAAGCGCGGCGATCGCAAGAGCGAGATCATGCAGCCGATCGCGACGCAGTTCGAGCGCGACGACATGCTGGCGATCGCGGAATATTTTTCGCAGAAGCCGTGGCCTGACCTCGGCCAGCCGCGCGCGCCCAAGGACGTGGCGGAGAAGGCGGTCAGCGCCAGCCGCTCGGTCGGCTGCCCGGCCTGCCATCTCGATCGCTTCCAGGGCGACGGCACGGTGCCGCGGCTCGCCGGAATGGGACGGGATTATCTCGCCAAGACCATCGCCGATTTCCGCACCCGTGCGCGCGGCAACAATCCCGGCATGTCCGACCTGATGCTGGCAACGTCGCCCGACGACCTTGCCGCGCTGGTGGAGTATCTGGCGGGGCTGTGAGCGGCGGGCGGGTTCACCTCTCCCGCTTGCGGGCAGGGGAATCGCATGTGTGCGCGTGCAAGTAGTTGCCAAATCGAAGAAAAGGGATTCTGAAGGCAGCTCCTGATCTG
>NZ_JASAUT010000114.1:0-11074 GCF_029952935.1 Bradyrhizobium sp. Mp19 | reverse complement strand
CGTCCATCCTGGTTACCTGTTGGCTGGCTGATCGGCGCGCGCCATGCGCGCCGGCAAATTGCGGAGAAGATCGCGATCCCCGGCGGCATCCGCGCATCACCACCGCACCGGGAACTGCTCGAACCCGCCCGTGATGATCTCCTTGCGCAATTTCAGTTCTTCGGGCGCCACGGCCAGGCGCAGCGCGGGAAAGCGCTGGAAGATCGAACCGAACACAACCTTGAGTTCCACCCTGGCCAGCGCCGCGCCGATGCAGGCGTGCGGCCCGTAGGAAAAGGCCAGGTGCGGATTTTCGCGGCGTCCGATGTCGAAAATTTCCGGATCGTCGAAATGGCGCGGATCGAACGACGTCGCCGGCAGGCCGACCAGCACCTTGCTCTCCGCGGGAATATGCACGCCCGCGATCGTCACGTCGGTCCTTGGATAGCGCATGATGCCGTCCCAGCCCGCGCCCGGCGGGTACATGCGCAAGATTTCCTCCAGCGCCTTGTCCGCCAGAGATGGATCGCCGACCAGGCGTTCGCGCTGTTGCGGATGGCGAAACATGGCCAGCAGGCCGAATTCGATCTGCGCGACGGTGCTCTCATGCCCCGCCACCAGCAGGCCCGCCGCTAGGCCGATCGCCTCTTCCTCGCTCGCCTTGCCGCGGTCGACCGCCGCAAGTAGATCCGTCAGCAGGTTGTCGCCCGGATCCTGGCGCTTGTTCCGCATCTTGCGGCCAATGTAGGCGCGCAGTTCTTCCCAGGCTAGGCGCGAAGCGCTGCGCGGGCCGCTTTCATGCTGGTGCGTCATCACCTCGTCGGATAGCCCGGCGAAAAAGGCGTGATCCTCGTAGAGCACGCCCATCAGCGCGCTGATAACCATAGCCGGAAGCGGAAAGGAGAGGTGGCGCCGCAGGTCGGCGGGCTGGGGCTGGGCCGCCAGCGTCTCGAACAAGTGCGCGGCGATCGCTTCGACGTGCTGCGCGAGCAGCTTCACCCTGCGGTCACTGAAGGCCGGCGCCACGATCGCGCGTAGCCGGGCATGCTCGCCCCCCTCGTGCGAGACCAGCCACCCCGGCGAACCGAGAATCACCGAATCCGGGGTGAAGGCCGCCGGCGGCATTCCCGCGGGCCGGAACGCCGCGTCGGACAGCACCGCCTTAGCCTCGTCGTAGCCTGTCACCCACCAGCCTTCGTGCCCGGAGGGGAAGCGCACGCGGTGGATCGGACCGTTGGCGCGTAGCGCCAACATCTCGGGCGAGGGCTCGATGTGATCGACGCGCCACATCGGCAGCGTCGGCAAGGGTTGTTGTTCGGACATGGTGGCACTTCACTCTCTAAGCGATGGAAGGGCGAAGGTGACCGGCAGGCGCTGCGGGCAGCGAATGACGTAAGACGGCATGTAGCCGCCGTCCTCCGCGGCGATGATCAGCGCTAGATCCTCCAGTCGCACGAACAGCGCGGGAAAGGCGCATCGCAATTGCAGGCGCGCCAGCGCAGCCCAAGCAGAAATGCGGCCCTTGGCCAATCGACAGGTGCGGGTTGTGCCGGGCGACATCGAACCTGTCGGCATCGCTATAGATCGACTGACCGCAGGGATTGGTGAAGGAGGTTCGACCGTACCTGTCCGCCAATATAGCCTCCGGACCAGTCCCACTCCGCCGGTGGCGGTTTCACTCCTGGCTCAAGGTCTGCCGCTTTAGTTGCACCGCTCGCGACGAGCGCAATTGTTGTGGCTCCCAAAAGAAGAACTCCAGATCGCATCCAACACCTCCCTGCATTTTCTCGGTCCACAACCGAGCGCCAAGTCATTGCCACAGCAAACCGTCGGAGGGGACCAGACGCGAATGCGGCGGTCCGTCCCGAAGACCATCGCAGTGCGATTGGCGACTATGCCGTGAACAGAGCAAATCGCGTGCCGAAGTGAATTCGCAGGCTCAGCAGACGCTTCGTCGCGGCGCATGTGTGTGAGGTTTCTGGCATTCGGTCTCAATGCCGACAACTAAGCGGAGCAAGTGAACGACAAAGGCCTGCTCTTGCGTGGACGTCGAACTGCTCGGTAAGCTGAGCCAGCGTTCGATCGCCCTTCACGGCGGAGAGCGGCACCTTCGCCTTGAAGGCCGGGGTGTGAAATGGACCCCGATTTTGGGACCGCGTGCTTAGTTGGAAGGGGCTGCTCCGTTTGATAGACGGAGCGCATGATGACGACGAAAACGAGACGCAAGATCGACGCGGCACTGAAGGCAAAGATGGCGCTAGAAGCCATGCGGGAGCAGGCGACGGTGGCCGATCTGGCCCAGCGCTATGAAGTTCACCCGAACCAGATCTATGCCTGGAAGAAGCAACTGCTGAAACAGGCGGCGCGGGCCTTTGACGCGGGTGTCGGGCGGGACAGTGAGGAGGCTCGCGAACGCGAGATCGAGAAGCTGCATCATCGATCTGACGCTGAAGATGTTGTGCGGCATCTCGAGCGACGCATTTGATCGGGTCCAGCGCTTTTCGACCGGTTGGCATGCCAACGGTTTCACCGGCTCGACGGTACGCCAGATCACGCGCGGCATGGGCGCGCTCGACCTATTGAACAGCACGATCCTCATCGCGTTGTTCCCCTCGCTCATCATGCTCATCGGTTCGGCCGTGCTGCTCGGTTGGCACTGGCCGATGATGGGCCTTATCATTGCCTGCGGCTCTCTCGCCTATGTCGGATTGACGATCACGCTATCACTCAGATATATCGCGCCGTCGGCGAGCCTTGCGAACAGCTGGGATAGCAGGCTTGGCGGCGCGCTCGCCGACGCGATCAGTTGCAACCCGGTGGTCAAAGGCTTCGCAGCCGAACAACGGGAAAACGAGCGCCTCGCAAAGGTCATCGCGAAGTGGCGACGTCGGATGCGTCGGAGCTGGGTGCGTGGAGCGATCAGCGGCACGATGCAAGGCGTAACTCTGCTCGCGCTCCGGGCGGCGGTGATCTGCTATGCCTTGCTTCTGTGCTCACGCGGCCAGGCAACCGCGGGCGATATCGCCCTCGTGCTTACCTCTTACTTTGTGCTGCAGGGCTACCTGCGCGACGTGGGCATGCACGTCCGCAACGTGCAGCGCTCAGTGAATGATATGGAGGAGCTGGTCTATATCCAGAGCCAGCCGCTCGACATTGCTGATTGTCCCGAGGCTAAGCAGATCCGGATCATGAAGATCGCATCGATTTTAAGAAAGTCCATTTCCACTATGGAAATGATGGATTGCCGCTCTTCAGGGACTTCTCAGTGTCGATAAAGGCCGGCGAACGGGTCGGTCTGGTCGGCCCCTCCGGCTCCGGCAAGACCACATTTGTGAAGCTCATCCAGCGGCTTTACGACGTGAACGGCGGTCGGATCCAGATCGATGAGCAAGACATTTCGAAGGTGACGCAGGCTTCGCTGCGCTCTCAGATTGCGGTTGTGCAGCAGGAATGCCTCTTGTTCCACCGAACGCTAGCCGAGAACATAGCTTACGGCCAGCCCGGCGCCAGCCAGGCCGAGATTGAGGAGGCAGCACAACTCGCCAGCGCGCATGAATTCATCGCGCGCCTGCTGACCGGCAGCCACTCCGCCGATATAAAGGATCCTCCAAGCAGATAGCGTCCGGTCGAGCGCCTCGCGCGAACCGGACCCGCGAACTGGAAGTCACTTCCGCACGACAGCTGCCTTTATGCGGATGTAATAGCTCATCAAGCGCGGACCCGAGTACGCGGCTGCACTTGGATGCTTGGCAATATCTGATCATAAACCCCGACAGCGCCGGGCATCTCGACCGTGACTGTCAGCCCGAAAGGAATAGGCTCGTCGATCGGTACACCTTGATCTCGCTCTCGCTGAACGTGCACAGGAATTGTTGCAGCGCCTGTGCCGATCCGTTCGTCCCGCCAACGGCGATGAACAATCGTGCCACTCTCCGACTGGCTGTTCGTGGGCTGTCCGGTGACCGTATCGATGCCGGCCATTTCCAGAGCATCGGCTTGGAACGACGGAATCCGCAGCTTGACCGCTCGATACGCAAGATAGCCTGGCCGCGTTGGCGCAAGCCAGGCGAGCGTAGCCCGCACTTCTCGCGGGTTGGCATTGCTGCCAAAAATGGCGGGAAGCGGAACGTCGAATGTCATCGATCCTTCGGGTTCAATGGTGCCCGTGGCCCACATCGTCGCCCGGTCCCCCGCGCAGGCGATTGCATCGTCAGGATCGACGAACCCATATCCAAGATGACGGCACACTTCGCGACGCCAATGCTCATGATGCATCGCTTCATCGGAATCAATGACCGAGCGAATAAAGGCTTCCGAGCCCCGCCACGAGGCCGTGTGGACGAGTAGAGTCTTCAATAAACAGGCGCGTTGCGGCAGCGACATTCCTGCCAGCACGTCAGGGTAGGCCTCCTCGAGTGCATCAAAAATGCGATGCGCCGAATGGGTCGCGAGCGCCGTGGCGGCACTCGTGCCCATCGTGAAATGCAGTCCCATCGTCCCGTTTTCCGGCGGAGCCGCCACCTTCAGCCCCCAAAAACGGCTTGGGAGCGGATGGCTCAACAGGATCGGCGGTGCGGCGACCGGATCAAGACGCCCGCGCTGTCGGCCACCGGCGAACAGCGCGTCAGGCTTGGTGCTACGGCGCAGACCAGGTCCGAGGCGCGACGACAGGTTCGGCATCTCCTCGCCGTCATAAGGAACGAAGGGGCTCGCGCCGCGGAAGACTTCGGTCGACGCATCGCGATGCCAGGCACCAATCGTAAGTGCGTTTAGACTATCTGCCGGCGCCAGCAGCCTGCGGTCTGCCTTCATGGCATCAATTCCCCGCAATGTTCCTTCCGCGCGCGCCGCCGTTGTAGCGGCCTCGAAAGCGGCTCCATTTGCGAATTCTGCGAGCGGAATTCCATCATTGACGTTGCCGGCGCTCACCAGAAAAAGGATGCCGTAGGTGAAAGCAAGATGATCCAAGGCCCGTCCCCAGGTCGAAATCTTTCCTGCGAACGGCTTCGTCTGGTCGCCCAGCGAAAGGTTGACCACGATGACGTTCGCGCCGCCGTTGGCGCGCATCCGCATGATGGCGTCGACGATGACGTCGACCACCAGCCTATCGTTGTCGAAGATCTCATCTCCCAATGTCGGTGCGTACATCACTGGCCGGAAGTAGACGCGCCGACTGATCGGACTCGGCGGATCGTTGAGGTCCCCATGGAGTACAATCGAAGCCATAGCGGTGCCATGCACGCGGGGGCCTACAGCCCTCGCCTCAAGATTGGCGGGATCGTCGATCGCGAGCCGACCAGCCAAGAGAGGATGCGCCTGAACTGGAACCGCGTCGAAGATCGCGGCGATCGGATCGTCAAGCCGCGCGGCTGGTCTCGCCTGATCCACGGGTGTTCGATCTGCTGCCTCGATCGGGGTACCAAGGCTCTGCGGCACGATCGAAGCCACCGGATCCGCGCCTGCGAGCGAGGCGGGATCAAGGTCGGCAATGCGGCGGATTTCTCCTGCGGGGACGTCGGCCAATACGGCGTGATAGGCAAATTCCGGGCGGCGGGATCGATCGATGACCGCGCCGCCACCTTGCCTGATGCGCTCTGCCACGGTAGCTTCGGCGACCTGAGCGACATCGCCTCCCGCGCGAAACACCAGCTCGATTTCGATCCGAACCAGCTCGTTATCAGGTGCGCCGTCTATGCTGTGACGAAAATACTCGCGGTTCTGCGGTGAGACGCGGTCTGCCGGGCCCCACGGGCGCACGCTCCGCAGTTGGGCGAACAAGTGTCGCCACGGCCCATAGTTTCGCGGCACTGAGCCGGTTCGTTGCCAGCCTTGCCAAAGGGAGACGATTTCCCGCAGCGCGTCGAGCTGCGGGACGAGAAGATAGAACTCGGGATTATCGTCGAACTCGTCGGCGGCTAATTCTTCTTCGCCTGCGAACTCAAGTCCTGCGATTCGCGATACAGCGTTGAGGAAATTCTGAATCGAGCCGGTGACCTCAAACACCAGGAGTCGCTCCGGTGCCAACGAGTTGGCGTCGGCACGCAACTGCAGCGCGGCATCTGGTCGATTGAGGATCGTCTGCAGGCGCTGAAAAACTGGACCATGCGCCCGCCCCTGCGCGGCACGATCAAACGTCCGTGCTTGGCTGCCTCCGCCTCCCGACCGGCGCCTTCCGGTGTCTTTCGGATCGTTTAGACGAAGGAGAGGTTTCTCCGGGTCGTGTGGCATCGGTTTCTTCCGGCGCGACTCTGGCGGTCCAGAGATTGAGTTGCTCGCTCACGATGTCCCTCAGCGCGCGGTTGCCGAGGGCGAGAATGTGTTGGCGCCGAACGGTCTGACAGAATTCGAGGGCCTCCGCGAAGCTGATGTGTCCCAGGCTGGCGGCGAGTTTGCCAGCTTCGATACCAGCCGGTTCCGGCCAAGCCTCGAACTGGCGATCGAGAAATACAGAAAGAGCATCGAGCGAGGGTTGCGGCAGCGCGAGCCGCAGTTGAAAACGCCGCCATACCGCGCGATCCAGCAATTCGGCGTGGTTCGTCGCCGCGACGGTTACCACATAGCTCGGCAATTGATCGATTTGCATCAATAGGAAGGATACGACGCGTTTGATTTCGCCGGTCTCATGGACGTCGCCGCGCTCCTTGCCGATCGAATCGAACTCATCGAAGAACAGCACGCACGGAACTGTCCGGGCGTAGTCGAACAACCTTGCGAGGCGGCTGTTGGTCTCGCCGAGATATGAGCCAACAAGCGCGTCGTAGCGGACCGTAAAGAACTGCACCGCCAGAGCCTCGGCGATCGCCTCTGCAACAGAGGTCTTGCCGTTGCCCGGTGGCCCCGACAGCAGCACGCGGTGTCTGGGTTGCATACCATGGGCACGCAGGAGGTCGGCCCGATGTTGTTCCTCGACAAGCTGTTTGACCTGTTCGTTGACGGGCAGCGGCAGGATCAGTTCCTCGAGGCGCCGTCGAGGTGTGCTCTCAAGGATGGTGTCCTTGCCTGATTGGCTCGCCGACGGCTGGGTGGCCGGCGGACTGACAGTGACGGCGTTCAACGCCCGCTGGAGACGGTCGGCAAGGATGTGATGATTCTTGCCGCGTTCCTCGGCGACGATGGCCTCCACCGATGAGCGCAGCGCAGTGCGGTCGCCGGTCGCGCCGGCGCGGACAATGGAGAGAAGGAGATCGCTTCGGGCCACCGCGCGCTACATCCGAAAATCGCAAATCAATACGGCAGGATTGGTTAACATTTTGGGCGGCCGCTTGACACCCACAATGGCGAAGCGGCTGACCCACATCACAGAAAAGAGAGGGCGGTGACAACGTTCCCGGCGCGGGGCGCTCCCCGTCATCTCAACTATCATGGGATCCCCCACGCCCGATACCGCCCTCGCCCGGTCGCCTCCCGCAATCCGAGCTCGCCAACCAGGTCCTGGGCGGCGCGCGCCGTGATGCCGAGCTCCCGGCGATCATGCCGGCAGATACAAGCGGACGGGTGAACACATAGTCGACCAGTGCGGGCAGCCGCGAGGTGGAGCGGCGACCGTCGAGCTTCCGAACAAGCAGGGTGCGAGCAGTGAGCCAGCGGTCATGGTTTTTCAGCCCGGCCGCGGCAACCGCCGTCATCGCCTCAAGTTGCACGGCTAGGCGGCTGGCTGGATTGCGCGGCCGCCGCCGCTCGAGTGGGATTGCTTTCAGTCCCTCCTGGAGACAGGGCAAGTGCCAGCGGGTCTTGGCCCGCGCGCACAGCATGCTCGCCGCGAGCAAACGTCCGAGCCAGGGTGTGTGTTGCAAAGGCGCGATCGCGCTCCAGGCCTCGGCGGCGATCGCCGCCGCCAGGGTCGGCGGCAGCGTACGGGTCTGCTCGACCACGGCCCGCCACTCATCGAGCCGCGCGTCCTCGTCCCAGTCGAGATCGTAGACCAGCGGGTCACGCTCCAGCCCGGCCCGTGTCTTCCCCGCAAGGGTCCGAGCGGCGTTGGCGTTTGCGGCGTCCACTGCGGCGAACGCCGCCGCAAGCCGGGGGTCGGTGTCATGCAACGATCCGCTGGGCTCCGCTTCCTCGATCCCCTCGATGGCGTCGTCGGGCGCATCGATATCCTCTTCTATACCCTCGTCCCCATCGCCCTTCCCGTCCCGCCCGCGCAAGCTGGCCAGACCGGTGCGCGATAGCGCCCAGTCCGGCTTCGCGGTGGCGATGCGCCGGCGGGCACGGAGCACGGCGTGCGCGCGGATCAGCTCATGGGTCGGAGCGCGCACGTCCATGCCGGCGTCGTGGAGAACCAGATCTTCGAGGTGGACGAGTTCGCCCTCCAGCCACAGGCAGGCCGCGGCATCGCTGAAATGAGTCCTTGCGATCCAGCCGTCGCGAATCGGGCTCTTGGCGAGCCGCTCGTCGAGCCGGGCGAGCGTGTCCTCGGAGGCCGCGAGCGGGGCGGCGAGCTGGGTCCACGGCAGCGGATCGGGGATCTGGTAGGAGGACAGCAAGGTTTTGATAACCTTAACGGGAATCGCCGTAACGGAAGCTAACACGGATTTAGCTTCCGTCATAGCGATGCCCTCTCGCGTATCCTTCTGACTATCGATAACCACCCCTTATCGATAGTGTTGGACATAGAATCTCAAATCGGCGATTCTGGCGGCCGTCAGCCCGGCAAATCACCGCCGGCGGGCTTCCCATCGACGAGAGGACGCGTCCGCTGCCAGCTCCCTCCCCTTCCCCGGGCACGACCAGGCGCCGCCTGCGGCTTCAGTTTTCCTCGACCTCGACATTGAGATGCTCGAAGCCTGGCGCCATCTCGCTGGCCACGATCGCGGCAATGTCTTCGTCGGTCAGATCGACGGTCCGGACGTCCCGACGATCGCCGTCGAGGAGCGGTTTTCTCTCGGCGAACTCGCCGCCGTCCGGTGCGGCCGGAGGCGCGCTGGATAGCTTCGAATCATCGTGCATGACACCTCCTTCAGTCCGCTTTGTACTGACCACCATCTTCGAACAATCAGGCTGCCTCGATGTCGGTCTGCGGGAAATCGCTGCCCTTAAACATCAACGGCTCCCCAAGGTGACGGGCGCAGGCGTAGGCGAAGCAGTCGCCAAAATTCAGTCGGGCCGGGTGCCGGCCTTTGCCGTAGCGGTCGAAGGCATCGAGCGCGATGCGGGCGGTTTCAGGCGCCACGTTCACCATACGGATCTCCATCAGCGCGAGATAGCTCTCGACCGATTCGGCCGCCTCGGCAATCGAAAGATCGAGCACGCGGGCGACAGCGATCGCCGCCTCCCACACCGCCAGCGGCGAGGTCAGCCGCGTCGCGGCCTGCTGCACGCGCGCCAGCAGCTCCCGCGCCTCGTCCTCATCGGTCAGCATTGCGGTCAGCGCAGAGGCGTCGATGAACATCAAGTATCCTCGTACAGGCTGTCGCGGAAGGCCTTGTCGGCGGCTTTGCCGCTTTGCGGATTGCCCTTGGCCCTCAGATCGCGACAAAACTGCACGCCCAGGTCGACCAGGGATGGTTTGCCCTGCTCGCGCTCGAGCTCATGGGCGAGCGCCGTGTGGACGGCTTCGGTCAGGCCGATTTTCTTCAGCGCCGCGACCCTGCGGGCCAAGGCGTCGGTCTCCGGATTCTTGATGTGGAAGGCCATCGGCCACTCCTCTAGCTTGCTTTGTGTATCCTTATATAACATTCAGGATACACCGCGTGAAGGCCCGGGAATTCTCACCAAATTCGCTGGAATGCCCCGTAAAGTCTCAACGGAGGCTTCGATTTATGGTTAGCTTTCGATGAACGTCCCCCCTCTTCGTCTTCCCGATACCGCCTCGATCAAGGCCGCCCTGGCGGGACTCGATCCCGCCTCGGCCGACGCGGACCTCATCCCTGCCCTCGCCGCGGCCTTCCCGGGCTTCGACTTCAGCCTCGCCCACGTCGACGACGATTACTGGCGCGACACCCGCTCGGTCATCCAACCGGACGGGACGCGGCTCGGCGAGCTGCGGCCATGGATGACGGCCGAGCTAGCGAAGGACAACGGCAATATCCGAGCGCTCTGGACGCGCCTGAAAGCGACCGACCTGCAGATCACGGAATGGCGGGGCACCAGCGCCTTCGTTTTCGCATTGACCGGGCCAGACGTCGCCGACTACATCCAGTTGGCGCTCGGCCGTGAAATCGAGTGGCGGGCCGGTCCGATCGTCAATCCGAACTATTGTCCTTTCAGTGAAGAGCAGCTGTTCGATCCAAGCTGGCCTAGCCGAGATCCCCTGCCCGAGACGGACCGCCTCGCCGGTCCGGTCTATCGCCTCCTTGATCGCGCCGGCGGCGCCTTCGTCCATGTCCGCAGCTTCCTTGATCGCTGCGGCCGCGTCGAGCGCGACAAACGCGAGGCGAAGCGGCCCGAGCTGGAGCGGCGGGTCGTCCGCGAAACCGGGCCGCGCGGGACCACACGCGAAACCCCTTTCCTTGAATTGGTGCCGGACTATTTCGACTTCGTACCGCGCGAGCTGCGGTTCTTCCGGGACTGGGAAGAGTCAAGCGCCGGATCGCAGCGCGTCTTCGCGCACTGGGCGCTGGATACTCGCGACTACACCTACAAGGGCGAGCGCGAGGTCGGCTTCATTCCCCGGCCCTTGCGGCCGCCCAAAGAGCGGCTTCTCCCGACGCCGGACGCCTCGGTCCATATCCTGATGGACCGCATCGAGGCCGTCGACCGTGAGGTCGGGCTGCCCTTTGGCTGGTTCTTTCTGATGACCCACGGCCACTGGGTCGACCCCGATGTCGGCCAAGCGATCGCCGCGGGACTGCGGGATCAGCGCGTGCGGCTGCCGGATCGCGACGCGCGCGTGCTGCTTCGGTGGGCAGAGCGGACCTACGGTTTCTGAGGGGCGCCATGGTCGACGTTCCTGCCACGCGTCGCGTTGACCCCGAGACCCGTCGCGCGCTGCAGCTCGACACGCTCGCGGCGATCCTGCCGATGGACCGGCGCGATCGTGTCGCGCAGCTTCTCACCGACGACGACGTTGAAACGCTGTGTTCGCCGTCAGGGCCTGTGAGACAAACAGGGGGATTTTGCGGAGGGAGGATTTCTGGTTCATCGTAGCCACCAG
>NZ_JASAUT010000113.1:0-11114 GCF_029952935.1 Bradyrhizobium sp. Mp19 | reverse complement strand
AAGGTGGACTTCTCTTGCTTCGGGTATCATCCCGACCTTGAATCACGACTCACGTTCCAAGAAAAGTGGGTACTAGTATTCACTCGCGTCCGGCTGGTGACACAATGTCGGCAACCCGACTCTGCGTCTCGTGCTGCGCAGAAGAGACGCATCATCCTATTGTCATTGAAGCTTAACTACACAGAGTCTCTGGTGGCACATCAATTGCTAGTCCAGACTTTGCCCGGGGATCAGTTCCGGTCCACGCGCTGGGGAGAATCAGCTATGACGAACAAGATGCTAGGCCGATCTGCGCAAGCTCGCGTCGCCACCGGAAGACGTCCGGTGGTCGAGATACCGTCCTCATCACAAGATCAACAAGGAGTTGTTCATGCTGACAACCCCGGAGGCGCGGGTTTGCGCACCTCATCACGGCCTATCGCGCACGGCCTGCGGCCGCACACCGCGGTCATGAATTTCATCGAGGGCGCGCGCGCCATTACCGAGAGTGAGCTGCAAGCCAACAACATCACGCAGTATCACGCCACAAATTTTTATCGCGATCAGATCACCAACAGTGGCTACTACGACCAGCTTAAATACATTGTAGAGCCCACAATTGCTGAGTTCAAGAGTCCCGGAAGTCTTGACACCAGCGGCGAGCATGACAATACCGTCGTGCCCGGGCTTCAGCACAAATACGCGCAGACCGGTCTGCTGCTGGTAACGGACCGTTGCGCGTCCTATTGCCGTTACTGCTTTCGCAAACGCATCGTCGGCAAGGACTCCGATGAGATCGCGCCCGATTTCGCCCGGGTCGCGCAGTATATCGCCGGCCATCCTGAGATGACGAACGTGCTGCTATCTGGAGGCGACCCGTTCGTGCTCAGCACCGCTAAGCTCGGCAAGATTCTTGATCATCTGCTACCGATCCCGCACTTGGAGTCAATTCGATTCGGCACAAAAATAGTCGCCTTCGCACCCAGGCGGTTTGAGGATCCCGCACTCCCGGCGTTGTTCCGGCGGATCAGTGAAGCGGGAAAGACCGCAGTGATCGTCGCGCATTTCGACCACATCGGCGAGATCTCGGTCGATGCGGAGCGCAACATTCGCGCGCTACGCGCACAGGGCGTGCAGTTTCTGAATCAGTCCGTGCTTCTGGCGAAAGTCAACGACGATCCCGAAATCTTGGCGGCGACCTTTGCAAAGTGTCACCAAATGGGCGTCCGCCCTTATTATCTTTTTCAAGGCAGGCCGGTGAAAGGCGCATCGCACTTTCAGGTCTCGCTGCGGCGCGGTATAGAGATCGCGCGCGGCATCAACCGACGTCTCAGCGGTATCCAGAAGACGTTCAAATACATCATGTCCCATTACACGGGGAAGATCGAGGTTCTCGACCTTGGTGCCGATGGCCGCGTGTATATGCGATATCATCAAAACAAGATTCCCGAAGAACTCGGAAAGGTCTTTTCCCGGCGGCACGTCGAGGGCGCCTGCTGGTTGGACGATTTGCCCGAAGGCTGAGATCGAAATGCGCGCGATGCTGATGCCCAACTTGGAGCGCGTGGAGCTCGACGGCCCTGCCGCTTCCGTAGGGCAGCGCCACGAGGCTGTGGTGACGGCTTTCCCGAACGCTACCGAAGCCGGGGTGGAAATCCTGCGCGCCGGCGGAAACGCGATCGACGCCGCTGTGGCCGCCGCCTGGGCGCTTTGCGTGTGCGAACCCAGTGCATCGGGTCTGGGCGGGCAGACCGTGTTGCTCGTCCGTTTTGCGGATGATCGAATTCGGATCATCGACGGACATTCCCGTGCGCCCGCAGCCGCTTCGCTCGACACGATCAAAGCGGGCCAGCAGCGGCGCGGGTATCGCTCCTGCACGATTCCATCGACTCCCGCGACGCTGGACTGGGCGCACAGGAAATACGGCGTGCTCAGCCGCGAAACTGTGATGGCGCCAGCGATCCGCATTGCGGAAGAAGGCTATCCGATCACGCCATTGCAGCACCGACAAGCCCGATGGGTGGCCGATGATCTGCGAGCATCGCCGGCCGGTGAGCTGTTTCTCCAAGACGGTCTGCCACCGGAAATCGGCCACATGTTTCGACAACCGGAGCTCGCGGGCACGCTTCGCCGGTTGGCCGATTTCGGCACCGAGGACTTCTATCACGGCGGAATTGCCCGGCAGATCGCAGCCGATATGCGAGCGGCCGGCGGTCTCATCACCGAAGAAGATCTAGCAAGCTGCGGTCCGCCCGCACAGGTGGAGCCGGTTTCGACGTCCTATCGCGGCCATCGGATTCTCAGCATCCCGCCGCCTAGCGGCGGACTGCAACTCTTGTTTGCACTTAACATCATCGCGCAGATATCAGCGACAAACTCGGAGTCATCCGACGATAGCTGGCACGAAGCGATCGCGCTCGCGTCATCCGCCGTCTTTCGCGAGCGGGAGCTCCGCCCGTTGCTGCCCGATGATCTCATTCCGCAATCGCGTCAAGGGCGGTTGAGCGAAGATTACGCGCGGCAAGTCGCAGATAGCATCCTGGCGCCGCAAAGTACCAAAGAGCTCGCGACCGACAGTGCCGAAGAACCGGGCGATACGACCCATCTTTCGGTCTGCGATCGAGATGGCATCATTGTAGTGCTGACACAGTCTATCCAATCGGTGTTCGGCGCCAAGGTGGCACACCGGGATCTGGGTTTCCTCTACAACAATTATCTGTGCACGTGTCCCCGCCTTTCTCACCCCTATGAGCTCGGACCAGGTTGTCGACCGCGCTCGAACATGGCCCCAACGCTGGTGTTACAGGGCGCCACCGGCCGCCCGCTCCTGGCACTGGGCGCCGCCGGCAGTCGACGGATCATTTCGGCAATTCTCCATGTCCTAAGTGGAGTCATCGACTTGGGCTTGGATATCACGGACGCTGTGGCGGCGCCTCGCGTACATGGACTGGTCGGTCGCAAAGTCTGGATCGAGCGGCCGGCAGCCAGCAATGCCCTGTTGGCAAGATTGCGCGCCCGTAACCGCATCCCAATCGTCAAATCACGACTCAATTTTGCGATGGGTTCGGTCAACGCGCTCCAACTCATGACTGACGGAAGCGCGAAAGGCGCTGCCGATCCCCGGCGTGATGGCCTGGTGGAGGTGCTCTCTTGAGTGAAACGTGCAGAAATAAGAATGCCTCGGCGGACGCCGCGCCAAAGACCGATTGGTTGCTCGTGGGCCTCTTTGTCCTGCCGCTCGGCGTAGCGCTCGCCAAACTGCCGATGCTATCGACTTCGTCCATCAGTGCGAGTTTTGTTTCGCTCACAGAGTTACCGGCCCAGTTCCACAAGTCAGCCGAGAGCGTGGTGTTCGTCTCCTTGGGAGCTGTCTTCGTCGTACTCTTTCGCCTCACTCTTGGCGTCAGGGTGCTGGGGCTTCTTCGGCCGATCTTGTTGGCGATGGCTTTCGATACCGTCAGCATCCCGATCAGCCTTGCCTTCCTGCTGTTCGTACTCCTCGTCGTTGTCGCCTTGCGGCCGCTGCTCAAGACAGACCACAGTTACGCGCGAGTGGCTGTGCTGTTGAGCTTGGCGGCAGCGCTGCTGTTTGCGCCTTTGACCGCGGGGGAATGGTGGCATATCGCCTGGCTTCGTGAGATTGCGTTCTTTCCGGTTATCGCCTTGTGTTTGACCTGCGAAAGCTTCGCAAAAGTGCTCGACCAAAATGGAGTCCGTGAAGCGATCTGGCGCGCCTTCACGACGGTGTTGGCCGCCCTCATCATCGTGGCTCTATCGAGTTTGCCAGGCACGTTGGAACTCTTCCTGCGATTCCCGGAACTGCTGTTGGTGCAGGCCGGGTGCATTTTGCTAATCAACAAGTATCTCGATTTCCGCTTGTTGGAAGGAGTGAACCCGCTCGTCGCCTGGCCTTGGGGCGCGGGCACTCCAGGCGAGCCGTCCCTCTCGATCTGCCAAATCCAGGCGAATGAACGTGAAAGCCGGCAACATACAGGGAGCAGCTCATGCGGGTAGCCGTCGTGTGGAACGATGATCATAGGGGCGTGATCAACCACTTCGGTCAACCTTGCCCGGAGAAATACGGCCGCAAGACGGTCGAAAGCGTGGTGGCGGCACTGCAAGAGGGTAACCACGACACGCTGCTGTGCGAAGGTGATAAAGGACTGCTCGCGACGCTTGAGCGGTTCATGCCACCCGATTCGCAAGCCCGCCCTTCAGGGATCGTTTTCAACATGGCGTACGGAATTCAGGGCGAGTGCCGCTACACGCACGTTCCGGCCATGCTCGAGATGGCTGGCGTTCCGTACACCGGCTCCAGCCCGCTCGGGCACGCACTGGCGCTCGACAAGGCCATTACCAAACAGCTCATCCGCGATTGCGGCGTGCCGACGCCGAACTTTCGTGTGATGCGTAGGGGCACCGAGAGTACCGGCGATCTGTGCTTCCCGTTGGTAGTAAAGCCGCGTCATGAATCCACGAGCTTCGGATTGCAGCTCGTATATGAGCCCGCCCAGTTGAGACAGGCCGTAGAAGTGATCGTCACGCAATATGCGCAGGATGCACTCGTAGAAGAATACATCGAAGGGCGGGAGATCTGCGTTGCCCTGCTGGGAAACGGAGAGCTTGAGGCGTTGCCTCTGGTGGAGCAGGACTTCGGCGAGCGCGAGACGCGTCTTATCACTTGGGAAGACAAGATGCACATGGCGGTCGTGGAGCCCCAGAAGATTTGCCCGGCGCAGGTCGGGAGCAATCTCGCGACAATACTGCGGGATATTTCGGTTGCGACCTTCCGCGCCTGCCGCTGCCGGGATTACGCCCGCGTCGACATCCGGATCGACCGCTCCGGGCACCCCTTTGTCCTGGAGATCAACTCGATGGCCGCACTCGGTATCGGCGCGTCTTATGTCCTGGCCGCGAAAGCCGCCGGGTACACCTTCTCGAGTTTGGTCAACGGTATCCTCGACGTCGCCCACGCGCGGTATTTCGGAACTGGCATTTCCCAGGCCGAACAACCGTCAAATCGCGAGCGGATTTATTATGCCGCTGGGTAGTGTGTTGAGAGCTGTCACTTTTTGTCGATCGTATGGTTCGGCGGAGCAACAATAGCGATGTTTGCACAGGCAAATGGAGGGCGGTTTTCCTGCCGGACTCGAAACTGATGATGCAGACGATCGCTGAAGCTGTGCGCTCGGGTTGTTGGTGCCGGCACTTCCGGAGGGATGGGCGGAAACGGCTTGCGTGCGCGAAAGGACCTGGCGGGAAATGCGGCGACATATGCAGACCGCGATAACGACCGGTACCGACTGCCTCGTTATCTTAGCTTTACAGTTGGTGCGCCGGGAGACTGGCAAGGTGCATGGCTCGGATGTTTCAGGAGTCGTCATCTTTCGCAAGACGCTGCGACGAGATCAGCTCCTCAAATTCTTCGCTAGCCGCCCGTGAAGAATTCGGAAGCGATTGATACGTCGCGATGATTTAACCTGAGCAAGTATTCGATTTTGCAAGAAAGCCGGGGGGAGGGTCGGTTTCTTGCGTTTTGGGATACCGGATTTTGGTGGATCGTGATTCCTTTGACGGCAAGATTCGCTGTTGGAGAACGGGCCGTGAGTCAGCCGCGCGACGATCGCCAGGACGACCTATTTCGGGCTTCTCTGGATGCGATCATCAACCTTCGTCATCCGCTGGTGCGGCTTGCGGCGGAGATTGATTGGGATTTTCTGGCGAAGCGCTTCAGCTCGGTGTGTCGCACCGGGCCGGGCCAGCCGCCGCTGCCAACGAGGCTCGTGGCCGGGCTGTTCATCCTCAAACATATGCACAATCTGTCTGACGAAGCGCTGTGCGGGCGGTGCTTGGAATGGATGCCGTCGGCCCAGATGTAGATGTAGCGCTTCGCCGACAGATCGCGCTTCTGCCACGCGGCGTGCTCGTCAATCCGACGTCCTGCAGCCGGCCGATCGCGGATGCCGACAACCCGCCAGCATCGTTGCCGAGCAGCGCCGGCAGCGCCTCGGAGAAGTCGCCGGTCGAGATCCCTTTCAGGTAAAGGATCGGCAGCAGTGTCTCGATCGACTTGGAGTGGCGCATGTTGGCCGCAGCATCGACGGAGAGAACCGGCGCCCAGGTAGCGGCCGCCTCGCGAGCGCGTACACGCGGCCGGCGGACGGCGACCGGACCGATGCCGGCCATCACCTCGCGCTCCGGCAGGTGACCGTGGCGCGCGATGCGCTGGTGGCCGTCCGCGGTCTTCAAATCGGCATGCTGGCCGAGAAAGTCTGCGACTTTGGCCTCGACCGCCTTGGCGAGAAGGCACGTGCCCCGTTGCGCAAGACTTCTGTGAGTTGATCGTCAACGATTCCTGGCTGAATCGGCTGGATGACGTTATCGTTGGACACGGCATATCGCTCCTTCGGTGGAGAAGTGGAGGCGTCAAGCCCCCCCACGGGGTGCCGCCTTTGCGATTCCGCCGTCACCAACTTTCAGCGATAGCTCTCTTGCGCTTCCCGCGCACCGGCCGGTTCAATTCCAGAGGTGGCGCTACCTCACACCGATCTCATCCACCGCGTCCGCCAGCGTCCTCAGAAACGATTGGTGCCAATCATTTTCATCAGACAGCAGCCAAGCCGGTAGGCTGGCTACGTAGCGGCTCAGGGCGATTACGCCCGCAAGCGTAGTAGGCTTGGAGTGGATGAGCACGTCTGCATACTCCTCGAGAGCCAACCCTCTTTCCTCGCTGATCGCGTCGGCGGCATCAAACTCGGGACCTGCGACAAGTTTCGAGGATACCGATGCCGCGGCGGCGTGCTGCGCGGAAAGCTCGCGGTGACGCTCAATCACATCAAAAATCGTATCTAATTCAGTCGCCATGGCGCATTTGCCCCAGGCCACATCAGATCGGCACCAACCAATCTTGGTAGGTGCTTCCAGTCGTTCTCAGCGATACTGTCTGGTAGCGCCCTTGGAATTGAGCCTCTCGGGGAGGTGGTCGGTCTCGCTAATCCAAGGGCGAAGGCTGGCCACCGAAGTTTGCAGCGCGTGGTGGGGACAGCGCTTCCGGAGCCGTGAGCGCCGAGTCACCGCCGCCAACTTCACTGGCAGCGTGGGCGCGGCAGGAACAGCGGCGGGTTTTCACTCTCCACGGCGTCGAGTCATGTCCGCGTGCCTCCAAGTCCGCGTGTGCGCCGCAGAGTGGAGCAACCATGATGCCCACATTTATTGCCTCGTACGATCTAAAAGAGGCTAGGCCAGACCCGCACGAACACTTTCTTACAAATGCGATCGAGTACGGCTGGTTTCCCTGGATTCTGGACCATGACGACACTCTATTTACTCTTCCGAACACCACCTTGGAGGGTTCGTTTGTCGACCAAACGCAAGCGGTCGCAGCACTCAACGCAGCAAGGATAGAGACGGAAAAAGAGCTTGGGATCACGGTCATGATGGAAAAATGGATCGTTTCCCTCGGATGCGTTTTCGTTCTGCGAGGATCGCCTCGGCCCTGCCGAAGTAGGCATCGGCTGCTGTGAGGTTGTCGATGCTCTCATGATAACGGACGTGATTGTAGTGTTCGACGAAGGCCCGTACCTGACGTTCGAGATCACCGGGCAGGTAGTAGTTGTCGAGCAGGATGCGGTTCTTCAGCGTCTGATGCCAGCGCTCGATCTTTCCGCTCGATCTTTCCCTGGGTCATGGTACGGAGCGCCGCGCACATGCTGCATGCCCTTCTGGTCGAGCCACTTGGCCAGATCGTCCGCCACGTAACTCGAACCATTGTCGCTGAGAAGCCTTGGCCGGTGCGCGACGGCGATGTGGTCAAGGCCGGATACAGCGAGTGCCTGGTCGAGGGTGGCTGTGACATCGGAAGCGCACATGGTGGGACCAAGCCTCCAGGCCACGATGTAGCGCGAGAAGTCGTCAAGCACGGTCGAGAGATAGTACCACCCCCATCCGGTGATCTTGAGGTAGGTGAAGTCGGTCTGCCAGAGCTGACTGACGGCCGTCGTCTTGTCCTTGAACTCGTTCGCGGCCTTGATCACCACATAGGCCGGGCTGGTGATGAGGTCATGCGCCAGAGCTGGCCCCGGTTGTTTGGACAGCGCCCCGCTGGATTTAAGTGGATTCCTGCCGGGTTATGCTGAACGCGGGGCTTTACGATTTTGTCGTTGCGTCGGGAGGGCGTAGCCCGACCAGAGCGACGACAAAATCGTCGGCGACGGTCATGCGGCCATCACCATAGCTTGCGTGCCGAAGTAAGCCTCGTCGGGCGTGCGCCCGTCAAGGCTCGAGTGAGGGCGTCCCTGATTGTAGAAGGCCAGATACTTGGCAATTGACGCTAGCGCCTCGGACACGCTGTCGTAGGCGCGGAGATAAACTTCTTCGTATTTGACCGTGCGCCAGAGCCGCTCGACAAACACGTTGTCGCGCCAGGCGCCCTTGCCGTCCATGCTGATGGCGATCTTCGCGTCCAGCTGCGGATTTCACGGATCGTGAGCATCGATTTCGCGCGATCGTGAGCACTGAATTCAGACGATCGTGAGCAGCCCGCTACGGCCGATGGGAGATAGAGTCAGTGTTCTGGTTGGCCGTCAAGGGTGATGGTTTTGGCGCTGCGTTTTCGCATGCTTTCTCCGGTGAGCTGGAGGCGGTGGGCGTTGTGGACGAGGCGATCGAGAATGGCGTCGGCGACCGTGGGGTCCCCAATGGCTCCATGCCAGGTGTCCACGGGGAACTGACTTGTGACGATGGTGGATGCGCGGCCATGTCGGTCCTCGAGGATTTCGAGCAGATCGCGGCGTTCCGCGGCGGTGAGCACCGATAGTCCCCAATCATCCAAAATCAGAAGCTGAGCGCGGCCGAGGCTTTTGAGGAGCCGGGCGTAACGTCCGTCTCCGCGCGCGAGCGCGAGCGCCTCGAACAGCCTTGGAACGCGATGATAGAGGACTGATCGGTTGTCGCGGCAGGCCTTGTGGCCGAGCGCGCAGGCTAACCAACTTTTGCCCAGGCCGGTTGCCCCGGTGACGAGCAAATTCTCGTGGCGATCGATCCAGCGACCTTCGACGAGTTTGGCGAAAACGGCGCGGTCGATGCCCCGCGGGGTGCGCAGATCGACGTCCTCGACGCAAGCAGTCTGGCGCAGTGCGGCGATCTTGAGGCGCGTGGTGAGCCGCCTGGTGTCGCGTTCGGCGGCTTCGCGGTCGACCAACAGGCCGATGCGATCTTCGAACGGCAGGGCTTCGAGATCGGGCGATCGGCGCTGCTCCTCGAAGGCCTTGGCCATTCCGGTCAGGCCAAGCTCGATCAGCCGTTCGTGGGTTGGGTGGTTAAGCATGCCGGGTCTCTCCTTGCTTCAGTGGAAGTAGTCGCGTCCGCGGATGTTGCCGTGGCGCAGGGGCTGGTGCTCGAAAGATTCGTCGAAGAACGTGCGATCGAGGCCGTTCTGGAGGATCGATCTAATCGAGGCGACGGAGCGCGCCTTGATGAGGATGCCCCTCCGGCAGGCTGCGTCGAGGCGTTCGGCGCCGTAGCTTTTGACGAGCGCCAGAATGCCAAGGCAGGTTCGAAAGCCTTGTTCTGGATGGGGCCGGGCGTCGATCACGGCCTGGAAAAACGCTGCTGTCGAAGGACCGATCCGCTCGCCGGCGGCGATCACCGCGGCGGGGGTCCATTCGCCGTAGCGGCGATGGGCGCTGGGCATGTGGTCGGCGATGGTGGTGTGTCCGCGTCGGTTGGGCGCGCGGGCATGGCTGGCGATCCGCTGGCCCTTGTGGAAGATCTCGACCGTCCGATCGTCGATACGGGCATCGACCAGCTCGCCAATCAGACGATACGGCGCGGAGTACCAATGGCCGTCGACCTCGACATGATAATCGGGAGCGAGGCGGCAGCGCTTCCAGCGTGCGAAGGCATAAGGCTGATCTGGCAGCGGGGTTAGCTTGGGTTTGTCGAGTTCGGCAAACAGTTCGGCGCGGCTTGAGCCGAAGCCACGCATTTGACGAGCATTGAGTTCGTCGACGAGTGTCTTGATGGCGGCGTTGAGCTCGGCCCGGGAAAAGAAGCGCTGATTGCGCAGCCGGGCCAGAATCCAGCGCTGGGCGATTTGCACCGCGACCTCGACCTTCGCCTTGTCTTTTGGGCGCCGCGGCCGTGCGGCGAGAATGGCCGTGCCGTAATGGCTCGCCATCTCGGCATAAGTGCGATTGAGGCCGGGATCGTAGCGGTCGGGGTTGCTGACGGCGGCTTTGAGGTTGTCGCAGACCACGAACGTCGGCGCACCGCTCAAAAACGTGAACAAGTTGACGTGGGCCCGGATCCAGTCGGCCAAGCTCTCGCTGGGGCAGGCCTCGGCGTAGGTGTAGTTCGAAGCGCCCATCGCCGCGACGAACAGCTTCATCGGCTGCACTTCCCCGGTCAGGGGATCGACGATGTCGATGGTGTCGCCGGCGAAATCCACGAACACCTTCTCGCCGCCCAGATGAATCTGCCGCATCGAAGGTCGGACCCGCCCCTTCCAGGCCTCGTAGGTAGTGCAGAACCACGTGTACCCGAAACCGTCGGGATTAACGGCGCGATACTCCTCCCAGAGCAGGCGACGGGTTACGTTGCGCCGGCGGAGCTCCTTATCGATGTAGCTCCAGTCGGGCACCGGCCGCTGCGGGCTCTGAGACGCTGGTCGTGGGGCTGGGAAAAGCAAAAGCTCCAGGTCTTCATCGGTCATTCCCTCCGGAAGCGGCCAGCTCAACCCAGCAGAGCGGGCGCGGCTCAGGTAGCTGTGCACAACGCCGTTGCTGACGCCCACGCTCCGCGCGATGGCCCGCTCTGGCAGGCCTTGAAAATGTTCTAACCGAAGGACTTCCTTGATCCGGCGCATCGACAATCTCTGGGTAGGCATTGGGCTTCCTCGTTAACCACGAGGTCATCCCTAAGCCGGTTGAGTTGTCGGCCGAAGCGCTGCAAGGCTCCGAAAGCCTTGCTCACGATCCCGCGAAATCGTTGCTCACGATCGTCTGAAATCTCTGCTCACGATCCCCTGAAATCCGCGCTCACGATCCCGCGAAACGCGCACGTCCAGCAGCACATCGGTGAACTCGAGGCTGGTGAACTGGCTGCCCTGATCCGTGTTGAAAATCTCGGGCCTGCCG
>NZ_JASAUT010000112.1:0-11220 GCF_029952935.1 Bradyrhizobium sp. Mp19 | reverse complement strand
ATTCGCAGCAAGAATCCTCGCCGCTGTCAGGCAGAAAATCCACTCAAGCTACTGTCCGAATTTGCGGGGCCAGCTCTCTCAACCCTGTCTCTCCTGACATCAAAATGGACGCCCATCGAAGACTCATTTTCACTATATACCTCGACAATCACGGGCTCTTCTACTGTCGGAGACAGCCCAAGTTCATGAACGGCCTCGCGCAAGGTAGCCGCATCAATTTTTGGTGTCGCCACGGCCCGCGTCGCGCCTTGCGACGATCCCGCCGCGCTTTTCGAAATGACGATATTGCCGTCACCACCTGCATGACGCGCCATCTTCAGAATGGCACTCTCAGACTCTGACAGGACTGCACATACGGCTTCGACCAATTGTTGCATGCTTGCACAATTGCTGCCATTAGCGATCGGCACGCCAAGATCGGAGGCAAACTGGCGGAATTTCTCCTTGTCGTTAAGAAGTCGCGTTGCGACCGGGCTTGCTCCAACGTTCTCATCTGAAAACCTTACAGGAAGATTCCCCAAAGCTCTCGCGATGGAAATTGATACCTCGTCAGCGATATACGGCTCCAGACATGAAAATTGAGCACCCATAGTCATCAGACGTAGCGATCTAGAAAAGGCGCTACCGGGCGCGATGTCCTGTTCCGAGATTGGCAGGGGACGCTTGGTGGATGTCGATGAGGTCGACAGCAATTTGATGTTACCTCCACCTTTTAGGGAATTGACGTAGTTCAAGAACTCCTTCGTGACCGGAGTTGGGGTAATAAGCATATCGTCGTCCCTAGCAAGCCAGAGCAGCCTCTTGGCCGAGGCTGCATTTGCTCTCAGGAATTCATCTGATAGCGTATGAGCCGAGGGCGTCATTGCAGCGGAGCCAGTGTTCGCGAGTATGACCCGGCTCATCATTCTCCCCCGTCGCGCGCCTGGTTTACGAGCTCGTTTTCCTTTTCCCACCAGGCAATACAGGAGTCAGCAAGAATGCTGATTGGATCAACGATGTCATCGTCGTCTACCAGACCGTCGGAAATGGCCGACAATTCACTGCAACCAAGAATAATTGCGTCAGGCGCGAAGGGTCTGATCTGATCAACAAGCTGCTTCAGCTTTGGTCGTGCTTCCACGGCATTTCCAGACTTGACATCCGCGATGATCTGAACGGCTTCTCGTTGAAACTCTGCACGACAACATGCGAATTTCTCGCCGAAACACTTCTCATTCGTTTGCGGGTATAGAGAGTGCTGCATAGTCGCATTCGTTCCCAGCAGGATCAAACGAAGTTCGCGAGCTGCGGCATCCCTCCTGCCGCAAATCACCTTGGCTGTGATCTCGGTTACGTCAATCAAAGCCACCGACAGCGCCTGCTTGATCTCACCAACCCAGAAGTGCGCGGTGTTGCAGGGGATGGCTATCGCTCCACATCCCGCTTGCTCTAACCAATGAGCCCGCTCCAATATCTGCTGCAATGGCGCGTCACTCCCCTCTGAGATTGCTTGTGATCGATCAGTGATATCGGGAAGCGATAAAGCAACATACGGAATGTGATCCTGATCTTTCTCCGCTCGGCGTTTTCGCGCGAGAGATTCCAAGAATTTGGCAGTTGCGAAGCTTCCCATTCCGCCCACTACCCCAAGGGGCCTCCGTTGCCCAAGCGGTCCTGCAAACGGCATATCGAGCCTCGATACAAAGTTCATAGTATGACGACCCTGCCTTTCGCGCTTCTTTGACTGCAACAGCACTTCCGTTCCGCAACCACTCATTCAAGAGGACATGCTCGCGTGGTAGCCAAAACAATTCGCGCTCCTCTGTTGTGACAACGTATGGCGCCGGTTGCAACATTAGGTAATGAGCCGTGCGAACAGCAAAGGGTATGCCAACTCGACAGGAAAAGTGGTCTTCAGAGACCTGATGAAGATTGCGATATTTATAGTTGTCGACACATTGCCTGTGTCACGAATGAGACACGCCGGCGGACGTTATGTGTGTGTGCAGAGCGACAAAGGGGATCGGCGCCATTGAGACGAATTCGGACATTGCCCTGACAGCCATAGAAAATGTAAAGATCGTCCACCGAGGAGCTAATAGAGCGCACATTGCTTATTTGCTGGAGAAATTACTGTCGGAGGCGAGCCAGACCATTCAAACAACGGCTTCCGAAGAAAGGACAAAGAGGCATGTCTTCGAAAATATCCTGTGAAGATAGCCATCACATGCCCAAGCAAACCATTGAAAGGGCCCTGCAGCATGCGGACACGAACCTGAATGCTAGCCTTGACCGGCTCTTCCAACTGCTGCGAATTCCGTCCATCTCGTGCGAACCGCATTATGCACGGCAATGCCGCGAGGCCGCTTCCTGGCTCGCCCATGAGCTATCTGACATTGGCTTCGATGCATCCGTCAGAGCTACGATTGGAAACCCTGTAGTGGTCGGACACAGCAAGCAAGCCACCGGTCCACACGTTCTATTCTATGGCCATTACGATGTCCAACCCGTAGAGCCTCTGCAGGAATGGGAGTCTCAACCCTTCGAGCCGACGCTTAGGGTCCAGCCTAACGGGGAGACCCACATTGTTGCCCGAGGCGCATCTGACGACAAAGGCCAGCTCTTGACTTTCATTGAGGCGTGCCGTGCCTGGAACGCGACAACAGGAAGTCTGCCAGTTGGCGTATCTATGTTGTTCGAGGGAGAGGAAGAAAGCGGCAGTCCAAGCATGGAGGCATTCTTGGACGAATTCGAACATGAATTGCTTGCTGATGTCATGTTGCTTTGCGACACCTCATTGTGGAACGACGCGGTACCCGCGATCACCGTTATGTTTCGCGGCCTATTAGAAGAGGAGGTCCGAGTAACGTGCGCCGACCGGGACCTGCATTCGGGTGCTTATGGGAATGCTGTACGCAATCCAATCCAGGTTCTCGCTGAACTCATCGCCAGCCTGAGAGGCAGGAACGGAGAAGTCGCGATTGAGGGCTTCTACGACAACATATCGGAGTTGGACAGCACTGTCAGAGACGAGTTGCTGAAGCTGAATTTCGACACCGAGCAATTCCTTGGAGCTGTTGGCCTCTCTCAGTCGGCTGGGGACGTTTCTTACTCGGTAATGGAGCAACTCTGGACTCGCCCTTCGTGCGAAATCAATGGAATAGCAGGCGGGCATTGCGGAGTTGGCCTGAAAACGATCATTCCGTCCAGTGCCGTCGCCAAGGTCTCTTTCAGGTTGGTAGATGGTCAAGATCCCGAAAGGATACGATCGACGTTTCGCAATCACATTCGCGCTCGAACACCGCGCGACTGCAAAGTGCAGTTTGCCGGGCTCACAGGCCACCCCGCATCTTTTATCCAGCCAAGGAGCCCGTATCTGGACTGCGCGCGCGCCGCTCTGAAACAGGAGTGGGGTTGCGATTCGGTGCTGATAGGAAGCGGAGGGTCGATCCCCATCGTGAACACTGTTAAGCGCCGGCTAGGGCTGCAGTCCCTACCCATCGGTTTCGCGCGAGCTGATAATCGTCACCACAGCCCAAACGAAAAGTACGATCTCTACACTTTTCAAAAGGGAATTCGTTCGTGGATTCGAATCCTTGCGGAGCTTTCACGATGCACAAACGATCGGATCGTGTCCCAACCGGAACAATTAGGCGGCGGACAATATATGAACCGTCAATGAAGCCGCGCCTGCAACAATCCGCTGACGCCTCGACGCCATTTTCGCGCGCTTGCTTTCAATACCATTTCACGCCGCTCAATGTGACACGGGAACGCGCCGACCGCCGGGTACCAATGATCCGGTGCGCACATGGCGCGCATACAGTTGCACCAGATCGAACACACGCCGAGTATGCAGCTTAAACTGCTGGCGGAACGACATTCCGGATCTAAAACGTCAAGCACTGCCGCTGGTTGGCCCGCTTTCTGCATCGTGATACGGCGGACACTAGATGTCCGACGTTAGACATGGAGAAGCTATGCGCATCTGCGGCATCAAATTGAGGCATGATGGAGCGATCGCGCTCATCGAGAACGGAAGACTGGCTTTTTGTGTTGAGCAAGAGAAGCGGGACAACAATCTCCGCTATCAAGCCATCGAAAACCTTGACGATGTCGTCGCCGCCTTGGCCGAGCACGGACTGGATTCGTGCGATGTTGATCAGTTTGTGATCGACGGCGGGGGGGACGGTCAATCCCAAGTGCTCAGTGGTACTGACTCTGTCACTCTCAAATGGGGACCGTACGTAGAGCCCCATGCGGAAGGGCTTCTCACTTCGTACAACGGCTCTGGCTTGATTCTAGAAGGCAGAGCATTTCCCTATAAAAGTTATTCACACGTCTCGGGCCATGTGGCTTCCGCGTACTGCACAAGCCCGTTTGCTCAGTCCGGACAATCGGCTTTCTGTCTTGTGTGGGACGGCTCCATCCTTCCACGTCTCTACCACGTTGAACGTCAGGGCGCCCGATTCGTTGAATGTCTGTTTCCAATTGTTGGTCATGCCTATGCTGTGGCCGGCGATCACTTTGGGCCTTACAAAGATCTGGACCGCAAACCCTGGGATTTAGGTGTCGCTGGCAAGCTAATGGCCTATATCGCGCTGGGTTGTGTCGATGATGCGATCGTGAGTGTCTTTCGGGAGCTCTACGAGGAATGCTTTGCCGGCGACACGCAGCGTGCTCGTGGCTACCGTACGGAGATCGAGAGCGGGGATTGGTTTCCTGCCATGCACGCTTTCTTTGCAGCCAGCGCCTCGCGATTGGATCACAAGCGAGATGAAGATATACTCGCATCATTTCACTCTTTTCTCGAGCATCTCCTGGTTGAGCGATTGGCAGCTGCTGTACAACGTCATTCACGGCTCCCAGGGCGACACAATCTGTGCATAGCGGGCGGCTGTGGTCTTAACATAAAGTGGAATAGCGCAATGCGGTCCGCCGGACTGTTCGATGCTGTTTGGGTGCCCCCCTTTCCGAATGACAGCGGCGCGGCTATAGGTGCGGCTTGTGCCGCATTAGCAGAGCGGAAGGGCTTCGTGCCACTCGAATGGTCGGTCTACGGTGGTCCGCGACTTCTGCGGAACGAGGCGCCAGCAGGATGGGAAGCCGCACCGTGCAATATGCGCGAGCTTGCTAAGATCCTTGCGAGTAACAAGCCCGTCGTCTTTCTCGCCGGCAGCGCTGAGCTCGGACCGCGAGCATTAGGCGGACGAAGCATCCTAGCGGCTGCCACATCAGCGGGGATGAAGGATCATCTCAATCAGATCAAACGTCGTGAATGCTTTCGGCCAGTGGCGCCCATATGCATTGAAGATCGTGCGCCAGAAATCTTCTTCCCCGGAACCCCGGATCCTTACATGCTGTTCGATCATCAGACGCGAGCGGAATGGCTCGATAGAGTACCAGCTGTTGTACATCTTGATGGATCTGCGCGATTGCAGACTGTTTCCAGAACCTCTGAACACAAGATCGCCGAACTCCTCGTGGTCTACGAAGAACTTACCGGCATCCCGCTGCTTTGCAATACGAGTGCCAATCTCAATGGACGTGGGTTCTTTCCGGATGCTGCAGGAGCTTGTGAATGGGGACGAGTTGACCACGTATGGTGCGATGGCATGCTGTGGACAAAAGCCGCATAGGCATGGTTGTGATGATGAGCAACGTGATCTTTGCAACGGGGCCTTGCTCCCTCGCGTCTTGCAGCATGCGATCTTAGAATCTTGGGTAGCAGGAGTGCCTACGATGAGGGCTACCGATCTCGCGAAGCTGCGGCAAGCTTCGCACGGTAGTCGAAAGGTAGGCGTCGAAGCGTTCCGGCAACGGATTTTGAAATTTGAGAAGATCTGCCATTCCACTCATGGCGATGTCGGGCGCCTTGCTGCTCTTCCAGGGTTGTCGCCAGATCCGAAAGCTTTTGCCGCCGCTCGAACTGCAGCTCCTTCACGTGCAAGTCGGCCTTTCTCTGTATCATGGTCGCTTGCCTACGGATCATATCGGGCAGGCCGGCGCCTTCGGTCGCTCAGCGGCGCCGATATCGCCGTGATCGTCTCGCAGGCGCGCCCGCGAAACGTCGAGCATTTCGACATGGTCGACGGGATCTGGGTCACCCACCCGCGGTGCGCCATCCCTTCGTCCGAAGCCCGCCTGGTCGGACATGATCAGCGATGAAGTGCTGAGAAACGTTATGGATGAACTCTATCTGCCGCTGAATGCCGGGATGAGGTCTTAGCGTCCGTCGGCGCACGTACGCTATTGGACAGGGCCGGCCATCTGCTGCTGGAGCAGGATCCTAAAGGCGGCTTCGAGGGCAAGCTATCCGGCTTGGTCGATCGCGGATTCATCAGCCCTCGCGAAAAGACAACTCTCGAGGCCGTTGCAGACGCAGGCAACGCGTCTGCTCACCGAGGATACACACCCACTGCCGAGCGACTCGGACACATCGTCGACATCATAGAAAACTTTCTGCAGCGTGCGTTTGTCCTTTCTCGCGCGGCCGATGAAGTCCCGAATTCGACACCGCGGCGCCCCAAGGCAAAATAGTCGGGAAGGCATCCGTGACAAAGCTCCCGCCACATTGAAATCGCTCGACGAGTGAGCATATGGGGAACAACCTTTAGTGCTGCCGCCGGGCGCAATTGCACGGAGCGGCAAACCCTCATTGCATAAACGTCCAGGAGACGACTTGAGCGACGAGAGCCCTACGATCGACGATAGCCCCGAGAACACCGCGCCACCGCCCCCTCCGTGGGCCAGGGCGACCTTGAATGACGTCACGCAGGTCGACTTCGAAGAGCTGGTTCGGTCATTGGACAGCGCCGATGCGGCCGAGCTGGGAGACCTATACCGACGCGCTCTCCCCGACACGCAGCCCGAACCCGAGACCCCAACGTTCCGTGTTTACTCCATGCTCGCTGGGGCCATGGGAATGCATTTCAAGGCCAACGAGCCAAACGACCCTTTCGCTGCAATGATCGTCTGGGCAGACGGTCGGCGCTCGGCGACACCGGCCGATTTTCGTGGCGCGATTGATTCCCTGGCCGCGATGGCCGAGCGGGCACAGCACCCTGTGTTGCGAGCCCGGCTCGCGGACCTGTGCTGGCTGCTCGATCTTAAACGACGACGGATCGGAGTATGTGCCGCGACCGCCTACGTCGAAGTTGTCTCCAAGGTCGATGCCGGCATCCTCAAGTTGCGTTTCGACGAGAACGAGACCGGCGCCCTACGGCACGAGGCGCGCGATCTGCTCAAGCGGGCCCTTTTCATCGGTCGCGCCACCAAAATGGACAAGAATGGCCCTTCGGACGCGCAGAAGCTCGTCGTGGCGTTGCGGAAGCGAGCGATCGCGAAGCGACTGACTAGTCCCGCCCTGATGTTCGGGCGTCTCGACCTTCACTTCGGGATCTCGGATGCAGCCGAAGTCGGCAAGGAGGTCGAAAACTTGATCGCCGGCCTCCCCGCCGGCGCTGACGACCACATCTTAGTGGAGCTTTGGCGCCTTTCCGCCCGAGCTTACCATAAGGCCAAACACGACGACGACGCGAACCGTTGCCGGTCAACGGCAGGCGAGCTGCTGGTCGCGATGGCCAAGCGCCAGCCTTCGGCCATGTTGGCTGCTCATACGCTTACGGAAGCCATCCAAGAGCTGCACGGCTTGCCAGGCAGCAAGGATCGCCGGAAGGAGTTGCGGCATCTCCTGGTGGATATTCAGGCGGGCATCGCCGACGAAATGTCGCCTTTTGCAATTCCGATGGACCTCGAAGATATCGCCAAAGAGGTCGAGAAGAGGATGCAAAAGCCTACTTTGCTCGACAAACTCTTCACGTTCGCGGGCCTCAGTCATTCTCCGGATCCGGATCAACTTATAGCCGAGGCGGAGAAGGCCATCCGAGAGCATCCGTTCTCGTCCCTATTTGGCGGCAGTCACCACGACCGCGATGGCAAGGTCATCTATCGCAGCGAAGGGGGCAACTTTGGCGAAACGCAGGATGACTCGACGCTGCGTCAACAAATCGCGCGCGATGAGGGGCTACGCCGCCATATTACGGCTTCTGCCGAGATCGAAGTAGCTAGGCAATCCATCGTTTCGAACCACTACTTGTCCGAGGAGATCTTCGCAGCGCTATTGGAATTCAGCCCCTTCGTACCGCGGGGGCTCGTCATGACCTACAGCCACGGTTTTACATGCTTCTTCCGCGGCGACTTCATTAGCGCTCTCTACATCCTGACGCCTTTGCTGGAAGCTTCGCTTCGGCACGTACTCAGAGCGCACAGCCACGACGTCACAAAATTGGACGATGCCACGAAGATTCAGGAGGACCGAACGATATCCGCACTGTTCGAGCAGATGCGACCGGAGCTGGATTCGATCTTCGGCAGCCCCATCACGACCGACATCGAGAACGTCTTCCTCAAGAAGCCGGGGCCCTATATCCGTCACTCGATAGCCCATGGACTGCTACACGACGGAGAGCCATACTCGGACGACTCGCTGTATGCGTGCTGGCTGATCTTCCAACTTTGTATGATCCCGCTGTACGAACATCGGCGACACATCCGCTTGCCATTCGACAGCCCTTCCGAAGCGATTGATGAGAAGGGATAGTGCCGTGGCGCGAAGGCTCCCGGCAACTAGGACCCGCTTTGCCCGAACGTGAAGATCGGATCCGGAATGTCTCCGCCAAAGAGCTTGGATTGCCGCTCGGACTGCCACTTCTTGATGCGTGAATTGACGCTATCATCGATGGTGGTCATGAAGCGCGCGAAGACTTCACCCGGCGATCCGCACTCCGCGTGCCACAAATCGAAGCGACCGTCGACGATCTTCGCGAATAGGACGGCGCAGCTCCAGAATTCCTCAGGGCTCGTGGCAGACTTCATCATCCCGTACCAATGCCGTGCCCATGCGTTCCTATGATAGGCATAAGTTGCCGCCCCGTAGGCTTGCCCGACAAATCCTTCGCAAGCCTCGAACCGCTGCAGCGTACGGGTGGCATGTTCATTCAGGTCTGAAAATCCACAGACAAGAAGAGCCCGCGCCGTCTTTGCCGGCTCCTGGATCGCCAACCTTTCGTCGACGTATTGCTGAATGAACGCTTGCGCTCCGGCCTCATGCGCGGCGAGAACCTCCGAAGCTATCAAGGAGTCGTTCGCGGCCGCGTCGAGTCGGGCGAAGCACAATTTACGCACCTCCGTGATCGAAGCACGGGACCAGGCCGCAACGGCCTCCGCGGGAATGCTCGATACGCCGATGACACGGTTTACGAAAGGTCGAAGCGAGGCCGTTCGAGCGAACAGCTCTGCAGCACCCGCGGGATCGCTTGGCGCGATTGCCCTCGCGAGCCCCGTTGCGAATGCATGCATGGCGCGGAACACTCCCTCGCCGGCGACCAGCAACGCTTGCTTCCAACTCTCCGCGAGAGAAGGCATCCGGGCTACAATCGCATCGAATCCTCCCCAGGAGAAATCGTCCAGGATGATCCGGGCGTCGGCGAGAGTAACGTGATCGACGAAGCGGTCGAAGGCCTTCCAAGAGCGCTTCTGCCGTTGCTGAAACGCGTCATCATCTTCTCCCAGTCTCTCGAATGCCTGCTGCATGTCGCGGGCCGGCTGATCCACCAAGGACAGAAGCGGCGGCTCCTGCCCCTCGATCGCGGTGACTGGCTGCTGCACCAGGGGAAATTCAGGGATGTCGTTCACACCGATCGCACGGTGGAATGCGACATCGACCCTATCGGCGACCGATTTGGCGCCCTCATCGCTCAACTGCGCCGCGAAGCCATAGAAGTTCGGCCCCATGCGACCAACGGCCTCGGCGGCGCCGATCAAGCCCAACTCGGCGGCTACCAGCAGGCACCGCGAGCCATACCAGATCTCACGATGGCCGTTCTTCGCGTCGCAATTCGCGGCGTCCCAGCCCGTCGCCAGAAACTGCTTCAACAGAACTGGGTCTCGAGACCGCGCGGCGAGCGCCAATGCTCTCATTCTCATTCCACCATCGGGGGACGAGAGCAAGGGAATGAGTCGGGATTTCGCCGCATTCGACAGGGAGCTTTTGCTGAACTGAGCGAAGTTTACGACCATCGCCAATCTGTTGTTGTCGCGGGATGTGAGTGCGCGATCCAGAGCAGCGTCAATCTCCGTCTCGCTGGCGGGTGACGTAGCCTCCAGCAGATCTAGCAATGCCTCGTTGCCTCCTCCGGCCTCCAGCGCCCGGAGCTGCTCATCGCCGCTCCGGTGCGGAAAGGCTGCGCGAAGGGCATACTGCTGCACGAGCCATTCGTCTCGAACCCCGCCCTTGTCCGTCAAGAATTCGGACGCCGGCGGCGAAGAGCCGATCGAAACCAGTCGGGTTACGATTTCCGGCTCCAGGATCGCACTGTCCTTCAATAGCGCCATCATGGCCTGCCTCAACGACAGCACGTTCGCCCGATCGAGCGCCTGCCGGGCGAACTTATGGCGAAGTTCGACGGCCGTGGCTGGCTCGAAGCGGGCAAGAGCGGGCATGGACCTGGTGACCTGGTGATCCTGAGGGGTCATGCCAAGGCCTGTGCTCAGCTCCGCAACGTTGGCGTTCCTGCTGGCCGTAACGATTGCACCGATATTCTCCGGCGCTTGTGTTGCGGTCGGATCGCAAGGATCGACCGCACTGTAGAGCGGGTCATTCAAGGAAAAGCGCGGTCGGTCGGGGGTGATAGTCCCGAAAATGGCATGCGCTTGCGCCGCATCGTCCGGATCTCCGGTCGCACTCAACATGGTGGCCGCCGCGCGCTTGCCCGTATTCGACGCCTCCGTCGCCAGAAACGGCTCGCAAGCGGTTCGGACGGCATCCCGCATCGGCAACCAATCAACGGCATTGAAACGCATGAGATGTCGGAAATGCTTATCCGGTCGGTCGAAGTCCGGATTCAAGGCGCTGGCGACGGCCCATCCCATAAGCGCGGGGATGGCGGGCGCTAGTGGCTTTCCCGCCATGAGCTCGAGGGCATACGAATGGAGCTGCGGCAGACCTTTTCGGGAGTCTTCCTTCAGTTGCTTGCCGATAAATTCGCGTTCAGCCTCCGACAAGGCCGAGCGGCGAGTCTCGAGCTCCTGCTTCAGCCGTTCCGATTCCGCGGCGTCCTTTGCCGGATCGCCACTCGAATGACGGAACGTGCCTACCTCGGGCGCTAGTACCCACTTTTCTTGGAACGTGAGTCGTGATTCAAGGTCGGGATGATACCCGAAGCAAGAGAAGTCCGCCTT
>NZ_JASAUT010000111.1:0-11695 GCF_029952935.1 Bradyrhizobium sp. Mp19 | reverse complement strand
GCTTGGCCTCCGACCTATGTGAGCCAAGGAGTTGCCAGACATATTTGTCTTCCTAAGACCGCTTGGCCTCCGACTTGATGTCGAGCGATGTTCGTGCGCGTCCGGTGGCAACCAACACGTTTGGCGCTGGTTTCGCAGCTTTGAGCGGCTTCGGATCAACCCGCGCCACCACTCTATCGCGCGAACAGACCCTTAGAGTCGAAACCAATGCCACTCGCGTGCTGACAGATGAATGCGCGCCAATTCTGACACGAGGTGCTTAGACGTGCCCGACAAACTGGATCTTCGAAGTTTCAAGCTACATTCGCAACGCGATGCCGTGCTCAATGAAGTGCATGCGCGCCCGTTTATGCAGCTTATTCCTCCATTTAAGGTGACACACTTCGCATTTCTTTCGCAGGGCGATGCGGCCGCAAGCGATCGCCGCGCCTTCGTCACGTTTTGTCGAGAGCGTGACCTTCCAGCTCCGCAGCTCTCAGCGAAACATCACCAAATCGACATCGGGCCCGTTGTGCTTCGCTGGGAGCAGCATGCCGAATTCGCAATCTTTACCTGGATAGCGAATGGCCCGTTCGCTCGACAGAGCGGCGACTCCCAAAGTGCGGTTCACTCCTTGATGCGCAACTTGCGGCAGGAAGGGCAATTGCTGGTCGCAATCAAGCTGGATGTCGAGCAGCACGCCGCCCCATTGAGGCGCGCCGAACAACTTTTTGACAAGAGCAGCCTCGCCATGGCCCGCATAAAGGGCGGAGCAAGTGTTATGGCCTCGGATTTTCGAGTCGACGAAAACGGTTTCACCAAAATTCTTGTCTGCGACCTCGGGCTGACGCCGCACAATCTTGGTGCACTGGTGCAGCGGCTGCTTGAAGTTGAGACCTATCGTCCGTTGGCGCTGCTTGGTCTGTCGGCCGCTCTTGAGCTTGGTCCATTTGTCGATCGCATTGACAGACGTCTCGGCGAGGTGCTCGAAGAAATGCAAGGCGCGGAGGGATTGAAGCTCAACAACCATCTCCTTGCCGAACTGACCGCGTTGGCCGCCTCTTTCGAGCGAGGCGCGACCGGAAGCCTGTTTCGCTTCGGCGCCAGCAGAGCTTATTACGAGCTAGTTCAATCCCGACTGTCCATCATCGAAGGCAGTGAGATCACGGACTATCCCACATGGTCGTCGTTCCTGGCGCGCCGGATGGCGCCTGCGATGCGAACTTGCGAGACGACCAAGGATCGTGAGGTAACTCTGTCGGTCAAGTTGGCGCGCGCCGCCGATCTGTTGCGAACCCGTGTCGACGTTGAAATCGAACAGCAGAACCGCGACCTATTGCACGCTATCAATGAACGCACCGGACAACAGCTTCGGCTGCAGTGCACGGTGGAGGGATTGTCGGTCGCGGCGATAGGATATTACGTGGTCAGTTTGTTTGGCTACCTTGCCAAGGGAGCGCACGATGTTGGTCTCCATGTAGAACCCTCTTATCTAACCGCGGCGTGCGTGCCGGTCGCAGTCGGGGTGATCTGGCTGGTTAGTTACAATGCACGAAAGCGACACCTCAAGCATCGCGACGGGCCGTCCGTAACGGACAGGTAAGCATCATTTAGCTGATTGACAACAGAGCTTGACGGCAGACATGCCCGACCCACGTGGCAACAGTTTTCACCAAGTCGTCGGCGGCCCAGATAGAGGTGATCGCCGACGGGAGGATTGCGCTTCAGCTCCGCTGATCGGTCGGCGCCAGGCTCTACACGTCTCCGTGCAATGTCGATGTGACCGGATGAGAGGCAAACCTTGACGCGTTCAGGACCGTAACGCTTATCGTCGCCAAGACTCCCAGGTCAAGCATCGCGGGCTAGCGCCGCAAGATCAGTTTCGAGCTTCGGTTGATGCTTAAAAATAGCATCAATCAGCGCCTGCGCTGGTTGCTCGGCAGCCTCAACCAGCGCCGCTTTCTCAGCCCGTGCAGAGGGAGCGAAGACTCGCTTGACGACGGTCGGCGAGCCCTTAAGGCCGCATTTGGAGACGTCCTCGACGCCGGCATCGTGCGCGCTCCATTTCACGATTGGTGCACGCGCAGCACGCAAGGCATCGGCCATCGCGCCGCGCCGAATCTGGCAGGTCCCCTCCAGCATGGTGATGAGACAAGGCAGCCTCGTGTGCAGCACCTGGACACCACCTTCGGAGCGTCGCTCCGCTTCAATTGTACGGGCAGCGAGGTCGAGGGTTTTGACCTTGGCGACGTAGGTCAGCTGCAGCACACCCAGCCGTTTTGCGACGCCGGGACCAACCTGCGCGGTATCGCCGTCGATGGTCTGCTTGCCGGTAAAGATGAGGTCTGGCGGACCATATTCCTTGCCAATTTTTCGGATGGCGGTTGCCAGTGCATACGTTGTGGCCAAGGTGTCGGAGCCGGCAAAGCAGCGATCGGTGAGCAGTACGGCGCGATCGGCGCCGAAGGTCAGCGCTTTCCGCAAGGAATCTTCCGCCGATTGCGGCCCCATCGTCAGCACGGTTATTTCGCCGCCGAACCGCTCGCGCAGCTCGAGAGCGGCCTCGAGCGCGAAGAGGTCATATGGGTTAATGATCGTCGGCACACCCTGACGCATGATCGTATTGGTCACGGGGTGCACGCGGATCTGCGCAGAGTCCGGAACCTGTTTAATGCAGACGACAATGTGCACTGAGTTGCTCCAAAGGTTGCGGTAGCTGCGAAGAGAACAGCAAGTGTTGTACCACAGCGCCCGATTTTGGAATCTGTTAGCTGCCACAGAGGTTTAGATGGGTAGATCGCCCCTCCGGCCCGGTGTTCTGGACGAACGAATATCGACACCCGTCGCAACTGCGACAGCGCCATTCCGTTCCGTCCGACCACGGCGCGGAGCCGTGAGCTTGCAAGGCCCACATCGCGACTCCTGCGCAATTCAAGCTGCAGGTCCGGTCGCGCTCCGGAACGGCGCCAGTATCGACGAGATCAAGGCGGCCTGCTTCGCGCGACGGCATATTGCGGCATTCCTGCAGCTCTTGAGGGGTTCAAGGCAGCACAGGAGATCCTAAGGACCGAGCACAGCCAAACGAACGATGAGGTTGCTTATGCAGATCCCGATCGCGCCAACGGGAGCCACCTGCCTAACTGCTCCCCATGAGCCTCGATCTGCTGATTCAGGCGCCCCCACAGCCTTTGATGTTGGCGGGAGCCGCTCCCGGGAAAGACCATCAGCCCAAGCTTGGATCAGCCCTCAGTCGCTCTTGAGTGCCTGCCGAGATTCCATCGTAAAATCGTAAATGCGATTGTGGATGGCTGACAAAGCAAAGTCCTCGGTCGAAATCCTCCGGCGTGATATCGCGAGCACCATGCAGCACCCGATCTCGACACCGTTGGAAAATGCTTCGTAGAACAGTACGCAGTTGCCGACAGTAAAGCTCCGAATTTTCATCCCCAGCTCGGGCCGCTGGCGGCCCGCCGTGGATTCTTGGCAAGCATCTGAAAGGCATTGCCGATACGATCGAGCAAGCGATCCGCAGCCGCAGTGTTGTCCGATGCGATCAAGAGCCAGATCTCCTCCAGGTCGGTCTCGGCCTGGGGCCGCCTGGTGAGATTACCCGCCATGCTTCCCGGCTTTCAGCCGTTCGCGTCCGCGGGCCTTAATTTGTTCAACCAGTTCGCCGGGCTCAAACGGTTCTGCCGGACCGCTTTCCAAGCCTTCCTGGATAGCGGTACGCAATGCCTCAAGCTTCGCCTTGCGACGCTCCTCGCGTTCTTCAACAAGGCGCAGTCCCTCCCGCATTACCTCGCTAGCGGCTGCATAGCGTCCGCTATCGACGAGATCCTTGATAAAGCTCTCGTAGTGTTTGCCGACGGTATAACTCGTGGCCATAGGCACGCCTCCTCGCCTCATAATATATTACTTTATGCTCTAAATACCGCGCTTTGATCCGCCAGCAACGTGAGGTTGTGGAGGGACGGAGGCAAACGGTGGGTAGGTGACGAAATCTCTTGGCTCAGTCTATCTGAGGCGGTTTTGCTAGCGTCGACCAACTTCATGTGATTGAGCCATGAACTACGATCAAGAGGATCGCAAGCCGATCAGGAGAAAAACCATCAGGACGACAATGTGCGAAGCTTTAGGCCGTGGCCGGCGAAGTCCCACTTGGCGACGTGGTGGTCAAACTGGCTGGCGAATTGATCCCTAGCCAGGCTCAGAAAGCCCGCCCTCATTGGGAAGGTGCAATCTCAGAACGCACCAACGAGCATTCCGAACGGCCGGACCGACATGCGCAAATGCTGGCGCCAACTACAACGCTGGTCGGTCCTCGCTTCGATTTGGCCGTGGCTCTCGCACGCGCGAGTGGCGATGGCATGGCAGGGCGAAGCCTTACCATTAACGATCTGTGCAAGCTCCTACCGCAAGTCGATCCAAAGGACGTCGAGAAAGCCGCTTTCGATCTGGATGCCCTGGGTTTGACCAGCATTCAGCGGTCGTTCGGTGAGCACTGGTGGCTACGGTTATCCCCCATCTGACGCGGTCATCCTTGCACCGTCGCCTGCAGCGCCATGGAATCAGCCGCCCGCCCGAGGTCGTCGGTGCCAAGCCTGCCAAGCAGCCTTTCGAGGCCTAAGGGACGGGACCGTTGGGGAGACAGCACGGTCACGTTTCGGAGGAGCTGGCGCGCCGACCCTGAGCGTCGGCTCCTCTTTTGGACCTTGTGTGAGTTAGGCAACAGTCGTCCCTCGGCGTACCTGCTAAAGAAATGACGTTGGGAATTTCAGGGCCCTAGCGCTGGGAATGACAGGGCGCCGCCGGGACAAACCATTTCGGGCCCGGCGGCGTAATTTTTGAGATTTACCGCGCTGACGCGCGAGAGGCGTCTCGAGATGTCTGACGACAAGATTGCTGTAAAGACCGTGCTGCTCGCGCTGGCCATCGGCATTGCGGTATGGGCAACCACGGGAGCGCCCGAGCCGGGCACAAATTCGCCGTTGCACGTCGCCACCAGGCGATGAGGCCCTACGGGGCTTGGGAGGATTGGGCGCGGTCGCTTTAGGTCGGCGTCATTCGAGCGGTAGAGAAAGCGCCGGCAGCGGCCTATTGCCCTGCTCGCAACCTGTTCGCCCCTTGAGCAGTAGAACTGGCGTTGAGGCATCCGCGGCAGTCCGGCCCATGAAATGGGTCAGATTAACGCCCGATGACCACTCCACATAACCAACAGCCGAAAAGGCAACCGCTCCCACGATGAGAATACTGAGTACTGAAGCGGCGGCTGCCGACGCCAAGCTTTGGCTGCTGAAAAACGGCATCACGATTCTCCGACACCGAGCTGCCACCCGCTCGTGCATTAGGCCAACTCGCGATGATCGAGTGTGAACCGCCTCACATTTCACGGGCAGTTGATGCCGAGGTCGGACCGCCGATGCCAGTTCAGGGCCGGCGGGCCAATTTTCGTTGATTCAGATCCTGGCCGCGGCCCAGTCGGGCAGACGATCCGGAAGCGGGCTGTCGAGCAGGCCGGCGACAAGCACGCCGAAGGCCGCTCCTTCGATGGCCTCTTCAGTGAACTCGACGTTTGCGTCCCATTCGAAATGGAGGACCGCTGAGGCCGTCGCCCGCATCCCCTCGATGGTCGTGGCGCGATTGTAACCATTCGCAGCTGATTCATGGCGTCCTCAAAGGCTTCTTCGGCCGCGGTATCGTCAACACCGATCTGGTAAAGCCGGAGAGTCTCCTCGCTGGCGGCATCGAGGAGGCACGATATTTCCACGAAGCTGCGTCCTTGCTCGATCAGTTCGGCTCGAGATGTTTGGGCAAGGGTGACGCCCGTCCGTGTTCTCCAGCGCCAAAAGCCTGTTCGAGCGGGAGCACCCAGGACCGTTCCCGGGGAAGCGTTCTGCCGTTAGCAGGCCTACAGGCCGATCAGCTGACGGGTGTCGCTGCAGAACCTTGGGGTCACTCGTTTGCCACGGCCAGATACCGCTGAGCCCGTCATAAGCATTCGGATGAAGCTCTGCTTTCCAGCATGCCGTCGCCCACGATTAACTGTTTGAGCGGTTCTAGTCCGCGGCACGATCGAGTGGAATCGCAGATGGAAGCATAGTGAATGCATATGGACGGCGACTGCGGACCAACGGAAGGCCGCGCAAGAAAGGAGTAAGGCGATGGATACGGCAGACAACGCCGACGCGGTGACCACTTGCGCATGTACTGTGATGCACCGAAGATCGATATCCCCGAGGCTTTCCACAAATGATAGTGGATGGCTTTCCACTGGCGGATAGGTTGGTCGCGGGGAGAATTCGCCATATTCCAGCTATCGGGGGGAGGCAGACCTGCTTGATCCCCTTCATGCCAAAACGGCGTCGGCAAATCTCGCACCCAGCTTTGAGTCCCACGACTCTGGGTCGACAAATTGTGTTGGGGGCCCGGGTCGATCCGCCGCAACCTGCCCCTTGCCCACTGCTCAGACCGTATTTGAAGTTGCTCCCGATTGGCGCGCGCTAGTCTTTGAACATGGCGGATAACCTGACGCTCGTCAGCTTATCGACAGCTGAGCTTCCTAGCGTACGCCTCCGTTGACGGCCGCCTTGTTTGACGGAGGCAAGCGCTGCAGGTCCTAGGGGGCATCCTGGGAGAAGGGCTATGACGATTTCGCGGGCAGAGGTGATCACATCGGTCGAGCCTCGGTGGTCGCGAGATGAGAAGGAAAGCTAGTTGCAGCATCGCTCGAGCCGGGAGCGACTGTTTCCGAGGTGGCTCGCATGGCCGGCCTTCATGTGAGCTAGCTGTTCAGGTGGCGCAAAAAGCTTGAGCCGCCTAGTCGGCTGAGACAAGACATGCCATGGAGTTCGATGAATACAGAACGGGCCCAGCCTCGCGCCGGCATACCTTTCGAATCCGAAAGCACCGAGCCAACGTCTAGGGCCGCCGGGCAGTCCCCTTCGTGCCTGACCCAGTGGGCGTCAGCCCTGACGCGGTGGGCGACAGGAGCGGCCGCCGCCGACCTCGTCTCGTCGCAGGACCGCGTCCTGGCGACCTGGGCAGCGGAAGAGGGGCAGGGCGAAGACGAGAATCGGCAAGAGGGGGTCAACCGGACGAGGGCATGGCGGGACGAAGGTGATGTCGGAGACGAGCTGAATTTGTCGTCATTGTCCCTGACCGCCTTGCCAGCCTCACTCTTGCCCAGGCTCCGGACCCTCAATGTCATCGGCAACCAGTTGAGCAGCCTGCCGGCCCGGCTTCCGGGCGGACTCCGGGACCTCTACGCCTCTGACAACCGGCTGACCAGTCTGCCCGCCCTTCCGAGCAGGCTCCGGCACCTCCACCTCATGGCCAACGAGCTTTCCAGCCTGCCGGCAGAGCTGCCATTTAGGCTCCGCAGCTTGACTGTCGATAGCAACCAGCTGACCGATCTGCCCGCCCTTCCGGCAACGATCGAGGAGTTGTCTGCCAGCAATAACCAGCTGACCAGCCTGCCCGATCTTCCAGCCAGGCTCCGCCGCCTGGACGTCAGCGAAAATCAGCTGACCAGTCTGCCCGATCTTCCAGCAAGGCTGCGGTACCTGGACGCAGGCGACAACCAGCTGACAAGCTTGCCTGGCGTTCCGGCCAGACTTCGATACCTGGACGTCAGCGAAAATCAGCTGACCAATCTGCCAGAGACACTCCCGGTCGGCCTTGAAATGCTCGGCGCCAGCAACAATCAGCTCACCGGCCTGCCCGCGACCGTGCTGACGCAGCTCGGCAGCGCGTCCAGCATCGATGTGCGATCTAATCCGATACCGGGCCCAGTGCTGGCCGATTTGGCGTCAGCCACGCGCGGCCCGGATTATGCCGGCCCGCAGGTCTTGCTGTCGATGCCCCTACAACCGGTGGAACATCAGCCGCCACTCCTGCACGAGGTTGTTGCGGATTGGCTCGCGGACGAGCCCGGCGCAGTGGCCGCCTGGCAGGGCTTCGCCGAAGAGCCGGGTGCGCAGGACTTCGCACTCTTTCTCGAAAGGCTCGCGGGCACCGTGAACTATGGTCATCAGGCGTTCCGCGACCAGGTGGCCGAGAATCTGCTACAGGCCGCGATGAGGCCGCGGCTGCGCGAGCAGTATTTCGAGCTGGCCAGTGGAGCGACTGCGTCCTGCGAGGACCGCGTCACTTTGACTTGGAACGGTATGCAGACCGCACGCCTGAACGCTGATGTCAAGGATGGGCTTTATGACAGTCAGCTCGACCAACTGCTCCAACACGGCCGTGTCATGTTTCGTTTGGAGGCGCTTGACGATATCGCACGCGAGACGGTCCGCTCGCTCCGTCGTGCCGACCCGGACGCCAATATCGACGAGATCGAGGTCTATCTTGCCTATCAGACCCAGCTACGGGATCGGCTGGAATTGCGCCACATCGCCCCTGATATGCGCTTCTTGAATCTCTCTGACGTCACGGCGGACGACGTTGCCCGGGCTGAGACGTCGGTGCGGGAACAGGAAGCGGCGGGTTTCGCGGATTTTCTGGCAACGCGCTGGGAGCCTTGGGATACGGTGGTGAAGCGGATCGCCCCCGATGATCATGCCGCGATGCGGGACCGGCTTGCCGATGCAATGGAAGATGAGTTTCCGACGCGCTTGAACGAACGACTCGCGGAGCCTGGCCTGACGGATGATGTCGATGCCCGGCGGGTGGTCGGAGCCCAGATCCTCAGCGAAATCGCCTGCGAGATCAAGGGCGAGCTGATGCATAAGGTTCTCCGGGAGCAGGGCCTCGAGCTCTGATCGATGCGATAGCCGCTCCGATCCTGCAGTCTCGTTTGGTCGTTACGGGACGAGCGATTGTTCAGGTCGCATGGATGATGCAGTTGCCGTCTGATGACCACCTCCGACCACCTCGGCGTGTTGTTCGCTCGCCGGCCGTACCTGGGAAACCCGCGATTCTAAACTAGCAAGCGATGCCAGAGTTCAAGGTCATTGCTCGCCTGGATTACGACGAACAGACCACGTTCGTCCGTGCAAGGCTGTGTCAGGTCACGACTGGCATAGCCTGGGTTGAACTTGATCACGCGCAGGATACTTCGACAGCGCGGCCAATGCCGCTTCATGATTCGCTCGCGTCGTAGCCGATGTCGCTCTCCGCCACCGGATCAGACTCCATCCGGATCCCGTTTGTGACCGCGAGCGGAGCGCGCTGGTGGCAGCGCAGAACGCCTTGCCGAATCTCCGTTCCCATCGGCGCAAGATTTCATAGCTCACTCGACGCCCAGCGCCCCCTGCATTCGTCGACAATGCGCAAGCTCAAGGGAAACCGGAAATACAACCAAACGCTATATCCGATCATTTCCGGTAGGAAGTAATGGCGACGATAAACCAGGGCGCTCGCCGCAGAGCTACCGGGCCGGAAGGCTGCCACTGCTGACCATCCGATAGGGCGGCGCGCGGCTCACCTTCTGAATGTCGACGATCCAAAGTCACTTCGGCGCTCTCGGCCCGACACCATGCCCGAGGGAAGCCGATGACGTAAGCGTGACGGAAGAGATCGGAGCCAACTTCGCCCCGCCCGAGCGCGAGCAGCTACGCTGCGGCTTCGTCAGCTTCTCGAAAGCTTGCTCTGGTAGGATGTCTGCTCAGGTGATCTTGGACGTGAGGCTGGGTGGACCCGCACAATCGTGACCCCATCCAATGTAACAGTTTGGTCGCAGCTGCAGCATGCCACTTCGGAAGAGCAGCAAGAGGGGCCGGCGAGGCAATAGACGTTTGAGCCGTCCTTGGCGACGGCGCTCCCAGCCAGTACCGGTACCTGTCCTCATCAGTCTGAAGAAGACCAGCGCCGCATTGATGACGCGACTGGTAATGCTATGGCTCGGAATCAAAGGTGCACATTAAAGCAGTACCACCGAACTTCGCCGATTACGGGCATGTTCTCCGCTTTCGGCGTCAAGCGTTTGATCTAAGCAAATCAGCAATCCTATCGCTCACGTCAACGAATTCTACTAATCGAACGATGAGGCGCCGTTGAGCAATCTTCGCGTTTGCTGCGAGCCAGCTACTCGCAGTGCGATTCCGCCCAGCCCCCCTCAGAGGACGACGAAAGTTTCTTTAAAATGATGACTCGTGCCGATAGACGCAGCGAGGCCGCCCTTGACCAGTATCACCCTGCTCTTCGCAGATTCTCCGAGGCACTTATTCTTGAGAGCCAGACGATATCTGGACTGGACCACGACTCGCGGATCAAGTCCGCTCGGAGGCTGTTCCCACGCGACAAGAATCTCATCTCCGCGTTAAATTTGTTTCGTGCTGCGGAGCTATGCGCAAAATTCGGTTCGTAATACGGAGCGTGCCTTGTCCGGGCGCTTCGAGCGGGCAGCTAAGCATTGCAGCCTTGGCGGAGCAATCTTCTATGGTGATTTGCCAGCTTCGGTTGGGTTAGGCGACACGGCACGTGACCACCTTATGGCAATTCAAGAGCATGTCGCTCCGATGGAAACTCGCTATTTCCGTGGTGTTGGCAATTAACCCACCGTCCGAGCCAGCCCGGGGCAATCGGCTCGCTCTGTCCGAAATCAGATGACGGACGATATTCAGGTACGGCGCATCGGCGCCCGACGAAGTGGATAAGCGTTTGGAGCGTCTAGCCGACATCCTCATTGACTGCATCGCCCACGGCAACTCGGTCAGCTTTCTGCCACCGCTAACTCGACGACGTGCGCTGGTGTACTGGCGTAGCGTCGCGGACGCGGTTTTTTGCAATGGATGCGTGCTACTAGCTGCGGAAGATGGCGCAGGGGATTATTTTGCTGCTCGGGCAGCCGTTGGATGAAGTGTGCGAGCCAGGCGAACGACCGCCATAAACTTTCGTATCGTTAAGTGACCCCCTTGAGGTGCCCAATTTTTACCAAGGTTCAATTGAGCCGCTGATCACGATCCTCTTAGCTGCATGCGCGGCTGGCCACAGCGACATCTCATTCGTCTTCGCCGGCTTCGTCAACTGATAGCGAATCGGGAGGTCGCGAATTCTATTTTTCGTCGGAATGACAGCATTTGCCGAGACGTGGATAGAGATACTGATGGAACCATTCGAGCTTGCGTGGTGCGAGTTCGAATACCAACGGGCTCTCAGATGCCTCGAAGCGAGGGAAAACAGGGCGAACGACGTCTGATCCATCATGCGGGAGGACCTGTGGCCAAACACTCTATGACAGCGCACGGCCACGCGCGCCACGAGCGGCGATACAGCGATCGAAAGCTCGCTCAAAGAATTAAAGAATTAGCCAGCACGGTCCTAATCAGAAGACCATCACCAAGCAGCGTAAGGCGGCGTCGTGCACGATGCACCGACGGGTTGCAAGACCGTCCGCTCGATTGAGGAAGAGGCAATCGTCGTTGCCTTTCGCAAGAACAACCTTGTGAGCTGCAAATTTATCGAGAATTTGGGCGCCCTTGCGCGATGAACACGGTACGCAATCATGTTGGAGCTCCGGTAGAAATACGGGAATGAAGCTGCGCCGGCGGTAAGCATGCTCACAAAATCCATGACAATTGAACTCGCGCTAGTTGTGGTTCGGTCGATATTCTGCCAAGCGTAACTGTCGGAGTGACGGATCCCTGACCTAGAAGGCAGGGGACCTCTCGATCGTAAGGACGGGTCGCCAGAATGAATAGTCGTCCGTGAAGATCGGCTAAGCGATTGAGGCAGAATCGCATTTGCTGGTGTGGACTGTTTTTGGATTGCAAGG
>NZ_JASAUT010000110.1:0-11921 GCF_029952935.1 Bradyrhizobium sp. Mp19 | reverse complement strand
CTTCGCTCCTGATTCGCAGCAAGAATCCTCGCCGCTGTCAGGCAGAAAATCCACTCAAGCTACTGTCCGAATTTGCGAGGCCAGCTCTCTCATCGCCGAGGTGATGGTGCTGCACGACCGGCCGGGCTTCGCGCCCTACGTCGAACGCCTGGAGCGGGAGCTTGCCGCTATGCAGTCGAAGGATGACGTGATGACACGCGCGCGGCGGCGGCTTGCTGCCCGCGGCGCAAACGATAACGGCAAGTCCAAGGTAGCTGCGTGAACAACAGCCCCGCGTCGCCCGCCAAATATCTGCAGCGCGACCTTTAGTGTCACGCCCGAAAAATCTCACTACTCATCACACACTACGAACGGAGGAATTGTGTGCAGCCACAACTCAATTTCCACCACAACTTCAGAGAGCCGGTCAAGATCCCCGGCTCGTTCAACCTGTATTACGATCCGGTTCAGGTCGACCGGCAACTGACTAAGCTTCTGATCGAGGGAGACCCGGAATATGAAAATCCTCGCCACTCATTCGCCGCTCGGTGCTGACGTTGCCCTTGCGGACGTCGAAGTCTGCGAAGGGGTGAAGTTGTTCGGCGTGCGCATTGTGCGTGCGGCCGATGGATCGCATCGAGCTTACGCGCGCGGGGCTGCGCTTTCGCCCGCGATGGTCGAATCAATTTCATCTCTCGTTTTAGAGGGCGATTGCCAACATGCGGGCCACGCTTAAGCGCATTATCCACCTTCGTCGCAGCCTTATTGCTTACGGATACCGTCCCGTCGCGTGTAGTGGCAAAGCCGCTGTCATGGGTAACTGGCAGCGCTCGCGGTGGTCCGCTGCGCAAATGGAAGGCATCGCTCGCAACTATCCGGACGCCACAAATACGGGTCTGCTCTGCGGCGAACTTGTGGGGCTTGATGTCGACACGCCGGACGCTGAGACTGCCGACGCTATCCGCGCGATGGTGATGGAGTTGCCGGGGTCGGACAGAGCGCCGTATCGGATGGGCAAGGCACCGAAGACCCTGTTCGCATTCCGCGCCACCGAGCCTCGCGAGAAGCGCGCAACAGGCGCCTACCTGATCAACGGCGCCAAGTGTCAGGTCGAGGCGTTTGGTGAACGCACGCAATTCGTGGCGTTCGGAACGCATCCCGATACGGGCCGACCTTACGAATGGTTCAACGGTTCGCCGGCCGAAACACCGTTGGCCGAGCTTCCGGAAATCACACCAGAGGCGATCGACGAATTGTTGGCTCGGGCGGAGGCGTACTTCGCCGAGCGCGGGACGCTGATTAAGCCAGCCAGCAAAGCCAGTGACCGCGGCCCGGTGGTAGTCGATAGTGACCACCCGTGGGCTGACACATCAACGCCGCGCGTTGGCTAGCCTCGATGCATGGGTGCCGGAGCTTGGACTCGAAGATCTGCGCAAGTACCAGGGCGGCTTCCACGCTGTTGCATCCTTCCGCCCCTCGATCAACTCGAAGGTGAAGAAGCGAGGCCGCGCGCTGAATATCCAGCCCAGTGGTATTGTCGATTATTCGGCTGGAAACGCCGGCTACTCGCCGATCAACATGGTTTCAGTCAGCCTCAGCATGTCCGCGTCAGAGGCCGCCGAGTGGCTGCGTAAACGAGTTGGCGGCGGCGATGACACCAAGCCAGTCAGCGTTGCTCGTCTTCTTACTCAACCCGCCAGGCGTGCCGCAGCGCGTCGATCAACATCAACTTTGTCCTGAAGGGCGATTGCTGAATGCAAAATGCAATTAAAACCGACGCGTCCAATTCAACCGTTGAAGCCCGCGATGAGGAGCCTGTCGCAGCCAACGACAACAAACCCGCATCTAATCCCGGCACTTCGGTAACCGAGGATAGTGTTGCGTATATATTCGCGAGCACCTATCGAGACACGCTGCGCTTCTGCCACTCCACTGGCGCGTGGTTTGAATGGGATGGTTCGTACTGGCGCAGGAACGAAGTCGGCCTTGCGGCTCACCATGTTAGGGTGATGGCCCGCGATATGTCACAGGGCCTGTCTCCGAAGGCGCTCGCGACTATACGAAAGCGTTCATTCGCTTCAGGAGTCGAGGGGTTCGCTCGCAATGACCCAACCTTCGCCGTCACGATCGAGGCTTGGGACCGCGACCCGTTTCTGCTCGGAACGCCAGACGGCACCGTTGATCTGCGTACAGGGAAAATGCGCGCTGCCGACCCTGCAGATGGCATTACCAAACTAACGTCCACCGCGCCGTCTGCCCAGGCAGACTGTCCACTTTGGTTGCGATTTCTTCAAGACGCGACTGGCGGCGACGGTGAAATGATCCGCTTTCTGCAGCAGTGGTGCGGCTACTGCCTTACGGGCGACACGCGCGAACATGCACTTGTCTTTGTGCATGGCGACGGCGGTAATGGGAAATCGGTTTTTCTCAACACCACTAGCTATATTCTGCACGATTATGCGACTACGGCGTCAATGGACACGTTCGTTGCCAGCCGCAGTGACAGACACCCGACAGACTTGGCGATGTTGCGCGGTGCGCGTCTAGTCAGCGCCAGCGAGACAGAGGAGGGCAGGGCTTGGGCCGAGTCGCGAATAAAACAGATGACGGGCGGCGATGCGATTTCAGCGCGCTTTATGAGGCAGGACTTCTTTACGTTCCAGCCGCAATTCAAACTGTTTGTGGTTGGAAACCACCAGCCAGCACTGCATAGCGTCGACGCCGCAGCCCGGCGGCGATTCAACATCGTGCCGTTCACGCGAAAGCCGACGAAGCCGGATCGTGAACTTGAAGCAAAGCTTCGCGGTGAGGCGCCCGCCATTCTGCGGTGGATGGTTGATGGGTGCCGGGACTGGCAGCGCAATGGTTTGGTGCGACCTGCATCTATTGTTGAGGCGACCGAAACGTATTTTGCCGAGCAAGACACGTTCGGCCAGTGGCTGAAGGATGCTTGCCGAGTTGAGCCGGACAATCGTAGCATCTCAGACTTCGTCGCGGATCTGTTCAAATCGTGGACCGATTATGCTGAAGCATCTGGCGAGCGCCCCGGAAGCCAGAAGGGATTTGTCCAGTCGCTGACCAAGAGTGGCTTCAAGAAGGGGCAAAGGGTACGCGGCGGACAACTCTATATCGGACTGCAACTGCTTAGGCAGGCCGAGAAAGAACCTAGCGTGCGCGATTGAGCACGGATCGCGCACGGGAAAACGAAATGATTTCAATGGTCGGTGCTACGTGTGCGACATGTGCGCGATTTTTCCATTATAGGCGCTTCGCGCGCGCGTGTAGAGAGTCATACGTGAAAATCACGCACATCGCGCACACCGCGCACGGCGGCGGGGTCTAGCTGATCTCTCCCGCCGTTCACATAGGGACCCGCGCCCCCAGGAAAACATCTCCGAGTGCAAAATGAAAACCAAAACATGGGGCGGGGATATAGCAAATCCCTTGGATCCCGCGAGCCGCCCGAACCAGTGGCCGAGTTACGTATAACTTTTTTTGATTGTTTGATTATTCGATCGGCACGCAGATGCCGACGCACAAGACCGCAGAAGCGGTCAGGTACGCTCGTCACGAGAGACAACCAATGCAACACGCAAACGACAACGACCAACCCATAGCAGCCGACCATGTTACCGAGGTCCGCCCGCGCCCTGGCGAGCTGAACCGCATTCTACACCGCCGCTTCCCCGGTATGGGGCCGGCCCATGGCTGGCAATTGGATGCGGCGGCGAGGGCGACGTTTAATGCGGATATGTCCAAGTGGTTTGGTTTGGACGGGCGATGGCATTCAACTGCCGAGCAATATCGCCAGAGCAAAGGCAAGCGCCGCACCAAACAGGCGGCCACCCCCAACAAGCCCGGCAAGCCCGCCAGGCCAGAGCTACTGGATTGGCAGCAGGACGTGGGCGCACCGTACTCCAGGTGGTCGCATGCAGTTGCGGAGGGCGCTGAATTTCTTGCGGGCCGCACCGCCCCGGCGACAAGCGGCATTCGGCTCATGCAATTCGGTGCCGTTGAGGACGCCATGATCCGGGCAATCGACGCCAAGCGATTCCTGACGCAGGTGGCCAATGATAATGAGCCCGACATTCGCAGGAACAGGCCGCGCCGGAGGAAAATCGCGCTGGCGGCTTAAAATCCAGTTTTCGCCATAGTTGGGAACGTATCACCTTGAAGACCACGATTTGTGGTCTGACGTGACGTGCACTCGGCGCGCTGGCCACCACCCGGCGTCGCCACTTTTTCCCGGCCCTGAGCCGCGAAGCCGCTGCATGCGGCGTTTTATTTAACCCTCCAATCGCAATTTCCAATCCTGAAAGGAGAGCGGCCCCAATGGCCACTTGGAATCACGTGCTCGACGCGATCGAGCGTCATCTTGATTTCCCGCGCTCGCGAAGCACCGGAATCGCCAGGCGTTTGCAGGAAGCCGGAATCTTGCCTTCCGGCGCACCGGGCGTTGCGCCTGAGCTAGACGAGGACAATGTTCTCGACCTCGTTGTTGCGCTCGCCTCTGACACCGAGTTGCACACCGCTGTTGACGCGGTCCGCGCCTACCACGCGATGACACCCGGTAGTGTCAACCTGGATGGGGCCCCGCAGTCGATTCCCAACGCGCCGATCGCTGTTGCGATTTTGGTCGAGGACGCACGCACTGGCGTCGCGGAGGCGCGAAAATCTCAGGTTGCCGTATCCTGCAATTGTAGAGCCGTCGCGATTCACAAACCTGATGGGTCGGTCAGTCGCTTCAGTCAGCCGGGCGCTCATTGCGCTCACTGGCAATCCAATGGCCATCACAAGTCAGTCACCATCAACGTCGCCGCTGTGGCCGGTATCATTGATGCATTGTTTGGAAAGGTTGTTGCCTAATGGCTCCGTTGAAGACGAAGACCACCGACGAATTCCGCGTCCCCAGCCTCGCGGAGGCCGACAGCTCGTACGCCGACCTGATCGCGAAACGCGTGGAATTGGAGCAGAGAGACTCTAAGCTCAACAGCGAGCGCTCGAAACTGCGCGGTAAGATCGAGGCGGGCAGGGCGGCTTTTGGGAAACATATCTCGCCCGGCGTGGCCGCGCTGCTTGGTGACGATCCTACTGACAGCATTGCCGATCTGTCGCGGCAGCTCCGCGAAGTCACCACGGAGATAGCAAACATCGAGTCAGCGCGGGAGGTCCTGCATAGGCGCACAGACGAAGCGCGGAACGTAGCCTCCAAGCTCGTGTGCTTCACCGTGATGCCAGAGTACCAGCGCCGTTTGGGTGCGGTATGTGAGGCCGCTCGCGCGTTGGAAGCAGCCAAGCCCGAGAAAAGCACGACGCGCTGCTGGACGATCTGGAGCGCGAGGATGTGCGCCTCGGTTATCTGCGGCCAGTGCGCGCGCACTTCTTGGGCGATCGGCGCGAAGGCCGCGCTTTTTACTTTTTGAAGGAAGTGAAGGAGGCGGGCCACAATGTCTAAGGGATCCGAACGCACTTCCGATGTGGCCGACCGAAAGCCAGTTCGGCGCCGTGTAAAGATGCCTGGCGAAAGCCGACACTCCGAGTGCTCGGACTCACCAGCCGTGATTGCGCGCAAGTTGATGCAAGCGAAACGCGAGAAACGATTGCGGGTGACGCAACGCAATGGCTGAAACCATCTCAGGATTCGCGATTTCCTGGAATCGGCCGGCCATCATCGCGGGGCTCTTCGAGGAACGCTTCGCGCGCGGCGCATTCGACAAGCACATCGCGCAAAATCCAGACGTCGCCGCGCTTTGCAGTCATGATGTCAGCAGGCCTCTGGGGCGCATCAGCAACGGCACCCTCAAACTACGTTCGGATAACGTCGGACTCTACTACTCGTTAGAGCCGCATCCTGATGCGCCTTTAGGGCAGGAGGCCTTGGCACTGTCAACGAGGTGAGCGTGTCGTTTACTCCAGTTGTCGAGGAGTGGGACGACGGTGGCGACATTCCGAAGCGCCTCATCACCGAGGCCAAACTTTTCGAGATCAGCTTGGTCCTGTGGGGAGCCTACGGCAAGGACACCTCAGCTCAGATCAGTCGAGCATCCAGCAACAACCAGGCAGCACGACGGCGCGTTGAAGCGAAGATGCGGGCCCGCGGCATCCTTTAAGCGCAGGGGGAGGGGTGGGTCAGATCCCTCCCACTGCCGCCACTAGCTACCGGCGGCCCCCCATTTCACGCGCATCTGCAATTCGGACCCCCAGGGGCAAAATGCCACGACCAAGAAAGCCGGCCGCCAAGGCGCTGGTTGAAGGCCGGCACATCATCAATGCTGGCCGCTATAAACGCAACGATCCAACCGGTGCCGAAATCGGCGCTCCACCCACTTGGCTAAACGAGCAACAGGCCAATGCATGGCGTGAATTCGCCAGCGAGTTGCCATGGCTCAATGCATCTCACCGTTGTCTTGTCTCCATCGCATCAGTCTTGCGCGCTCGCCTGCAAAGCGGCGCGGAGATGGGTACAAAATCGCTCAGCCTACTGAGGCTGTGCCTAAGCAGTATGGGCGCGACACCGGCCGATGCGAGCAAGATCAGTTGGGCGCCGGCAGAGGAGGCGGACGATTTACTTGACTAAAACTCACGGACACTCCGGCAGAGCTAGTAGGTTATCGTTGTAGTAGCCGTCAGCGTGAGTTCGAACATATTTTCCGTTCGGGCCGCTAACGACGCCAACGTCCGCGCGCTTACCGCCGACCAACGTAAAGAATGTATTGGTCCCGTTCTCGATCGATCGAATGACCTCCGATCTCGGCCACACCAACCACACGCCTCCGAATGCGACATACTGGCAATTGCTGGCGTCGAAGGGGGATGCTGGCGCCACGGGCTCAACCGGTGCTGCGGGGGCCAACGCCCCCACGTATGGCGGCACTTCGACCACGTCGCTCGCTATCGGCACCGGATCCAAAGCGTTCACCACGCAGGCCGGCCTCGCCTATCAGAATGGCGCTCGCGTGCGGGCTAGCTCGGCGGCGAACACGGCGAATTGGATGGAAGGCCTCGTCACCTACAGCGGCACGACGCTGACCATGACGTCCGACAAGACCGGCGGCAGCGGCACGCTCGCGGACTGGAACTTCAACGTGGTGGGCCAGCCTGGGGCTGGTGATCTGTCGAGCGCCAACAATCTGTCGGACGTGGCGAGTGCTCAAACGTCACGTGGCAATCTCGGGGTTCTGTCTCCGCCGCAAGGTCGCCTGACCCTGGTGAGCGCAACGCCCGTGATGACGACGACGCAGAGCGCCAAAACGACGCTGTACTATGCGCTCTACAACGGCAATCAGGTGCCAATCTATGACGGCACCAAACTCACGATGACGACATTTGCCGAGTTGTCGATCGCGACGACCGACATCACCAAGAACCCCGCGGCGATCGGCGCCAGCAAGGTCAATGACTGGTTTGTCTGGAACGACAGCGGTACGCTGCGGCTGCCTCACGGTCCCGACTGGACAAGCGACACGGTGCGCTCGGCTGGAACGGCGTTGGGCCAGGTCAATGGTATCTGGCTCAACAATCAAGCCATCACCAATGGGCCGGCAGCGTGGCGCGGAGGCACCACGCGCAGCAATGCATCGTCGCAACTTGATTGGATTCTTGGCGGTTCGGGGTCTGGCGGTGTGGCTGGGTACCTCGGCGTGTGGAATGCCTATAACCGCGTGACGGCATCCGCAGCGGCGATCGATAGCGGCCTCGCATACACCTATTCCAGCGCGACCGTGAGGCAGGCGAGAGCGTCCGCAGGCAATCAGGTGTCGGCTGTATTCGGGCTGGCCGAAGATGCGACGCAGATTTCGTATGCATCACGCATTGGTCTGGTCACGAACTCAGCAGCCGCGGTTTCCGGTATTGGCGTGGATGCGACCAACGTTTTCATTGGTCAGGGGGTTCTTGCAGGCGGACGAATACTACTCAGGTCGGTGGAGCAGCCGCGTACGCGGCTCCGCCACTATTGGGTTTGCACGTGTTCTCAGCCAACGAACAGGGCGATGGCACCAACGCCAACAACATCAACGTGGCAGGTCAGAACGCGCTTAGCGTCCTGGCGAGGATGTAAGATCGGTGCCACCCGTATGGCCTGCGGACGCGCGTCGCGACAAGCCATTCTTTTGTCGGAGTCGCGCACTACTTTTCATTTTTGAAAAATGGAGAAGTAAGGTGGCAATTGGGACAGTGAAGTGGTTCAACCCAACAAAGGGGTATGGGTTCATTCAACCGGATTCCGGCGGCAATGACGTCTTTGTCCACATCTCCGCGGTTGAGAAGGCTGGTTTTACTTCGCTCGCAGAGGGCGCAAAAGTCAGCTTCGACATCGTGAAAAATCGCGGAAAGGAGTCGGCGGAAAATCTACGAATCGAGTGATGCACCACCCATTGTGTTGCTCAACAGAAAGGCCGCAGTGGTACGCCGCTGCGGGCGGCCGAGGAGATCGATCGGAATCGGCCGATGGATAAGGCGCTATTGTTCGCGTGGGCGTGCGCTCTAATCCTCTTGGTACTGTTCGTCGCGCTGTACCTTCCTTGGTAGTAAGTTGCCGATGGCGACTCGCCACGGCGCTGCCTGCGATCCGAGACTGATTGCCAAGTCACCGCCCACAATCCTGGTAGTTGCTCTAGGGCATTCGTCCGGAGGATACGTTGCCCGGTCAGCTTCTCCCTCCCTTGAGGCTGACCGGGCGAAGTTAGTGGCGCGCGCGATAGGGACAGCGCTTTATCGGTCCACCCCAAAGCACCGAGTCACGTGGCCGCTAACGTTCCCGCTGTTTAGGTCGCGCGGCTGCCACCGTGAGCCCGGTGTGATCCTTGAGGCTATCGATTACCTTGAGCGCGGCTTCGAGTTCATCTCGAAGACGCTTCGTAATCCGCAGAATGCCGCTCGCGAGCTCCTCGCGGCTGATTTCTGCACCGTGAGCAACTTTTTCTTCGAGGTCGCGTATAGCTTCGTCGATCTTGTGCAGCGAGAATGTGCTAGGCATCATCCGGCTCCGTCCTGATTAAGGGGCCGGCATCCGCCGACCCGCAGCGTAAAAATGCGTCCGCTACACGGTTTAGTAAAGCGGGTGGTGTTGCGGGAAAATCTGTCCCCATCTCGCGTCTGAGCGCCTCGAATTCGGATAAGGTCGAAAGAGGGCAATCCGCCACCGCGTCCATTTTTGAGCAGATAACTTCAACCCGGGATCGCCAATCGGCCAGCTGTTCTTCAGTTCGCTGTGGCGCGTACGTGTCTTCTGCCGGTGTATGGCTTGGCCTACGGACGTAGTCCGTGAATGCTTGGATTGCCGCTACCACTTCGGTCCTAGGCACGGCGGTTACTCCTATGAGCGGAGCCAGCTCGAACATTTGCAGGCCGAGCACTTTGATATGGCATGCACGCGGGGGCGCGACAACCCACTGGTACTGGTAGGTGCTTCCAGTCCTTCTCAGCGATACTCCTTGGTGGCACCAGGGGGGAATTTTGGGCCCCTCGGGAGCAAAGGTGGCCAGCCCTGCCAATCCAAGGGGCGAAGGCTGGCCACCATCGCTTGCGACGTCACCACACAGGGTAGCTACAGGCCAATGGATGCACATATTCGAGCAGCAAATCACGTCCCTGCGGTCCCAAGCGCTTGCGGTGTTTGCAGCCAATCAGGCCAGCGCGGCCGATCAGTCTTTGAGCCAAGCAGATCGCCAAATCGCGACGTCTAATGCCGAGGAGGCTCGACAGCTTGAAACCCAACCTCGGGCCGAAGGAGGCGCGGAAGATCGCTGCACGCATACGCGCTCTTCTAGGAGAGCCGCGTGTGTGCCAACCGGTTCGGGTGGCATGCCTGTGAGACTTTCGCCAGCGCGCCCGCGCTGCTTGCGGTGTGCGGGTTAGTCATAAAAGGCACTGGGTGCGCTCGCGATAGCTGACGAAAGGGTGACGGACTGTCTTGCTTCAATCACGACCGACAGGCTGCCAGGACTCCAAGTCAGTCTCCGAAAGAGAGACCCCAGCACGGGCAGCATGCTGGGGCGAGACGTTGGGCTGACGCGAGCCAGAAATCGAGCCACGACTCGATCATTATGACCGTGTAAATGTAGAGCAGCATCACGCACCGGTCAAAATCGCACTGCATGACAGTAATCGGCGGTAGGATCTTCGTTCGCGCTTTGAGGTGCAATCCGAGCAAACGCGAGAAAACGGCAGTTGCTAATCGCGCATAAGCAAATCTCACGTCCTGAAAAACGACCAAGTTGCTATCGCAACCAAAGGCTGTCCACCGGAAAGAGACGGCTTCGCTCTCCGCAAATGTCCGGTGGTTGGCTAGGTGCGAGAGGTTTTACATCAAGCGACGTAAGGAGATTTGGGAGCAGGTGCAGGCAGAAATGGCCGTTGGAGAAAGTGCGAGAATTTCTCGCACTTTATCGAAGCCGAAACGGGCCGAGGGAATAAACAATTCGCATCTGCAGCAGGCCATCTCCACTGGTGCCGGTGCGGCGAGTCTCCGCGCCGTAGCCGATTGGAACGAGCGCAAATCGTTTGACGAGCGCCGCCGCGCTGGCGGCCCTGAAGCTCCGTGTCGGGATGCGCAGGGCGGCCGGAAGGAAAAAGCGTTAGCTCGCGGAAGGGGGGTCTTAGCCGTGGAGGCCGTCGCTAGTGGGGATCACGGGCACTCAGCCAGTGAAAGAAGATTGTCTGGCTGAACGCCGTCCGCCGTTGTCTTGATGTATTTGTGCCCGTTGTGTTCGGCCACGACCACGCCAGCCATGAGTCCGTCTTCTTCGACATAGAACTCCCATTCGCCGCTTTCAATGTCTCTGATCGTCTGAACGACAGACTGCTTCCATTGACTTCCGTTTGAATATTCACCTCCGACACTTTCAATCCTCTCGTGGGGATTCATCCTGTCGGTCTTATTGATGCAGCGAACGCGTGCGAGTTTAACCACAGGGCTCTCTCCTTCGTGCTGCAAAGGCTGGGTGACCAGTTTAGCGTTCAGTGGCGGCCCAGGCAGCCCAACCAATCCTGGTAGGGGCCCGGGAGGCTTTTCGCCGATACAACGCGAGGGCCCCCCGCGGGTTGATGCCCCCCCTCGGGGGCGGGGCGGTCAGTTTTGCAGCTCAAGGCGGTAAGGCTGACCACGGAAGTTAGTGGCGCGCGCGATAGGGACAGCGCTTCTTCGGTATGGAGGCGCCGAGTCACGTGGCCGCTAACTTCACCGCGGCGCGGGTGTGGCAGGGACAGCGTCGTTTCGCATGTTTCGCGACGCCGAGTCGCCCCCGCGCCCCCCCCCAGGACTGTTGGGCTCAAAAGGCCGATGAGCGCCGCGAGGAACGATTCTACTGGATATGCGCGCGCATTACGCTAATTGATTTGGCCACATTTCCCCACTTAGGATTTGTGGCCGTCATCTGCATTTTTCTGATTCAGATAGTCGCACTTGCCGCCCTGGCCAGAAAATATGCTGATGAGAACATCGCGATAGCGATCGACAAAATCATCGCATCGATTTGCGACAGGTTCGGGTGGAAGTAGGGCGGCGAGATCCTATCCGTAAAAGCCAATCAAAAAACGGATAGCAAAAAACGCCCCTGCGACTACGGCTGCCGTGATGGCTATCGCGAAACCAACCCTAAAGCTTTCGCTCATCAGTTCCCCCTAGGCCGCAGGCACATCCCCCTCCGAAATTGCGTCTGCGGCCTCCGCTGCGACGGTCCGCAATCATGCCGGTCACTGCGGTAGGTGTGCGACTACAAATTCTTGTAGTTGACCAGTTCGTGTTCTCTGGGCTCGAATTGCTGTCGAGCGGACCCTACGCCAGTCGCGAGCCCAATCGCCGGATGGATTGTAGCCATGACGAATGAACCGGATGATCTCATCGGACGTATTGCTGAGATCGAACTAGGGTCTGTACCTAAATAGCGCCACGTGATTCTCTTGCCTACGTGTTGATTCGGGGGCGAGAGAATGCGCGCTGG